>JBCBIK010000036.1:0-32595 GCA_038524545.1 Cyanobacteria bacterium J06623_4 | reverse complement strand
TGGCACGCTGGTTGTTGAAGAGGGCCGAATCGCGGATATTCAGCCCGGTGTTGTTGGCACTGGCCAAGATGGGGACGGCGACTATTTGCTACCGGGGCTGGTGGAGCTGCATACCGATAATTTGGAGCGCTGCCTGTCGCCTAGGCCGGGGGTTCGCTGGCCCATTGCTGCTGCGACGACGCACCACGACCGGGATTTGGCTGCTGCTGGCATTACCACGGTGTGTGATGCGATCGCGGTGGGTGATGTGACGCCGACTTCTCTACGCATGACAGAATTTGGCGCGATGATCGATGGCATCGAGTCGGGCCAGCGGTCGGGTAAGTTTTCTATCGATCACCGGCTACATCTGCGCTGTGAGCTGGCCTATGAGGAAGTGGCTTCGGTGGTGAGCACCTATGCGACCCATCCGCTGCTAGCGCTGATTTCTTTGATGGACCATACGCCCGGGCAGCGGCAGTTTGCCAAGCTCGACAAGTTTAGGCAGTACTACATGGGTAAGCACGGCGTGACCGAGGATGAAATTGATGACTTCATTCGCGATCGCATTGCCGCACAGCAGGCCAACGCGGTTACCAGCCGTAAGGCCCTAGTTGAAATTGCCAGCGATCACGCTTTGGCAATGGCTAGCCACGACGATGCCACGGTAGAGCACGTGCAGCAGGCCGCCGCTGAAGGGGCTAACATTTCAGAATTTCCCACTACTTTAGAGGCGGCAAAAGAGGCCCATGCACATCAGATGCAGGTGCTGATGGGCGCGCCAAACCTGGTGCTGGGTGGCTCCCATTCTGGCAATGTGTCGGCGATGGCACTGGCTGAGTTGGATCTTGTTGATTTGATCTCTTCTGACTACGTGCCCCATAGCTTGCTGCTGTCTGTTTTTATCATTGCGGCGGCGACTCAGAAGCCGGTGCACGAGGCGATGAAGCCTGTGACGATTAACCCGGCAGTGGCGATCGGGTTGGAGGGCGATCGCGGCAGCTTAGAAGTCGGTAAACGCGCCGATTTTATCACCGTGAAGGTGGAGAACACGATTCCTTACCTCACCAGCGTCCTCAGTCAGGGCCAACGTGTCGCCTGACCAACCGTTTTCTCTAAATCTCGCATTCCCTACCCAAAACCTTAGCCCCATACATTGTCTAATCAGAGCATCTATCATGGCCTCCATCCAAGCCCTCTTTGATACACTTTCTACCCACGGCCACGCCCAGTATGGCCGAGAAGCCGTCACCCAAAAGCAACATGCGCTCCAATGTGCCACCCTGGCCGCGCGAGCGCAGTCTTCGGCGTCTCTGGTGACCGCCTGCCTGCTGCACGATTTTGGCCACTTGGTTCACACGCTGGGTGAAGACTGTGCCGAAAGAGGCATCAACGACCGCCATGAAGAACGCGCCCTTCCCTACCTCAAGCATATCTTTCCAAAATCTGTTACCGAGCCTATCCGACTCCACGTGAATGCCAAGCGCTACCTGTGCGCCATTGATGAAGAGTACTGGGAGACACTCTCACCCGCCTCAAAGCGGAGTCTGGAGCTACAGGGAGGAGTCTTCTCAGAGGCTGAGGCGCGAGTGTTTATTGAGCAGCCCTATGCCAAGGATGCTGTACAGCTACGCATTTGGGATGACTTGGCAAAAGATCCGACAATAGATACGCCGGAGCTCTATTCCTTTTTGCCGGTTTTAGAAGTCTGCCAGCGTTCGGCTGTTGTCGAAGTTTTGAGTCGTTAACGATTCCATAAGCTTCTCTTTACTTACGGATGGGCGGTGTTTGTTATGCTACCCGTAAGTAAAGAGAAGCAGGCTCATTAAGACAAAATACAAGAAAAAACAGAGTTGTCAGAATGCCTAGCTGCTAACTCATACAGCGCTGAATAGTGCTGTACAAGGTACTAAATAATTCCTTGCAAAATTACGTCTTGACACCTTCTGGTGTCAGGAGAAAGTATTGGCTGAAAACTTACATTTTCTGTTTTGTTCTTCTGTTTTGTTGTACAGAGCGCTTTGGGGTGCATTTAGGGCTTTAATCGCAACTTGCCCTCGTGCAGTATCCGCTAACATCATTCTTTGAGTATTATGGCTTCGGTATTTTTTAACGAACTCCACTACGACAACGCTAGCACAGATGAGGGAGAATTTATTGAGATAGCAGGTCCTGCAGGCACAGACCTGACCGGTTGGAGCATTGTGCTGTACAACGGTAGCAATGGTGCCTCGTACAACACGGAAGCGCTGGCGGGCAGCATCCCTGACCAAGGAAGCGGATTTGGTACTGTCGTTATAGACTTCCCCACCAATGGTATTCAAAACGGCGCACCAGATGGTCTGGCCCTCGTTGATAATGTTGGCTCGGTGGTCCAATTCATTAGCTACGAAGGCACTTTTGCCGCAACCAATGGCCCGGCTGCTGGCCTGACGAGCACAGATATTGGCGTTGCAGAAACCAGTTCTACGCCTGTCGGTTTTTCGCTGCAGCTAACCGGTGAAGGCACGATGTCTGAAGACTTTACTTGGGAGGCGCCTGCGGACGATACGCCCGGAGCGGCTAACAACGGACAAATCTTCGGCGCTGCAGCAGCCAATGTCTTCATTAGCGAGATTCACTACGACAACGCTGGTGGCGATGTGGGCGAGTTTGTTGAAATTACTGCTGATGCAGGAACTGACCTGAGTGGTTACACGCTGACGCTTTATAACGGTAGCAACGGAAGTATTTACAACACTGTTGCGCTCAGTGGCACGGTTGCTAATGAGGTAGATGGCAAAGGTGCGATCGCCTTCGATATTGCAGGCATTCAAAATGGTAGCCCCGATGGCTTAGCCCTCTCCGACCCTGATGGAAACCTAATCGAATTTCTCAGCTATGAAGGTACCTTCACAGCAGTAGGCGGTCCTGCTGACGGTGTAGAAAGCACAGACATTGGCGTCTCTGAAAGCAACAGTACCCCCGTCGGTCAATCCTTACAGCTAATCGGAGAGACTTGGACCGGTCCTGCTGCGGAGAGCAGAGGCCTGGTAAATTCTGGTGGTGGCACAGGCACAGGTGAAAACAAGTTCATCTACGAGGTTCAGGGCAGCGGTACTGCCAGCGAATTTGTCGGCCAGACCGTTACGGTAGAAGGGATTGTCACGGGCGACTTCCAAGATGGCGATGCGGATGATTCCCGCAATCTGCGCGGCTTTTATGTACAGGATGAAATGGGCGATGGTGATGCATCCACTTCCGATGGCATCTTTATCTTCGAGGATGGCGACTTTCTGACAGATGTCGCTGTTGGCGATAGGGTCAGCATCACAGGTAGCGTGACAGAGTTCTTCGATGAAACCCAAATTACCGCTACTTCGGTGACGGCTCTGGGCACCACAGGCACCATAGCCCCTGTCAATATTGACTTGCCTACTCCCAATGTCATTCCCAACAGCGACGGCGAGCTCATCGCAGACCTAGAACAATACGAAGGCATGCTGGTCACCTTCAACGAAGCCCTCACCGTAGATGAATACTTTAACTACGACCGCTTCGGTGAGATTCGCCTGTCGGAAGGGGGCCGTCCTTTCCAGTTCTCTCAAACAAACGCGCCCGATGTCGCAGGGTTTAAAGCTTTTCAAGAGGATTTGGCGAGCCGCCGGATTGCGCTAGACGACGGTCTCACCATTCAAAATCCTGACCCGCTTCGTTTCCCAGCCCCCGGATTTAGTGACAGCAACAACTTCCGGGGCGGCGATACGGTAACGGGGCTAACGGGCAACGTACGCTTTAGCCGGGGCAGTGGCGGTTCTGGTGACGAAATCTATCGCATCATGCCGACTGAAACCGTCAACTTTACAAGCCAAAACCCTCGTCCCGAAAGTCCCGAAGAGGTCGGTGGCAGCCTCAAAGTGGTCAGCTTCAATGTGCTCAACTACTTCACCACCCTTGATACTTCGGGTAGCCAAACGGCCAACGGCAGCGATCCTCGCGGGGCTGATAACCAGAAAGAATTCAACCGTCAAACTGAGAAGCTCGTCACCGCTATTCGCGCCATTGATGCTGACATTCTTGGACTGGTGGAGCTGGAAAACGATTTCTTAGAAGGGTCCAGTGGTAACGCTATCGAAAATCTTGTCGACGAGCTGAATACGTTAGAAGGCGCCGGTACTTACGACTGGGTCAGACCGGGTCAACAGTTTGTCGATGCTAGCGATGCTATCTCTGTCGGTGCCATCTACAAGACGGCTTCTGTAAAGGTGGCTGAGGGCACTAACCCTGCCATCCTCAGAGATGACAATCTTCCCGATGGCTTTGTCGGAGAAACGATTTTCAATGGACGCAGTACAAACCGGGCTCCGCTGGCCGTTACCTTTGAAGTGATCGCAGACGGCGGCGAATTCACCGTTGTGGTTAACCACTTCAAGTCCAAGGGCAGCATCTTCGGCGATGATGATGACCCCGATAACCTCAACAGAGACCAAGGCGACGGTCAGGGCAACAACAATGCCATTCGTCTGCGGGCCTCCCAGGCAATAGATGCTTGGCTGGCCACTAACCCAACGGGCACGTCCGATGAAGATATCTTACTGTTGGGCGACTTCAACGCTTATGCCAATGAAGATCCCATCACGTTCCTCGAAGATGCTGGCTACACGGATTTGGCGGAGTTCTTCTCTGATGGCAGTACACCTTACTCCTTCCTATTCGATGGTCAGCTAGGCACGCTTGACTACGGTCTGGCAAATTCAACCTTGCTCTCTCAGGTGACAGGTGCGACTGAGTGGCATGTCAATGCTGACGAAGCCGATGCGTTGGACTATAACCTTGACTTCGGGCGCAATCCTGACTTGTTCGACGGCTCGAACCCCTTCCGCAACTCCGACCACGATCCGCTGATTATCGGTTTAGACCTAGCTTCTGATAGTACTGACCCCATCATTGGTACGCCTGGTAGAGATACCCTACGGGGAACTGGCGAGGACGACATTATCGAAGGTCGCGCTGGTAACGACCGGATCTTTGGTAGAGATGGCAGCGACCAGCTCTTCGGTGAGGAGGGCAAAGATGTCCTCTTTGGCGGTAATGGCGACGATGAGCTCTCTGGCGGCGACGGCAATGATCGGCTCTTTGGCAACAGAGGAAACGACTTACTGATTGGCGGTAGCGGTAACGATAGACTCGAAGGCCAAAATGACGATGATGAACTCATCGGCGATGCTGGCAATGACCGACTCTTTGGCGGCAGTGGTGATGACTTGCTAACCGGTGGCCTCGGTAATGATAGCCTCACAGGCGCCACGGGCAACGATCAGCTCTTTGGCAATGAGGGCAACGATAGGCTTACCGGCGGTAGCGGAAACGATCTGCTGAGCGGAGGGACAGGTAATGACAACATCGACGGAGGTGGCGGTGAAGACACTGTCATCTTAGAAGGCGTTCAGTCTGACTACCGTTTCCGAGGCTCTGCGAGACGGTTCACTGCGCGCAATGACGTGTTTGGCCGCGATGTCATTTCAGGTGTTGAACTGGTTCAGTTCGACGATGGAATTGTTGCAACGGCTGATTTGCTCTAAGCAACTTTAGCCTGATTTAATATTCTGCTAAAGCTACGATGGCTCCTCAGCACATAAGCTGAGGAGCCATCGTAGCTTTCAGGTACTGCATCAAAACTAAACCTTGTCACGACAACTAACGCTTAGTTGAGTGACTTACGATCTCGACGGAAAAATACTGAATTTACGCTTTCCCTTGATACGGTATGTCTCAAAGTCGTTCACTGCGGCAGTCGTAGCAAGCGGCAACTTTAGAGATGAAAAGGCTTCTACGCACTGCCTGTGCCAGCTATCGTCTGCATCTAATAATGCCAAAATGGCGCCGGTATCAATAAGCCCTCTGACTTGCTCTCTCACTGGTTAGGCGCTCCCGTAATTTAGACTTCACTCGCTGTTTTACTTCTTGAGAGCGGTTTGGATCACCACCGTGAATTAAGCCAAAAGCTTGCGCTGCTAGCTGATGCAGCTGTTGCTGCACCGCTTCCTCTGAGTCGTCAGGGTGAGATCTTTGAGCGAGCCAATCTGACACGATTCGTTCCAAGAGCTGTGCCAAGCTAATTTTCTCTGCCTTGGCTACTTCTTCGAGCGATCGCTTCAGGTCAAAAGCTACTCTCCAGCTGTAAACTTCAGTTTTCCTCATGTACTACAGTGTAGTGCAGAAGTAGCACACTTCCTAACTTGTCAATTTGCTTCACACATTATCCATGTCTTAAGAGAGATGTGGTAGCTTACTTAGCGATATGTCTCTCAATTCTAAAAAAGGGGCACCTATCGGCTTGTTTGAGAGCAATTCACCTGTAAATTAGTCACTGTGAGAATTGTTCTACGTCTTTGATATATAGAGGATTTAGGGTGTGGTGTTTGATCTAATCGTGACTGGTGTCATTGACGGGCCGCTTGCAGGGGGTACGCCTAAAGCTATTGAATTTTATGTTGTAAATGATATTCCTGACCTGAGCATTTACGGGTTTGGCTCTGCCAACAATGGCGGTGGTTCAGATGGCCAAGAGTATACGTTTTCGGGGTCGGCGCGGGCAGGTGACTATCTCTACATTGCCAGTGAATCAGATAGCTTTACGAGCTTTTTTGGCTTTGACCCGACGGATACGGCTCGCGCCGCCAATATCAATGGCGACGATGCGATTGAAGTATTTAGGGCGGGCAGTGTGATCGATGTCTTCGGCGTTGCAGAGGTCGATGGCAGCAATCAGCCATGGGAATACACCGATGGTTGGGCATATCGTCAGCCGGGAAGTATGCCAAATGGGGGCTATAACCAGGTTCAATGGACCTTTAGTCGGCCGGGGGCGCTCAGCGAACCGATTGGTAATGGCTTTTCAGCTGTTCCTTTCCCGATTGGTACTTTTGGAGAGGCACCTACCGTGGTAGGAGCGCCGCCCACGACCGTTCCAGAATCGCAGCCCGAATCTGCTCCCGAGTCAGTTCCCGAATCAGCTCCAGACTCTGAAGAAGAGATTGCGACAGAGTCTGGAACTGAGGGCACTACGCTGATTAGTGAAATTCAGGGCCGAGGGGTGGTTAGCCCCCTCGAAGGCTCTCAGGTTAGGGTAGAAGCCATTGTCGTGGGCGATTTTCAGGGGGAAGATGGCCTAAATGGATTTTATCTGCAAGAAGAAGATGCGCAGGTAGATGGTATTTCAACAACCTCAGAAGGGCTGTTTGTTTTTGATGATGCATTTGGAGTAGAGGTTGCCCTTGGTGACCAGGTGAGGGTCAGCGGCACGGTAGAGGAGCGGTTTGATACGTTGACCGCGCTGGTAAATGTGACGGCTGTTGATGTGATTGCGCGATCGCAGCAGCTACCGGTTCCGGCGACTGTCCGCTTTCCTTTACTCTCCCAGACTCAGCTAGAAGCCTACGAGGGGATGCGCATCACCATTCCAGATACGTTGTATGTGTCTGAGTATTTTAATCTGGACCGGTTCGGGCAGCTGAGAGTGTCTTCTATGGGGCCGGGGAATGCGGCAGGTACCGATGGCCGAATAGAGCAATACACTCAGTTTAATGAGCCAGATGTGGGTGGGTTCGCGGCGTATCAAAATCTTGTGGGTCGTCGTCAGATTGTTGTTGATGATGGCAGCTCGCAACAGAATCCGAAGGTACTTTTTGGTCGGGGCGGACAGCCTTTGAGTGCTCGCAATCCGCTGCGGGGAGGCGATACGGTGTCTGGCCTAACGGGCGTCTTGAGCTACGACTTTGGCAGCTATCGTCTGCAGGTAAATGAGGGAATCGATTTTCAACCCACCAGTGTGCGTCCTGCGATGCCACAAGCTGTGGGAGGGTCGCTGAAGGTGGCTAATCTAAATGTGTTGAACTTTTTTACGACGCTGGATGAGGAAAACAATCCGGGTAGTGGCCCTTCTGGGTTGCCGCCGCGAGGGGCGGATACTGCAGCGGAGTTTGAGCGGCAGCTAGAGAAGCTGGTGACGGTGCTGCAAATGATGGATGCGGATATTGTTGGTTTGGTAGAGCTGGAAAATGAGTTTGAAGATGTCAATGGCGATGGTCAGTTTGCTGTTGGTAGGTTGATTGATGCTTTGAATGAGCGGATCGGAGAGGAGGCCTATGCCTTTGTGTATCCAGGGCAGTCTTTTGTGGATACGGGGGATGCGATTTCGGTAGGGGCTATTTATAAGACGGCGACGGTGGCGGTGGCAGAAGGAACAACGGTCGAAACGCTGACTGATGAGGACTTGCCTGCTTTGGGCATAGAGGGGCCTTTGTTCGATGGGGCTAGCACCAATCGCGCTTCGCTGGCGGTCACCTTCGAAGAGATTAGCAGCGGGGAAGTATTCACGCTTTCTGTCAATCATTTGAAGTCTAAGGGGGGCAATGGCGAAGGGGACGATGCGGATATTGGTGATGGACAGGGTAATTTTAATGGGATGCGAACGCGGGGAGCGGAGGCGATCGCAGCCTGGCTAGCTACCGACCCTACCGGTAGCAATGACCGGGATATTTTGCTGGTGGGCGATCTCAATGCCTATGCAAAGGAGGACCCTATTGTGGCGCTAGCGGATGCTGGCTACACGGATTTGGCGGCTCGGTTCCTTGGAGACAAAGCCTATTCGTTTGTTTTTGATGGACAGGTTGGCACGCTAGACTATGCCATGGCCAATGCTTCACTCAATGCGCAGGTGACGGGTACAACAGAATGGCACATCAATGCAGATGAGCCGGATGCGATTGACTACAATTTGGACTTTGGTCGTGATGCCTCCTTGTTTGATGGTCAAACGCCGTTTCGGACTTCTGATCACGATCCGATTATTGTTGGGCTAACTTTAGGGAGAGCGATCGCGCAGCATCATAACCCATAGACACAACGTATCAGACGGATCCATCATCTAGTAGTGTCATCGCCCGTATCTATCGGTGTGTCTGTCGTTTGCTAAAATGTAGGGGTGAAATTCTGGTTGATGCACCGTTATGTCGATCAATACCCTCTCTCGCTATGTCGCCAGAAACGATGGAATTTTAAGCGGGGAACCTATTATTGAGGGGACTCGTACGCCTGTTCGGGCTATTGTTGGCCTATGGCGATTGGGTATCGCGCCAGAAGAAATTCCAACCCATTTGACTCACCTGACGTTGGCACAGGTATTCGATGCGTTGAGTTTTTATTTAGATCACAAGGCAGAAATTGATGATCATATCGAACGCAATCAAGTACCTGATAGGTTAGTTCACTCTTCTGTGAAGGCCGCTCTAGGTATGTCATGAGCGCATTTGCTTCGCTTTATACCGATGAAGATGTGTCTGCTCTGGTCGCAACTCTCCTACGTTCTCGCGGGTTAGACGTTGTAACCGTTCCTGAGAAGAAAAAATTAGGTAATACTGATATTGAACAACTAGAATTTTCAACTTCTTTAGGAAGGTGTATTGTGACCCACAACCGAGTCGACTTCGAGCTATTGCATCTTCAGTTTGTCGATAAAGGCAAGGAGCATTATGGAATTATTATTGTTCCTCAGAAAAGCGCATATGAGGTTGCACGACGGGTTTGCGCTTTAGTTAATGCGTTAGCAGCTGATGGCATTCACAATCAGCTGCTGTACGCCTGAATTTTGGAAAGTCTACATCTTAACTGTTTGGTGGTTCAAATGCCATTTAGGACTTCTGACCACGACCCTATGATTGTTGGGCTGAGTTGGGGTAAGGCGATTGCCAATGCGACTGATTATTAGAACTGGTTGAAAAAGGGCCCCTTGATCTAATCCAAGGCAACGTGCGGAGGCGTAGAATCTAAATATCCATCCGTAAACCATCTATGTCTGTTGCTTGCTAGGATGTTGTCGCTTGTGTGATTGCCCCGGCTGTTACCGAGCAATGGCGTCGCTTCTCTGGCGTCACCTGCGACGCTGGTTTAAGTTAAAGCGATCGCCATTGCCTGGGTTGAGCCCTATCTTACAAATTGCCGGTCAAACTGGGTGTCGAAGATGATGGGTACCCCCTCTCTGCTGGCCTGCTCTTTGGTGTAGTGAACCCGGTCTATGCGGCGACCTTTTTTGTGCTTTTGTGTCGGCTGGTCGTATAGGGTGATTACGCCGCTGCGGTTAGAGAGAATGACGGGTTCTACGGGCTGGATGCGAACGGCTTGACCCGGCTGCAAAATGCGATCGCTCTTTTCCAACGCATTGCTGAGTTCCAACGGCTCACGCCGCATATCCGAGAGAGTCCACCCGGTAAGATCGACCTCTTCTGTGGATAGATTAATGATTGAAACCCACTCGTTTGCCCGCTCATCACCAACGGCATTCACGAGTGCGGCGGCAATGTACACCGGTACTTCCCGGTCTAGGGCGTAGTCTCTCTTTTCCTCTTCAGAGATCATCTCTTCTGGCACATCTACCTTGATGCGTTCCGGAAATTCTGGAATGTTGAGCTTCTCTTGCTTTTCTTCGTTTTCGTTGTATAGCAGCGGATTTTTCTCGTAGATCTGATCGTCAAAGTCTAGGCCGGTGAGCGCTTCAATCTCTGACACGGTGACTTGGTATCGCTGAAAGTCAATGAAGTCTTTTCCTCTTTTGTTGGCCAGCGCTTCACTGTCTTGAAACATGATGAATGAGCGCACATCTAGCTCTTTTGTCTTTTTGCTGAGGAAGCAGACAATTTTGAAAAAGGCGGAGGGGGTTTCTGCTGGGGGTCGGCCACTGGGACTGATGATGCGCCCGAATTCGCCATATATCGGCCCGGTAAACTCGGTGATTTTGCCGTCATCATCTAGCATGAGGTTCTTGATCCAGTCTTCGAGGGCGAGCCATTCGTCCTGGTTGAAGTTCTCGTGCTGGAGGGTGGCGTTTGGGAAGAAGAAAGTGGCGTCGGAGGCTTTTTTGGCTTCGCGGGCGGTGTTGCCCCAGGCGATACTGGAGCGTCTGGCTAGGTGGCCTCTGTCCCAAGGATTTGATTTGTAGTAGTCGTTATTGAGCTGAAATTCTGCGCCGATACGGGTGTCGATGTCCCAGCCCCGTTTGCGGCGGGCGTTTTTCAATAGGTTTTGATCGATATTGAGCGCGGCGTAGAGGGGCGATCGCCGCACGCGGTTCATTACAATTGTGTAATTTACATAGTCGGCGTAGGTCCCGTCTCTGAGCTGTAGCCTGTCGTTGAGCACGTGGCCAACGATGGCAGGCGAAAAGGTCGGTAGCGGTAGGGGAATCTCTTCTCCTAAAAAATTAGGATTATAGCCTTTCATAAATACGACGCCTCAAGCTGTGGTTACAAGCTATGGATGTAGATGAATCCGATGGGTGAATTCGGTCGGCAGCTGATCGCAAAATGTAGCTGCGCGAGGCCACTATAGCCTGCCAAGCAACGGTTCGAGAGCCCCGCTGTAACAGAATAAATGTATCGGAAAATGCATTTCCTTTCCTTTTGCCTACCCCCCTAACCCCCCATTCCTCCACTGCCTCGACACCCAAACAATCAGTATGATCCTCTAGACTAGGTTTAAATCGCAGTTATCCCACGCCTGGCCAATGTCTTCTAACCAGCCAGATATCATCTTCCTAGTGCTCGACACGCAGCGGGCTGATCGCCTCTCGTGCTATGGGTACGACCAAGCCACATCGCCAAACATTGATGTGATCGCCGCTGAATCTACGCTTTTCATGCAGGCGATCGCCCCCGCGCAGTGGACCATTCCTTCCCATGCCTCTATGTTCACTGGGCTCTACCCCTCCCAGCACCAGATGCTACAGTCTTACTCGGTGATGCCACCTCATCTCAAAACGCTAGCCGAGCGACTACAGTCTGGTGGGTACTACACCGCCGCCTTTTGCAATAATCCCTTGGTCGGCGTTATTAACAATGGCCTGCGCCGCGGCTTCTATAGCTTTTTGAACTACAGCGGGCTGATGACCTCCCGCCCCAACCAGGCAGGTGCCCCTTCCAACTGGCTCGATAAGTACCGGCAGATGTTTAAGCGGCTGATTGCCGGTGCGCTAAACCGGGTTCAGGATGCCTTTGCCCGCTCAGACTGGCTGCTGTCGCTGTCGTTTACGCCGCTGATGGTGCCCCTATGGCAGACTGCGCTGAGCTTTAAGGGCAATACGCGCAAGTCGCTCGACGATGCGGCGCGTCTGCATATTCAGCGGCATGGACTGGATGACGATCAGCCCGTTTTTACCTTTATTAACCTGATGGGCACGCATATGCCCTACCATCCGCCCCATGAGCAGATTGAGCGGTTTGCGCCCCATGTGCTCAAAGACCGCAGCGCCCAAACTTATCTGCGCCGGTTTAATAGCGATGTGTATGGCTGGCTAGCCCCGCTCATGAGCCATCTCAATGCAGACCAAAAGACCACGCTCGACGGCATGTACGACGCCGAAGTGGCCGCTCAAGATATTCAGGTCGGTGCTTTTTTCAATCGGCTGAAGCAGGCTGGCAAGCTGGATAACACGCTGGTGATTATCTGCGCCGATCACGGTGAGCACCTGGGTGAAAAGCAGCTAATGGGCCACAGCCTATCTATATACAATGAGCTGATTCGGGTGCCGCTGATTATCCGCGATACGACGGGCCGCTTTGAAACAGGCTTTGAGCAGGGGAGTCAGCGGACGGATGCGGTTTCTACGCGCTGCTTGTTTCATACGGTGCTGACGGCTGCCGGATTGGCGAGCGCTACCGAAGCCGAAGAAAGCCTCTCTCACCAGCACGAAGATGAGCCGCTACCGGTGTTTGCAGAAGCGGTGACCCCGCAGAATGTGCTGAGCCTGATTCAGAAGCGGCAGCCTGGGCTGATTGAGCAGCACGCCTGCGACCAGGCCCGCCGGGCGGTGTGGATGAGTGACCACAAGCTGATTGAAACCGGGCCGGATTCGCTGGAGCTGTATGCCCTGCAGGATGACCCCCATGAGACGATGGACCTGAGTGAGATTTTTCCTGAGCAGGTAGAATCGCTGCAGGCGTCGCTGGCGAGCTTTGGGCAAGATGCCGATGAGCACCAAGCGGTATATGCCGAAGCGCGGGCGTCAGGGTTTGACGATCCGGAAGTGCGAAAGCGCCTGCACGACTTGGGCTATTTGGAGGACTAGGGGCTATGTATCCGCCAGTTGACCCGATTATTTTTCAGGTGGGGCCGTTTGCGCTGCGCTGGTATGGCCTGCTGATGGCGACGGCTATCTTTACCGGGTCGTGGATTGCGGGCCGGGAGGTGGCTCGCCGGGGTTACGACCCGGATGATTTTTGGGAGATGCTGATCTGGGTTTTGATTCCAGCCTTTTTTGGGGCGCGTCTGTACTATGTGTTTGTGCAGTCTTCTGAGACGGCCTATTATCTGCAAAATCCGGGTCAGATACTGCAGGTGTGGAGCGGTGGCATCCACATTTTTGGGGCGTTTATTGTCGGTAGCCTTGCCCTGTGGATATTTACCCGGCTGCGTCAGCTGCCGACGCTCACCTATCTAGATGCGACGGCGTTGGGCTTGCCGTTGGCGCAGGCCATTGGCCGCTGGGGCAACTTTATCAATCAGGAGCTGTACGGCCCGCCGACCACATCGCCGCTGGGCTTGCGCATCGACCCCAATCGGCGCATTCCGCCCTACGATAATTTGGCAACTTACCCCGATTCCACCCGGTTTCATCCGCTGTTTTTGTATGAGTCGGTGTGGAACCTGATCGGGTTTGTGCTGATTTTTTATCTTTCTCGTCGGTTCGAGCGGCAGATAAAAGCCGGTGACCTGACGCTAATGTATTTACTCTGGTATCCGCTGGGACGATTCTTTATTGAATTCTTGAGAACAGATTCTTGGTTTTTTCCTGGGACTCCGTTCAATGTTGTTCATTTGCTGTCGGCGGCGGCGGTGGTGATAGCTGGGGCTGTGCTGGCAAAGAGACATTTAGGACAGCGCCCGATCAACACTTCTGGCTAGAGAATCTGCTCACACATTTCACTAACACCCTTCGCGACAGAGCGCTTACGGTAAGCCTATGGTACATTCGCCTCGTCTGATGATTATTGGCTTAGATTGCATGGAGCCTTCGCTGGTGTTTGAGCGCTGGCGGGCGGATTTGCCGAACCTGTCGGCGCTGATGGAGGCGGGGAGCTATGGCCCGCTGGAGAGTTCTATCCCGGCGATTACGGTGCCTGCCTGGAGCTGCATGATGACTGGGCGCGACCCGGGTGAGCTGGGGGTCTATGGCTTTCGCAATCGGGCAAGCCGTGACTATCAAAAGATGACAATTGCCGATGGCCGGGCGATTAAGTTTCCGCGGTTGTGGGATTTTTTGGGGGAGGCGGGCTGGCGGGTGTCGGCGCTGAGCGTGCCGGGCACGTCGCCGCCCTATGCGGTAAATGGTTCGCTGGTGTCTTGTTTTTTGACGCCGAGCCCGCAGGTGACGTTTACCCATCCGCCGGAGCTGGGCTCGCAAATTTTGGCGTGGATGCCCGACTTTATGTTGGATGTGCCTGAGTTTCGCTCGGAAGATAAACAACAGATTTTAGACAATATCTATCGGCTGTGCGATCAGCGATTTACCTTGGCGGAAAAGCTGATTCATGCTGAAGCGCCTGACTTTTTGATGCTGGTGGACATGGGGGTCGACCGGATTCACCACGCGTTTTGGAAGCCGATGGATCCGCGTCATCCGCAGTATGAACCGGGAATGGCTTTTGCCGAGGCCATTCATGACTATTACATCCATGTCGATGGGCGGGTGGGTGAATTGCTGAACCAGTGCGGGCCGGAGACGGCGGTGCTGGTGGTGTCTGACCATGGGGCTCAGCCGCTGATGGGGGGCTTGTGCATCAATGAATGGCTGATTGAAAAAGGGTACCTGACGCTGAAGGAGATGCCGGATACGCTGACGCCGCTAGACCAGGTGACGGTGGACTGGGAGAAGACAACGGCCTGGGGCGCGGGCGGGTACTATGCGCGGATATTTTTGAATGTGAAGGGGCGGGAGCCGGAAGGGACGATTGCGCTGAAGGACTTTAAGGTGGTGCGATCGCAGCTGGCTGAAGACCTGAAAACGCTCACCTATCCAGACGGTCACCCGATGCCGGTAAAGGCGCATATCCCTAGCGAAACCTATCAAAAAGTGCGCGGTATGGCGCCGGACCTAGTGGTGTATTTTGACGATTTGGCCTGGCGCTCTGTGGGCAGCGTGGGCACGGGCAGCCTGCATGTAAACAACAACGACACCGGGCCAGACGATGCGAATCATGCGCCCTATGGACTGATGATTTTTCACGATCCGGCGAATCCTCGCGGAGGACAAAAAATAGAAGGTGCTCAGCTCTATGACATTTTGCCGACGATGCTGAGTCGGTATGGGTTGGAGTCTCCTGGTGACTTGCGCGGCAAGGTTTTGCCGCTGTAGGGCTATCCCAAAAGCTCTGGGTCGGGTCTTTCGACAATGCGTAGATGCAAGAATTCTTGCCCACTGCAAAACCCTGCCGCCAAGACTGGCGAAATGCCTTTGACGCGAAACGATCGGTTGAGATTGCGGCGACGGTTTACAAAGTCAGAGATTTGGTAGTCGTCGACGTAAATGATGCCGTTGAGCGCGTCGCGAACGGGCTTGACGACGGCATCGCTGTCGGGGAGAGATCCTGCTATGAGGGTTAAGTCGTAGTAGTGGGTGATAGTGACTTTCAGTAGGTTGCCGGTCGGCTCCTTGGCGGGCCAACTGGCAATAGCCGCCTCTCTGACAAACGCTTTCCACCGTCGCAGCGCTGCCTTGTCATAATGTCCATGGGGAAGTGGGCGGCCTATCACAATAAACTCGAAGGGCAGCACAGTGGGGATTCTGATGGTAGTGAGTAAGGATGACGGCTAAGCCCCAAAAAAGGACGGCTCAGCCGACTATGTAGATGGTGATTTGGGAGAGTGGCGTCCTCACATACCCAGCATCTTTGTTTAGCAAAGGGGTTGTGAATTGGGTTGTGACACCTTTGTAGCGATCACAGTGGGCGGGGGATGTCGCTGAGCTGAGGTGCTAGCTTTATAGGCTATGGAGTAGCGGTGGTAACAACCAGTTCTAACTCCCAGTCGGAGAGTGATTGAATGCGATCGCTGATCCGCCGTAAGTCTTTTTTACCTGTTTGCGTCAGGGTTTCTTTGGTTCTCACTGAGACGGCTAGCATTTTACCGTCGCACTTTGCCACCAGTGAGAGGTCGCAGTCGGCAAGGGCTTCGGGCAGCTCAGCCTGCGGGGGGTAGAGGCTTACTTCACAGCCCTGCTGCCGGTATTCTTGGGCTACTTCTAGCGCTTTCTGATGTTCGGTCTGATGCTCGGTGTCACCAGTGGCTATTCCGTCTGGCGCTACGTTTTGCACGTTTTTTTTGTGTGGCAACATTCCTATTGAGCAGCTAATTGAGCGCTGCCGGATCTGGCATGGACTGCATTTTAACATGCAGGAATTCGCTTCCTTGGCTAAATCCTTTGGCAAGCACTGGGGACATGCCCCTGATCCGAAACGTGCCGTTGAGATTTCGCCGTCGGCTCACGAAGTCGATAGCGGCTAAATCTGCTGAATATACGAGGCCTGCTAACACTTCTCGAACGGGCCGAACGATGTTGTCGCTGTCGGGAATGCCGCTCTCATCGGTCGAATCTGCTTCGTAGAAGTGGGTGAGGGTAATGAGCAGGGGATCTTTTACTGGCGGTGCACTCCAGCTTGCTTTTACCGCTTTGCGCACGGCAGCCTGCCAGCTTTGAAGGCGCGATTTGTCCTTCGTCTGCTGAGAAATGGGCTTGCCAAAGACAATGACTTCGAAGAGAACTGTCACGGGGAGAGGGTCTGAATGTAGGTTGTAGACCGTCTGACAGCAAAGGCAGAGAATAGAAGTAGCTGCAAGAGTCGGTAGACGCACCCGTCTGTACTATTTGCCTGCTGCGGGCAGGGCAAACAGTAAATCGTATCTCTCTACAGAGTAAGGCAAGCTTATGTAGCTGTCTGGGAGTGCTGGGACAAAATAATCGCCGTCCCGAGGATAAAAGCACCCCAGTTTGAGGCCCACAGCGACGGGGTGAGCCCGCATTAACTCAACAGACTCGTCTTAGGAAAAGCGACCTAACGAACCGGCAAGGAAAATTCGACAATTTCTACGCCGCGGACGCCACGGGCATCGTCGAGTTCTTCATTGATGACTTCTATCTCTCGGTTGGGATTTGGGTCACTAAGGAGTTCTACGTTGATTAACCTATCTTCAATCGATACGGGATCAAGCTCAAAGATAGAGTCAGCAGTGCTGTAATCTTCGATGCTGAGTTCTACTTCGAGGGCTTCTAGCTGTGCTGGGTCTAATGCCTGCGCGGAGGCGGAGAGAGCAAAGATTCCTGAGCCAGCAAAAACTAGCCCTGTAACAACAAACACTTTTAAAGGTTTCATACCACTGTCTCCGTTTAACTTTCCATCTCTATTATGAAACCTCTTCCGTAAAACAGAACATATTTGTGAGGGGTAATTGATAAATACTGATATTCAGGAGATTTTAATGTTTTTCATGTTCTCTTCTCAGCGATGAAGTGTACGCGTGAGAAGGGAGGCGATGAGACTGTGTGAATACCTCTCCCAGAGACCTACCGTGTACACAAATATGAGACATCCGTAGTCCTTGTTGGTGCAACAACACCGCTAAGATATCTGAATTACTCTATTCGGTTTAGAATCGTAGTTATATCACTCTAATGAGAGAGCAGCCTCTGAGCCATGCCTAATATTTTAGTTGCCGAAGATGAACCACGGATTTCATCTTTTGTTCAAAAAGGTCTCAGTGCCAATGGTTTTACGGTCTCTGTTGTCGCCAATGCCGAAGATGCGATCGCCCATACGCTCTCTTCTCACACCGACCTACTCATTCTTGACTTAGGCTTGCCCGACAAAGACGGACATCAGGTTATTGCCGAGCTGCGCGGCCAGGGAGCGACTTTGCCTATTGTTATCCTTACCGCCAGGGATGATATTGAAGATAAAGTAAGCGGGCTAGAGAATGGCGCAAATGACTATGTCACAAAGCCCTTTCGCTTTGAAGAATTGCTGGCTAGAGTACGTGCTCATCTGAGGCAAGTAGACCAGACTAAGACAAGTCAGAAAAGCAGCCTGCGAAAGCTGCGGGTTGGCCAGATAGAGCTAAACCTACTGACTCGTCAGGTTTACATCGGGAATGAGGCAATCGATCTACCCGCCCGCGAATTTACCCTATTGGAGACTTTTTTACAGCACCCTGACCAGGTGTTAAGCAGAGAACAGCTACTCGATAGAGTCTGGGGATACGATTACAACCCTGGCTCTAACATTGTCGATGTCTATGTTGGATATTTACGTAAAAAATTAGGTGGCGATTTTATAGAAACTGTGCGAGGCGTGGGATATCGGCTACGCCGCTGATGCTTATTCTGCTGGAACTGATACATTATATAGTGTGCGGCAACAGTTCTAGAACACGCACTAAACGCTTATTATGAATAGTATTCTTATCGTTGAAGATGAAGCCAGATTAGCTTTATTTATTGCAAAAGGCTTTAAAAAGCATGGATTTACGACCACCATCGTCTCTGATGGCGAGCAGGCGCTTAAGATTTCGAGGGAAACCGACTACGACGCTATCTTGCTGGATCTTGGGCTGCCGATAAAGGATGGATGGATGGTGTTAAAGGAGCTGAGAGATAGCGGAAACCATACGCCTGTTATCGTCATGACTGCTCGCAGCGAATCTCGCGCGGCTGCCTTATCGGCCCAAGCTAATGACTACCTACAGAAGCCGTTCCGCTTTACGCAACTGCTCAAGATGGTGCAGCAACTGCTTCCGGACTCCGATGTAACATCGCCTGTGTGATAGGTAGTGTTATACAAAAGCGAGTGCCTTCTCCTAGCTGGCTGCTCATTGCGAGCAAACCGTCATGCGTCTCTACAATCGCTTTCACAATGGCTAGCCCTAGCCCCGATCCTTCCGAGCGGCGCTCGTGTTGTCCTCTGGCAAATCGAGCGAAAATTCGCTGCTGATCGTCTGGCGCAATGCCTCTACCACTGTCGCTAACCCAGATCTGAACGCAGCGGCACGGCTGAGCACCTTTCTCAGACGAGAGTGTACTGGTACTGAAACGGTAGCCTAATTCGACGGTGTCAGACGGTTGCGTGTGCTGCGCAGCGTTGCGCAGCAAATTGAGAATTGCGCCCGTTAGCTTCTGGCGATCGCCCACAAAAGTACCCGCCTCATCACCGACTAACCGCCAGCGCCTATCGGCTAGCGCCGTCGCTTTTGCGAACAGTTCCTCGGCAAAAGTCTTTACCGAAATCGTTTCCACCTGTAAGAAATTAGGCCGTTTCGACTTCGCCAGCAGAATCATATCGCTCACCAGTCGCCCCATTCTATCTAGCTCATCCATCACCAACTCCATGGTTTCTTGGCGCTCTTCCGCGTCGCCGTCCATCAATTCCAAATGGCCCTGGATAATAGTGATAGGTGTCCGCAGCTCGTGGCCGGCATCGTTGATAAAGTCTCTTTGCGTACTAAATGCGGTCTGAATGCGATCCATCATGGCATTGAACGTATTCACCAGATCGGATAGCTCGCTGCGGCCTTCAATCGGCGGAATCCGTTTATCTAAGCCAGACTCGCTGATAGAGAGTGCGGTACGAGACAGAGAAGAAATAGGCGCTAGCAGCCGACCCGCTAGCAGCCAGGCAAACAACAGCGACAGCAGCACCACCACTACCACGAGCTGAGAGAATAGACGAACGCTCGATAGTGCCTCTTGCCGCTCTCCAGCAGTACTGTGAGCGACGACGAAAACGCCTCGCTGCTCGCCGTCAAGCAGAATAGCCTCTGCTGCGTACAGAATGCTGCCGATGTCCGGATCGGCGATACGCTCTTCTCGAACCTCCATCTGTGTAACGTCTTGCCAGCGTTCAAACAGCTCAGAACCAGGGCGGAGCGGTGCCAACAATAGGTAAGGCGTAGAGCGATACAGCTCATCATCAATTAGAACAATTTGAAAGTTATCGTCTTCCGGACGAGATTCTCGTAGAAAATCGTCTACAAACTCCCTTAGCTCTGCTATGCTCCGGCTAGAATCGCTCTGCCAGCCCGCATAGGCTTCTTCAAATGTTTCCATCTCCTCTGCGATATCCTCTGTAACGCGGCGATCAACATTTTCAAACAGCAAGTATCTAAAAATGGGAATAGAAGCCCCGCTCACCATTAGCAGTAGCAGTGCGTACAAAACTAAAATGCGTGTGCGGGTTTCTCTGATCAGCCGCTGCCAGATAGAGCGATGCTCGGCAGGGCGATCAGTAAGGCGATTGGGCTGATTCTTTTCTGCGTTGATGATGTCCACGGGGGTTGGTGTGAAAAGCTGCTTATTGATCAAAATTATCATGCCAAAAGGTGAGCTGCTCCATGAAAGTTTTCTCATGAACGCTTTCTCATAAAAGGTTCACGCAGGTCTTAATCGCGTGCATAAAGATGAGTACAACTTTGAATCGATAACTTAACAACTGCTCACTACTGCCAATTGCGAGGCTCGCAGAATATGCTCTCTGACCGCACAGGGTCTACTCGAATAATGGTTTACTCCCACGATGCATTTGGGTTAGGAAACTTGCGTCGGATGCTGGCCATTTGCGAACATCTGCTCGGTAACTGGCCTGGGCTATCCATTTTGCTCGTCTCCGGCTCGCCTATGATCCATGAGTTTCGTCTGCCGAGCGGACTGGATTATATCAAGCTGCTCTGTCTCAATCGCGGTGCGGCAGGGCAGCTCTATGCCAAGTACTTAGGAACCTCTGTCGAAGAGACCGTATCACTGCGATCGCATCTCATCCACCTAGCGGCTAAGCGTTTCAAGCCCGATCTGCTTTTGGTAGATAAAAAGCCCTCCGGCCTGAACGGAGAACTCACTGCAACATTGGACTATTTGAAAAATGAGAGACCGTACAGCAAATGTGTACTTCTCCTTAGAGATATTTTAGACACAGCGAAAAAGACAGTTGATGAATGGGTTCAATGGCGTTACTACCAAACCCTTCAGACCTACTACGACCAAATTTTGATTGTTGGGATGCAGTCTGTTTTCGATGTTGTTCAGGAGTACCGAATGCCGCTTTCTATCGCGCACAAGGTACGCTACTGCGGCTACATTCGCAAGCCTTTGTCACCTTCTCACATAGACCTTCACTCAGATCTCCACAGGGGCCTTCATTCAGATTTCCACAGGGGCCTTCATTCAGATCTCCATGGGGGCCTTCACGCGCCAGAACGTACGGTTTTAGTGACGCCTGGCGGCGGCGAAGATGGTTACGATATGGTGAACAACTACCTGACTGGGCTCAAAGCTCTGGGCCATTCTCTTAAGTGTCCTCCTAAGTTCCACAGCCTTATCATCTGCGGCCCTGAAATGTCGCAGGCTCAGCAGCAGTTGCTCAGGCAACTCGCTCACCAGTGTTCAAATGTCACCCTTAAGAGTTTTGCTAGCGACATGTTAACGTCACTCATGACTGCTGATGTTGTAGTTTCTATGGGTGGCTACAACACCGTTACTGAAATTCTTTCGCTGAAAAAGCCTGCCGTTGTTGTTCCTCGCATCAAGCCTTCTCAAGAGCAGTTAATTCGTGCGTCTCGCTTCGCTGAAAGAGGCTGGATTACCATGCTTCATCCAGAGAAACTAACGGGGCGATCGCTCCTAGAAGCCGTTGTTAATCAACTCGAAAACCCGCTAAAACCTCCTATCGGCATCGATTTTAGCGGGTTGCCTCAAATTGCACACAACCTCAAAAATATTCTCCCTATCAGGCGGCAGCCCCGATCTCTTACTAGCCTGTCGGCGTAGCGGCGCGCTTTCAAATTGACCATTTATTCTCACTTTACTCAAGGAAATTGTTCGTGAAAAAACTAATGTTTTACTGCCAGCACATTCTCGGAATGGGTCATCTCATTCGCAGTATGGAAATTGTGCGATCGCTCACCGCCGACTTTGAGATTTGTTTTATCAATGGCGGTCAGGTCGTTAACGGTTTTCAAGCGCCACCGTCTGTTCAAGTTGTCAATATTCCTGCCATCAAAACAGACACCGAATTCCAAACGCTTCAGGCGGTCGATCCATCTTTGGATATTGAGACGGCCAAAACACTTAGAACGCAGCAGCTTTTGAACATTGTTGAAGACTTTCAGCCAGATGTGTTAATGATTGAGCTGTTTCCGTTTGGCAGACGGCGCTTCTCCTTTGAGCTGATTCCTCTAATCGAAGCCGCAAAAGCGAACAACGCCAAAATTGTCTCTAGCGTGCGCGACATCGTAGTAACCAAAAGTAATCAAGCCCGTCACGAAGCCAAAGTCATTCGCTTACTTAACGAACATTTCGATCAGCTACTCATCCACGGCGACCCCAAGCTCCACACCATACAAGAAAGCTTCTCTCGCATTGAAGATGTCGCCTGCGATGTTCACTACACCGGATACGTTATCCAAAAGCCTGACGGTAGCCGCCTCACGCTCGTCGATAAGATTAACCTAGCGAAGCCGGAGCCGATGATTTTAGTCAGCATTGGCGGCGGACGATTTGGTCACGAACTGATTGATAGCGTTGTTGCTGCCGCCGAAAAGTTAGAGCAGCAGATACCGCATCGTATTCAAATTTTCACTGGTCCTTTCTTTCCTGACGAGAAGTTTTGGCAGCTAAAAGCAGACACGCGCGATCGCTCTAACCTTCAAATCCAGCGCTACACGCCTAACCTGCTCGCCTACATGCAAAAGGCCGCGCTCTCTATCAGCATGTCTGGCTACAACACCACAATGAACATTCTTTCGACGGGCGTAAATGCAATGATGCTGCCGTTTACTGGCAACGGCGACGAGGAACAAACCAAGCGAGTCGAAAGGCTGGCTCAGCTCGGCAGGGTGCGGCAGATACACACAGGAGACTTACCGCAGCAGCAGATGGCAGCCGCCATTATAGAGCAGCTTAACTTCTCTCCGGCTGCGCTCACCATCGACTTAGAAGGCGCGGATAACACAGCTCGGCTCATCACGGACTTAACGACCTCAGGAGAAGATGGAGCGCCCGCTGTGAGCGCTGCATAGACTAGCTGTTGATATTCTCAAGAAGAAAATGAAAAAGATTATGATCTACTGCCAGCATCTAGCTGGCATGGGCCACTTGGTTCGCTGTCGAGAGATTATTCGCGCTCTTGTTGACGACTTTCAAGTTTGTTTTGTCAGCGGTGGGCAAATTGTGCCACAGTTTGAGATGCCATTGGCTGTTGAGATTGTTCATTTACCCGCTCTATATCAAAAAGATGCAGAGCTGATTCCGCTAGATGACTCAATGTCGTTGGCACAGACACAAACCCGTCGCAAAGAAATCTTGATGGAGACGTTTGATCGCATTCAGCCTGACTGCTTGATCACAGAGTGCTTTCCATTTAGCAAGCTAAGCATGAAAGAAGAGCTAAAGCCACTGCTAAAGAAGGCGAAAGCCTCCATTCGTCCTGTGCGAATTGTGTGTAGCCTAAGAGACTTGATCATGACGCAGCCGATGTCGGCTACGGCAAGAGAAAGGCGAGTTGTAAAAGTCTGCAAGCTAGTTAACCGCTTCTATGATGCTGTTTTATTTCACTCCGACGGCCACGTTCAGCAGCTAAGAGATTGCTTTCCAAGCGTAGATAATCTAAACTGCGAAGTCTTCTACACGGGCTACGTCGCACAGTCTCCCGCCCTAGATGTTATGCCTACACCTGCTGACGTTGCAGGTATGAGCGACGATAGGCCCATGATTATTGTTAGCGCAGGCGGCGGCAGACATGGCTATGCTTTGCTGAGCGCAGCTATCGAAGCCAGTAAAGCCGCTGCTGAACAACTCTCTCATCAGTTTCATCTTTTTGCTGGGCCCTTTATGCCAGAGGAAGACTTTAAAGCACTACAGCAGGCTGCGACCCATTGGCCAAACGTTACTCTGCGGCGCTACACCTGCGTACTGCTCGACTATCTAAAAAAAGCCGATCTCTCCATTAGCCTGGGCGGCTACAACACCACCATGAACCTGCTTAGAACCGGGGTGCGATCGCTGCTTCTCCCGTCTCCTAATGCCAGCCAAGCTGACGAGCAGCGTATTCGCGCTGAGAAGCTCTCTACCCTTGGTTTGCTCACACTCCTAACCCCTGAAGATCTCTCGCCGGAGCGATTAGCCAAGGCGATTACAACTGCGTTAGACAGGCCGCAGTCTGGGCATCAGATAAATTTGCAAGGCGCAGCGCACACTGCCAGCTACCTTCGCAAGCTGCTCTCTGATAGCCATGAAAACAGCTATGAGAATAGCCACGAGCGCGATCGCTTAGAAAGCAAGCGGGCTACATATGAGGTGGCTTATGCAATGACTTCTGATCAAAAGTAAGCCCAAACAACAGATTAAAACAATTATGAAACCCAAAATTTGTATCACTTCACTAGAATTTCCGCCCGATGTTGGCGGCGTTGGTCAATCGGTGAGCCGTATTGCCGACATGCTGATAGACCTTGGCTACGAGGTTCATGTTGCCGTCTTTCGCGCCGTTTTCCGTGAAGAGCGCGCCCTCGCCGAAGCTGGAGACTTTCGTCGCGCTGCCTGTACCACCACCGTTCAAAATGGCGTCACCGTTCACCGCTTGCAGCCTGCCGTTCGCTCTGTTCGCGCCAAAGCGCAAGACTACCTCTGCGACCTGTATAGCCAGCTACAGGCCCTGCACAATACCTACCGTTTCAATCTGTTCCACGCCTTTTTCATTAACGAAATGGGCTTTCTCACCACGCTGCTTGCTCGAGAAAACAATCTTCCGATTATCAACAGCGTTCGCGGCGCAGATCTTAACAAGCACGCCTTTAGTCCCGCTCAGTTCGCGCAAGTGGCCTGGACACTTTCTAACTCGTCTTGGACAACGTTTGTAAGCAAAAACCTTCGTCGCCGCGCGATCGCCCTTTCACCCGACATCCAGCCGCGATCTTCGGCCTTTTGGAACGCGATCGCGCCATTCTCCTTCGAGAACTTACCAACGCCTGCCCTAGCCAACAAGCTACAGGGCACCGTTATTGGCTCAGTCGGCAGCTTTCGCGACAAAAAAGGACTGGAATATCTCTTCGATGCTTGCCAAAGGCTAAGGGAGAAAATGGGAGAAGCCAAACCTCTTACCCTTCTTTTGGTAGGCGACTTTGCCGAAAAAGAAAGAGACTATTGGGAAAAAGCGCTGCAAGAAAGTGGCTTTGCTGATCGCACACTCATTACCGGGAAGATTAGCCGCCGAGAGGCGATCGCTTATCTTCCACTGATGGACATTTTTGCCATTCCCTCCTTACGTGATGGCTGTCCCAACGCTCTGCTAGAAGCCATGCTCGCCGCAAAAGCCATCGTCGGCAGCAATGTAGATGCCATTGGCGAAATTATCGAAAACAACAAAGACGGGCTAACTGTAAACGCCGCAGATACCGATGGTTTGGAGGCCGCGCTTTGGCAGCTAGTTACCCAGCCAAAGCTTAGAGCGCAGCTCGGACTTGCTGCCCGCCAGAAAGTTTTAAGTCAGCACGCCCCCGCCATCGAACAGCAAAACTGGCAACTTATCTATCAGCAGGTACTAGAAGCGCGGAACGCAGATTTTGTAGAGTCAGCCTTTAACGCAAACAACAGCGCAAATAACAGCGAGAGTGCCATCGCTGTGCTTCCCACCCTTTCCTAACCTACTCTGGAAAAGACGATGAGAAAACGTAAACGACCTAAAACGCTAAAGCAAGCGTTTCCTAAACTACAGCAGGTGCTTAAGCGCTTTTGGCCGCAGATAGCCAAGCAAAAAGGACTGCTAACGCTAGCAGCACTAGCACTTGTCGCCAAAGTTCTCGCGCGCGTGATTGCGCCTTGGCCGCTTAAGCTCATCTTTGACTTTGTGCTAGTTCCTGATGCGCATAGCGCCGATCTGGACTGGCCGCTACTCAGAGAACTGAGCACCAACATGCTACTGGGCATTCTCTCTCTCGGCATTATTGCGACAGCAGTGCTTCGTGCCGTCGCCTCCTACATTAGCCTGGTAGGGCTTTCTGTTGCCGCTAGCCGCATCATCGCAGATATCAGAGCAGACTTGTATACACACATTCAGCAGCTCTCTCTCTCTTTTCACTACCGATCTAAAAGTGGCGATTTGGTTACCCGACTGACCAGCGACATAGACACGCTGCGCAGCACAACGGTAGATGCGACGCTGCCACTGATTGTCGATACGCTGACGCTTGTGAGCATGGTAGGCGTAATGTTTTGGATTGATTGGAAGCTCGCGCTGATTTCAACGCTGGTGTTCCCGGTCTTTATTACGTCTAGTTTTAACATCACCAAAAAAGTCAGGAAGGTATCGCGACAGCAGCGTCGCCGAGAGAGTTCGATGGCATCGACCGTTGCTGAATCTATCGGGGCGATTAAAGTTGTTCAGGCGCTCTCGCTTGAGAATCGACTGGAAGAAATATTTGCTCGCGATAATCGACAGAGTTTAGAGGACAGCGCCTACACGCAGCAGCTTACAGCAGGATTGAAGCGTACCGCTGAAGTATTGGTTGCTGTTGCCACAGCGCTAGTGCTATGGCGAGGGGCCGTTATCGTACAGCAAGGAAATGCCACGCCAGGAGATTTACTTGTTTTTATCACCTATCTTAAAACGGCCTTTAAGCCCACACGCGACTTGGCCAAAGAAGCTGCCAAAATTTCTAAGGCGATCGCCTCTGGGGAAAGAATTATCGATATATTCGATGTCATTCCCAAAATTCAGGACAAACCGCAGGCCATTGTGGCGCCTGCCTTTAAAGGGGATATTAGCTATCGCAATGTCTGCTTTGGCTACGACACTAACGGACCCTTCGATTCATCGACCAATTCATCAGGTAGTGTCAATCAAGAGATCGTGCTAAAAGACATTAACCTGGAGATTAAAGCTGGCGAGCGCGTTGCCTTAGTTGGCCCCTCTGGCGGCGGTAAATCTACGCTAGTGAGCCTACTACTGCGCCTGTACGATCCGCTCTCAGGCAGTGTTCGTATTGATGGGAAAGACCTTCGAGACTACCAGATAGCCTCTTTGCGCGGGCAAATCAGTATCGTCTTGCAAGACAGTATGCTCTTTGGCACGACCGTTCGCGACAACATTGCTTACGGCACCACAGGCGCAACCGACGCAGACATTGAGCGGGCTGCGAAGCTCGCTAACGCACATGACTTTATCATGAAGCTGCCGCAAGGATATGACACGCTGATGAGTGAACGCGGCTCGACCCTTTCTGGCGGCCAGCGACAGAGAATTGCGATCGCCCGCGCTGCCGTTCGCAAAGCGCCCATCGTCGTCTTAGATGAGCCTACGGTAGGTCTTGACAATAAGAGCGAACGCGCCGTCAACGATGCACTTGCTCAGCTTACGCAAAATGCCACCACGTTTTTGATCACTCACGATTTACGCGCGGCTGTAAATTGCGATCGCATCTTCTACATCAAAGATGGCCAAATTTTGGAAAGCGGCACCCACGAGAGCCTTGTGCGCAAGGACGGTCACTACGCCGCACTCTATCAGATTCAGCAGGCCGATACGCCTGCAAGCCTCATTTCTGCTCAAACATCTGCTCAAAACTCTACCCGCACACCTGTTCAGGTTTAATCATCATGAAGGCATCTTCAACAACTTCCCCCCAAGTTACGCTCATTGTCGTTCCTAGAGAACGCTTTCAGTTCACGCAAAAGTCACTCGAAAGCCTCTACGAAAACACGCAACATCCTTTTCATCTTATTTATGTAGACAACAACTCTCCGCCCCACATTCAAAAATACTTAGAACAGCAGTCTCAAGAGAAAGGCTTTGAGTTGGTGCGATCGCCCTACTACCTCTCGCCAAACCAAGCTAGAAACGCAGGATTGCGCCGCGTCAAAACGTCCTATCTCGTCTTTTTAGACAATGACATTGTGTTCTCTCCTGGCTGGCTTAGCGCCTTGCTCAACTGTAGCCGGGAAACGGGCGCGTCAGTAGTCGGCTCTCTTGTCTGTCAATATGAACCGCACCATACGATTGTTCACTGTGTCGGCGGCGATTATATGGAACCTGCGGAATACGCCAAGTTTTCCAGAGGCGAAAAAGGGCCGAATGGAACTCTCGCCGATGTCGGCCAGTGGACGATAGAAGAAAAAACCTACTTTCAAAACGAGAAAATTGCCGACATATCTGATCGGCTCCAGCGTCGGCCTGTTGGCTTTATCGAGTTCCACGCCATGCTAGTGCGCACCGATATATTTAATCGCCTTGGCTTACTTGATGAAGGCTTCTGCTGCACCAAAGAATATTTGGACTTTTGCATGAGCGTTACTCGGCTTGGCGAACCCATCTACTGGGAGCCTGCATCCGTTGTCACTTTCCTTACCCATCCGCCCGCCCCCACAATGGAGCTTTCAGATCTTCCCTACTTCATGCTGCGCTGGAGCAATGCATGGGAAGAAGCAAGCCTCAAGCACTTCCAGGAAAAATGGAATCTTGCAGACAGCAGATATTTTCAAAAGCGCTATAAAAAGCTAGGCCAGCGCCGCAGAAAAGAGCTAATTAAGCCGCTTGTCACTCAGTTTACATTCTTGAATGAACCTGCTCGCAAATGGTTAGAAAAGCGCTTGGTTGCGGTAGAAAAGCTGTTCAACCGCTATCTGTCTAGGCAGTACCGACTCATGCTGGAGCGCTTGAACGAACCGCTTGTCTCCGACTATCCCGCCCCCTCGTTTCCGCAAAAAGTGATTTTAGAAAGAAGCGATCGCGAAATGTACGACAGCTTTGTTCAAGCTTCGCGCTTGCCGCAAAAGGTAAGTTCAACGGTCTAGTCAATAGTCTAATTTGGTGACTACTCAGGCTGTCTACGCTTGAGCATCGCCTCACGATTAAAAATGGGGCTATTAAAGTCAAGCCCACTGAAGGGGCTATAAATGACAGCCTCTTAGACAGTTACATTAGTCCCTTTAGCGGACTTCATTCAGTTAGCCCCGATTTCAATCGTGGGGCGGATCTCAGCCATAATTACTTAGAAAATAGAAAAAGAACAACATGCTTTATCACACTCTTGGCAATACAGGCATCCAAGCATCCGCTATTGGCCTCGGCACTTGGAATATCGCGAATCAGTGGGGCCGAATAGAAGAAGAAGACGCGATCGCCACCGTTCACAGTGCCATAGACTGCGGCATTAACATCATCGACACCGCCGAATCCTACGGAATGCCAGCGGGACTTTCTGAAGAAAGAGTTGGCAGAGCGCTCAGCGGCAACAAACGTCAAAAAGTACACATCGTGACTAAAATGGGTCGGTGGGGTCGCCGCTCTGGCCAGATGGTGCCGATGACTACAACAGACATGGTACGCCTGTGCGCCCATGCCTCTCTTTATCGTCTGCGCACAGACTACATAGATGTCATGCTTTGCCACGAAGGCAAACTGGCAGATGAGGCGATGGCCGATACCTATCTGGCAGGCTTTGAATTGCTAAAAGAACAGGGATGTATTGGCGCCTACGGCATCTCTACCGACCGCCTAGAAGTACTAAAGCTCTTTAACAAAAACAGCACCTGCCAAGTTGTTGAAGTAGACTATTCGCTGCTGAGTCGCAATCCAGATAAGGAATTCCTACCCTACTGCCAGGAAAACGGCATCGCTGTTTTGATGAGAGGCACGCTGCATAAAGGGCTACTCTCCGGCAAATATTCCGGTCAGACCGTATTCACCGACACGGTACGCTCGGAATGGTACAAGGATGAAAAAAGTAAGCAAAAGCTTGCTCGCAAGCTGGCCAAAGTCGAGCAACTTAGATCGATCTTGCACCCTGGCAAGGAAATGGTTACCGCCGCGCTGCGCTTTGCAATCTCTCATCCTATCAAGCCCGTTGCGATCGCTGGTGCCAAATCACCCGAACAGGTCGCTATTAACGCCAGCGCAGGCGACCAGCTTTTGCCTGCCGAGCAAAGAGAAACACTCATTCGCCATACCAAACTCAAAGACAAAAAGCCGACGAACAAAAAGCCAACGGACAAAGAACTTGCGATCGCTTAGTACTGTTCAAGCTCTCCTCGCGCCCATTGTTCTCAGTAGCAGCGCCGTCATTACTGCCCTCATTTGTATAGCTCATCCTGCTGTTGCCGACACTCGTATTCGAGGAGAGTTTGAATACAACATAGATGAACAAACGCTGAGCGAGTGGGCAATTGGCCCCATTTTCTCTCTGACTGATAGTACAGAACTAGAAATCCCCATCGGCCAAGATGACGGTGACTGGACAGCTACTTTAGAGCTTATCTACGAAGTTGAACTAGAAGACAACATTGAAATCGAGTTCAGCACAGGGCTTGAAGTTGTTGAAAATGAACCTACTCAGGGCTTTGGCCTTGTCGAAATTGAAATCGAGCTTACCACAGACTTTGAATCCAGCGAAGACGACTCCGAACAAGGCTTCGATTAGGAGCTGTGACAGTCTCGAAATCAACACAGCGACTCAAATCTCTAAGCCTCAACTCTCTAAGCCTCCCATTAGTCCCTTAATCCAAACGCACTATGGTAACTGCAAACAAACAGACAGCAATCAAACTAGCAACCGGACAAAATTCTCTACAGCAACCTAAAGTTACCCTCGTGATTGGCCCTAGAGAACGCTTTAGCTACACCCAAGCTTGTCTAGAGAGCATCTATCAAAACACTGACTATCCCTTCGATTTAGTTTTCGTAGATGTCTGTTCTCCTAAACCCGTCGCGCAATACATCAACCAAAAGGCGAAAGCAGAATCTTTCAAAGTTATCCGCACAGATCGCTACATCTCTCCCAACCAAGCTAGAAATGTAGGCTTGCGCCACGTCCTTGCTCAGGGCGATAGCACCTACGTTGTCTTTGTTGAAAACGATGTCATTGTTAAGCGCGGCTGGCTGACCAAGATCGTTAGCTGCGCAGAAGAAACAGATGCGGCTGTTGTTGGCCCGCTCACCTGTATTGGCTCACCTGCGCATCAGGTGATTCACAATGCAGGCGGGCGTTCTTACTTCAAAGAGAAAGTAAAAGATGGCAAGCGACAGCGAAAGATTAAGCAATCTGCCTACCTGACTGGTCGAGCCGTTGCTGACGTGCCCGAAGAAATCGCACGCGTACAGTGCGACTATGTTGAATTTCACTGTATGCTCGCTCGCACCAGCATATTTGCAACAGAGCCTTTTAGCGCTACCAACGGTTTGTTAGATGAAGGCATGATGGCAACCCGAGAGCATATTGACTTTTGCTTTATGGTTACCGCCGCAGGGGGAGAGATCTATAGCGATCGCACTGCCGTAGTCACCACCGACACCGTTGGCATCGCCAAAAACAAAACCGGACTCATCGAGTGGTTTGGGGATGTTCAGCTTCCAGATTTCAAGCTTTACGACCTTCCCTACTTTATGCTGCGCTGGTGCGATGCCTGGGATTTGGCTAGCCTCAACCACTTACGCCAGAAGTGGGACTTGGTAGAAGATAAGTACTTCAAAAAGCGCTACGCCGGACTCGGCAGTCGCCGCCGCGAACTGTTGATCACGCCGCTGGTGAACAGGCTAACGTTTGGCAGAGGCAGCGATCGCCTAGAAAATTTGTTGATCTCACTCGAAAGAAAACTTAATCACTCTCTGTACAACCGCTACGTCAAAAAGCACGCCAACATTCCGCAGTCTATTCAGCTCTCCACCGTTAATTGTCAACCCTGAGTAGCCAAAATAGAGCATCGACCGGCTGGCTGCTAGGCCAGTTGCGATCAGCTCACCCCATCCTTCTTTGCACAGGCCATCGGTCTTCACGAGGATGTGCCAGAGAAGGTGGCGACCGATGGTTTAGCTTCCTACCCTCGGGCGATTGAAGAAGAATTGGGCAAGGACACTGAGCACGAGGTGCGCCCTTGCACTGACAATATGGTGGAACAGAGTCATCGGTGCATCAAGCACCGTTTCATTAGGTTTGACGCTGTGGAAATTAGTAGTTCTTAACGACGTCGTTGTCAAAGCTAAAAATGAGAGGAGTGATAAATGATGGATAGGGAGTTGGGCAGCAAGCTACCCAACTCCACTATCGTCACAGCTTTCATCGTTAGTCTTGACGCTGTATTAGGCTTTAGGCTGCATCGAGCGCTCGTATTACCTAGCTCGATTAGTTTTTATTTCTTGCATCTCGGTTGAAGCGTACAAACTCGATGAAGCTAGTGCCTTCACCAAGTTCTTCAGGGCTTGAAACCTGCGCTTGTGCGGCGGGTACGAGTGTCGCAGCTGTGAGAAGTAGCGTGAGAGCGGATAGAGTAATGCGTTTCATGATAAGTGTCTCCTTGACTGAGGTTGGTGTGTATTTAGCAACCGCTCGGTTTGATGTCCGTCGATTGCTTCAATGGTTTTAGAATGACAGGCCTATCTGAAGCACAGTCGAGGAGAAACTGAGTGTTTGGAAAGAGGATTAGAAAAGAATCTGAGGAATTGCTGATAGCGCTCTCATAATTGCTGTGCAGCAGGTGTAGGGAATGAGGATTTAATAAGATGCACAGTTCCTGCCGCCCTCACCCCAACCCTCTCCCTCAGGGAGAGGGAGCTCAAAGTC
>JBCBIK010000035.1:0-33156 GCA_038524545.1 Cyanobacteria bacterium J06623_4 | reverse complement strand
CCCGAGATCATCTATTGGTGCTCATTTTAGAAGATTTGCACTGGGGCGATCGCTCAACTGTAGAGCTGCTAGACATGCTAGCCCGGCGCAAGGAATCCGCCAAGCTATGCATCCTTGCCAGCTATCGGCCTGCCGAGGTCAATGCCTGCCTAGGTGGGTCAGCCCATCCACTCAGGCAGACCAAGCAAGAGCTGCAGCTGCATGGGCTTTGCCATGAAATCGCCCTAAACTACCTGACGCAGAAAGAGGTTGAGTCTTACTTACTGCAGCGGTTTCCCCAACAGTTTTTGACCGATGAGTGCCCGCCCTTCAGCGCTAAAGCACCCGCGATTGATACAGTGGCCTCCCAGATTTACCAGCGGACCGAAGGGTCTCCTCTATTTGTCGTTAACGTGGTGGAGAGCCTGATTGACAAGCCGCTGGATGGCTCGGAGCCAGCATATCTCAATCCACCCAAGCTTCTACTAAATCTGATTCCTGACAACCTCAAGCAGCTCATTGACCTGCAGTTTGACGCCCTCTCTCTAGAGAAGCAACAAATTTTAGAAGCCGCCAGTGTAGAAGGCGTTGAATTTTTATCGGTTACCGTCGCAGCCAGCCTCAATATAGATAGCGAGCAGGTGGAGCGACGCATCGACGATCTCGTGCAGCTCAATCACCTCATCACGATTGACGATGTAGAGATTTTGCCAGATGGCACGCTCTCTACCCGGTATCGCTTTATCCATGCGCTCTATCAGGAAGGGCTTTATCAGCGCATTACTCAGAGTCGCCGGGTGCGGATGCACCGAGCGGTGGGTAAACAGCTCGAAACTATTTACGACGGCCAAGTGCAGAAAATTGCGGCTCAGCTGGCGTTGCACTTTGAGCAAGGTATGGACTATGCCAAGGCGATCGCATACCGGCAGCAAGCAGGTGAAAATGCCCTCAGGTGCAGTGCCCACGCCGCTGCCATTGAGCACTTTCATCAGGCGCTGAACCTATTGCCTAAAGTGGCACGCTTGGCTGAGCGCAACACTCTAGAACTGGGCATTCAGCCGCTACTGGGTACCGCGCTCATGACTCTCAAAGGGCAAGCTGCACCAGCGGTGGGCGTAGCCTACGAGCGAGCACAGTCACTTTGCATATCCAGTCGTGTGGTAGACAGCCCCAGACGATTTGATGTCACCTTGGGCCTGTGGCGTCACACGTTTATTGCTGGCAATTTAGATCGTTCCCATGAGCTTAGCCAGCAGTGCTTCACGCTGGCCAAACAGTCTAAAGATCCGGTTTTGCTCGGCCACGCTCGCTACGCACTAGCTGGCACCCTGATGTATCGTGGTGACTTGGAAAAGGCTTTAGCCCATGCAGATGCAGGGCTCGCTGACTATCGCAGCATGTGCAGTGGCAACAATGAAGCGCTGCGGCACTCTCAAGACCCTAGCGCTACTCTCAGGGCCTATCGCGCTTGGATTTTGTTTTTTATGGGGTATTGGGAGCAGGCGGTAGCGGGAATGGACGCACTGTTTGAGCTGGAGATTGTGCGATCGCACCCCCAAACCACCGTCACTAGTCTCACCTATTCCGGCATTCTCTATCTATATTTGCAAGAATTCGATCTGGCTCAGCAGCAGCTCGAAAAAGCTATTGAGCTTGCGAAAAATTGGCAAATTACTCAGTTCGCTACTATTGCTCAGTTCTTTTTGACCTGTGCGCTGTCTTCGAAGCGATCGCTAGCGCCCAATAGCCATCGCCTCTTAGACATGCAAAACACCCTAAACAGCAGGCGAGCCGCTGGCGCCGACCTCCACGCAACCGGATATCTCAACCGGCTGGCTGAGGGCTACCTCAGAGCCAACCAAGCTGAAACGAGCTGGGCCATCTTATCCGAATCGCAAGCACTCATCACACAGAGCAACGAGCGAATTTTTGAGGCAGACACCAGCCGACTGATGGGAGAGTTTCTCCTATCAGTCGGCCCTCATCAGCACGCTGGGAAAGCTGAAACCCTGTTCAAAGAAGCCCTAACTATCGCAAAACAACAAAAATCAGTCACCTTTGAACTTAGGGCAGCCACTGCACTTGCCGAGCTGTGGAACACTCAGGGCAAAAACTCAAACGCTAGCGCCTTGCTAACGCCCATCTACAACAAATTCACCGAAGGATTTCACTTCTCCGACCTGAAAAGGGCACATCAGTTATTAGACGGTCTGCCCTCGGCTGTGTAACTGATGTGTAACTGGCCCTGCTGGAGCTAATTGATGGATTCAAGCTTTTTAACAACGTCTCTTCTGCCTGCGTCTCTCTTTGTTATTTTGTTAGGGATGGGACTGAGTCTCACCATTGATGACTTTAGAAAAATATTAATAGAACCCAAGGCCGTCATTTTAGGGCTGCTTGCACAGTTGGTTATGGTGCCAGTCGTGGGCTTTGCCCTTGCCTTTGCATTTGCTCTCCCTCCTGAGATTGCGGTCGGTGTTGTATTGCTTTCGGCCTGCCCTGGTGGGGCAACTTCGAACCTGCTCACATACTTAGCCAAAGGCAATGTTGCCCTTTCGGTGACGCTCACAGCCTTCAGTAGCTTAGTCACTGTCTTCAGCATTCCGCTAGTGGTAAATCTAGCGCTAAGGCTCTTTTTAGATGAAGCCGCCGATTTGCAGCTTCCTTTCCTCAAAACGGTGACTCGCCTTGCGACGATTGTCATTTTGCCGCTGATTATTGGCATGGTGGTGCGTGCTGTTGCCCCCCGACTCGCCGCCACTATCGAAAAAAGCGTCAAGTGGTTTTCTATCACCTTTATCTCGCTATTGGTTGTTCTATTGATTGCACAGGAAAGGGAGACCTTGCAGCGCTATGCGTTCTCTCTCAGCGGGGTGACCCTTACGCTTAGTGTCGTCACCATGGCACTAGGGTTTGCCCTCTCTAGCTGGGGGCAGCTAGACATCCCCAGCAGGCGCTCTATTACCATCGAAGTCGGGATTCAGAGCACGAGCTTAGCCTGGACGGTCGCCAGCCTCCCCTCCCTGCTCAATAGACCCACTATGGCCGTGCCTGCACTGGTTTATGGGCTACTGATGTTTGTCACTAGTGCGGGCTTTATCGCCTTAGCTCGGCGGCAAAAAAGTAGCCTAAAAGTACCTTAAGCTTGAGAGTTGCTGACACTGACAGAATAAAACTGGCGATCGCTACTATAAAAGACCCTAGCTAATCGATAGGGATGTTATATCCGACGAAGCGTCTAGAAGAACTATCTAGACTTAGGCTGCAAACAACTCTGCCAAAGTTGTAAGCACCGCGCTACGTGTATTGGGGTCAATGGTTCCTAGGTTTTTTCGACATCGCTTCTTGTCTATGGCACGCATCTGGTCGAGGGCGATCGCACCAGGCTTGTTCTCGAAAATGCAATTAACGCGAACTGGATAAGATTTTCTCGTCCTTGTCATCGGCGCAATAATCACGGTCGATAAGTAGTCGTTTATCTCATCGGGCGAGATGATCAAACAGGGCCTCGTTTTTCTGATTTCTGTGCCAACCGTGGGATTTAGCGTCACCAAAAATACGTCGAAACGCTTGATTACCAGTCCCATTCCGTTTCATCCCAATCATTGGCGAAGTCGCCGAGTAGAAGCTCATCGTCTCCATTTTCTGCCATCTCTTTCAAGGCTTGTGCCCAACCTTGACGAGCCTTTGGAACTGGCCGAATAAGCAGGCCTTCTTCTCTTATTTCAAGTGTGACATCGGAGCGAAGATCACACTGCTCTATCAATACTTTGGGAATACGAATTCCCTGAGAGTTTCCTATTTTGATAACCTTGGTCTTGACGACGCCTTCAACGGTTACGCTGGTGGAATCCATGAGCTGTGTACTGAATGATATTCAATAGTAGCTACATTGTATCTACAGGAAGGGTAGGCGTCTAGAGTCTTGGTGAGCCAAGCCATGTCAATGAACGACATTGGTCAAATAGCAATAGGTTCGATGGGGATGATTGTCTGAGCGTTGCCAACCATAAAAACGCCACAGAGCTATGACGGTTAAGTCAGCCCTATGGCGAAAATGAATAATTGAGTTAGCTGAGGTCGTGGCTAGATTTTGCCGCCAGCAGCTTGCAACCGAGCCCGGGCTTTTTTCAAAGCTTGATTGGCCTTGAAGGTTGCCGGCCGATCTTCGGGGGATACGTTGCCCGCAGCACTCTGGGCTTCTGCGTAGGCTTTTTCCGCCTCGGCCTGGTCGATGCTGTCACCGCGCTCTGCGCCATTCACCAAGATAGTGACTTCGTCTTCTTCGACTTCTGCAAAGCCGCCCATGAGTGCGATCGCAGTCCAGTCTTTTGCACCTTCTGTCGAGCGCACACGCAGCACACCAGTATCTAGTGCAGTCAGCAGTGGTGCGTGACCGCCCAAAATACCTAGCTGGCCAGTCGTACTTGGCAAAATCACTTCTTCGGCTTCGTCATCCCAGACTGTTCTATCAGGCGCTACAACGCGCACGACTAAAGACATAGCTCTTTCGAAATAATGGTTTTAAGGGGAGGGGAGCCCGTTTCAGAGCAGACGGCCCGGTTAGAAACAGGCTCCCGGAGTGAATCAGCAGTGTGAATCACCAGTAGCTTTTCAGCCGTTACTTATCAGCGTCTGCCTTCATTTTCTCAGCAGCGGCAATCACTTCTTCGATGCTGCCTTTGAGGTAGAAAGCCTGCTCAGGAATGTCATCGAGTTCGCCAGCCAAGATCATGTTGAAACCCTTGATAGTTTCTTCGAGGGTGACGTACTTGCCAGGCATCCCAGTGAAGACTTCTGCCACGAAGAAAGGCTGAGAGAGAAACTTCTCAATCTTGCGAGCGCGGGCCACCACCTGGCGGTCTTCTTCAGACAGCTCATCGAGACCCAGAATGGCAATGATGTCCTGCAATTCTTTGTAGCGCTGCAGGGTGGACTGCACTGCGCGGGCCGTGGTGTAGTGCTCAGCGCCGACGATGTCTGGCTGGAGCATGGTGGAGGTAGAAGCGAGAGGGTCTACCGCCGGATAGATGCCCTTGGAAGCTAAAGCACGAGACAGCGTTGTGGTGGCGTCTAGGTGAGCAAATGTGGTTGCAGGCGCGGGGTCAGTCAAGTCGTCTGCAGGAACGTAAACAGCCTGAATAGACGTAATGGATCCTTCGGTAGTCGACGCAATCCGCTCTTGCAGGTCGCCCATGTCTGTGCCGAGGGTGGGCTGGTAGCCTACCGCAGAAGGCATCCGGCCTAGCAGCGCAGATACCTCAGAGCCCGCCTGCACAAATCGGAAGATGTTGTCTACAAAGAGGAGGACGTCTTGCTTGTTTACATCGCGGAAGTACTCGGCCATGGTGAGGGCAGAGAGTGCGACGCGCATCCGAGCACCGGGTGGCTCGTTCATCTGACCGTACACCAGTGCCACCTTAGACTGGCTCAAGTCGTCTGCGTTGATTACGCCAGATTCAATAAATTCGTTGTAGAGGTCGTTGCCTTCGCGGGTGCGCTCGCCAACGCCGCCGAATACCGATACACCGCTGTGCTCTTTGGCGATGTTGTTAATCAGCTCTTGAATCAAAACGGTTTTGCCCACGCCTGCACCGCCAAAGAGGCCAACTTTACCACCTCGTCTGTAGGGGGCAATCAGGTCGACTACCTTAATGCCGGTTTCAAATACGGCAGGCTTTGTCTCTAGGTCAACTAGCTCAGGGGCCGCGCGGTGAATAGGCAGCGTGCTTTCTGCTTCGACGGGGCCTTTTTCATCAACGGGCTCACCCAAAACGTTAAAAATTCTACCGAGGGTTGCCTTGCCGACAGGAACGTTGATGGGGCTACCTAAGTCTTCTGCATCCATGCCGCGCACGAGGCCGTCGGTAGAGCTCATGGAAACCGCACGAACCTGGGAGTCACCCAGTAGCTGCTGCACTTCGCAGGTCACTGCTACATCTTGACCGGCGGGGTTTTTGCCAGTGACTCGAATCGCGTTGTAAATCTTTGGAAGTTCACCACTGGGGAACTTAACGTCTAAAACTGGGCCAATAATCTGAGTAATATAGCCGGTGTTTGTTTTCTCTGCGGTGGAGACCATTCCTGCGCCTGTCCTACGTTTTAGCTAATACCTACCGCGCCTGTTCGATCTCGCAAAAGTAGCTCATTGACTCGTTGTTGAGATCGACTCGCGCCATATCAAGATTATCACTAGATGCCTCACCTTTAAAAAGTATGAAGGCGGAAGGATGAACGATGCATGGGGGTCTGTGCTTAGTTCGGTAACCCGCACCCTTCTGCGTGTTGCGATCGCTGGTTTGATTTCGATAAATTAGCACTCGTCGGCAGAGAGTGCTAACTCATGCCAAAAAGCCCTGCAAAGTCTGTGTAAGCGCCTACATATTCGGGTAGTACATTGGCTGCATTCGCTGGGCTTTCATCGTGTCAGCCGTTGGCGCAGGCACATCACCACTAATCAGTATTAATTCGATCCATAGCGGAGAAGTCACAATGGCAGCTATCTCTTTAGGTAAAGCATCACTCAAGCCCCTTGGCGATCGCGTATTCGTCAAGGTCAGCGAATCTGCAGAGCAAACAGCTGGCGGCATCATTCTGCCAGATGCCGCTAAGGAAAAGCCTCAAGTAGGCGAAATCACAGCCGTTGGTCCTGGCAAGGTTGATGAAAATGGCAATCGTCAGTCGATGGATGTATCTGTAGGCGACAAAGTTTTGTACTCCAAGTACGCAGGAACTGAGATTAAGTTGGAAGCTGGCGAGTACATTTTGCTCTCCGAGAAAGATATTTTGGCAACTGTTGCCTATTAGGGCCTGAGCCTCAGCAACGACGCTCTTTTTAACTCCAAGCACTTCAATTCCCCAACGTACAAACCCCACATATAACTATGGCAAAGCGCATTATCTACAACGAAAATGCCCGCCGTGCGCTAGAGCGCGGTATGGACATTTTGGCTGAAGCGGTGGCTGTCACCCTCGGCCCAAAAGGACGCAACGTCGTTCTCGAAAAGAAGTTTGGCTCTCCTCAGATCGTCAATGACGGTGTGACCATTGCCAAAGAAATCGAGCTGGAAGACAACGTTGAGAATACAGGCGTTTCTCTGATTCGCCAGGCAGCTTCTAAAACCAACGATTCCGCTGGCGACGGCACTACAACGGCAACCGTGCTGGCCCATGCCATCGTCAAAGAAGGTCTTCGCAACGTCGCGGCTGGTGCCAATGCGATCGCACTCAAGCGTGGCATCGATAAAGCGACCGCCTACTTGGTAGACCAGATTGCTAGCCAGGCGCAGCCAGTTGGCGATTCGACTGCGATTGCTCAGGTCGGCTCTATCTCTGCAGGCAATGACCCAGAAGTGGGCCAAATGATTGCCAATGCCATGGAGAAAGTTGGCCGCGAGGGCGTCATCTCCCTGGAAGAAGGAAAATCCATGTTCACCGAGCTGGAAATTACTGAGGGCATGCGCTTCGACAAGGGCTATGTCTCCCCTTACTTCGTGACTGACCCAGAGCGGATGGAAGCCAGCTTCGATGAGCCTCAGATTCTCATTACCGATAAAAAAATCGCCCTGGTGCAGGACTTGGTGCCCGTGCTGGAGCAGGTAGCCCGAGGCGGTCGTCCGCTGCTGATTATTTGTGAAGACATTGAGAAAGAGGCTTTGGCAACGCTGGTGGTCAACCGGTTGCGCGGTGTGCTGAATGTGGCTGCTGTAAAAGCGCCTGGGTTTGGCGATCGCCGTAAGGCCATGCTCGAAGACATCGCTACCCTCACTGGTGGCACCCTAATCACAGAAGATGCCGGTCTCAAGCTAGATACCGTCACCATTGACCAGCTGGGCGCTGCCCGCCGTGTCACCATCACCAAAGACAGCACAACGCTCGTCGCCGAAGGTAACGAAGCCGCAGTGAAAACGCGCTGTGATCAAATCCGTCGCCAAATTGACGAAACCGATTCTAGCTACGACAAAGAAAAGCTGCAGGAGCGCCTAGCTAAGCTCTCCGGTGGTGTGGCCGTGATCAAAGTCGGCGCGGCTACTGAAACTGAGATGAAGGACCGCAAGCTACGTTTGGAAGATGCTATCAACGCTACGAAAGCTGCCGTTGAAGAAGGCATCGTTCCTGGCGGTGGCACCACCCTGGCGCATATGTCGCCTGGGCTAGAAGCTTGGGCCAACGAAAACCTATCTGGCGAAGAGCTGGTGGGTGCCATGATTGTGACCCGCGCGCTGACGTCTCCGCTGAAGCGAATTGCTGAGAATGCCGGTCAAAACGGTGCGGTAATTGCTGAGCGAGTCAAAGAAAAAGAGACTAGCGTTGGCTACAATGCGGCCTCAAATGAGTATGTCAACATGCTAGAAGCTGGCATCGTTGACCCTGCAAAAGTGACCCGTTCTGCGCTGCAAAACGCAGCTTCTATCGCCGCGATGGTACTCACCACTGAGTGCATCGTGGTCGACAAGCCTGAAGATGACAAGGCGGCTGCAGGCGCGGGCGCTGGCATGGGTGACTTCGACTACTAGGTCGATTCGGCAACTAGGTCGCGTTTAGCACTAAAAAAGCCAACTAACTGAAGGGACGGTCCGCCTACGGGTGGGCTGTCCTTTTTAATGCCAGCTGTTAGGTTTAAATCAGTTCGCTACAACCGAGAAAGCCCCATGATCCCCAACGATGTGACCGCTGCCCTAACCGCTCAATTTGGTGACGCGGCCAAATACTCACCGCCCGATGCCTGGCAAGTTGAAACGGATGATTTTCGCTTGGTGGTGATTTTGAGTGAGACGTGGATACGGCTTATGGCGCCGATTATGCCGGTTGCAGAAGCGCAGTCTTTTGTTGGCCAAATGATGGAAGCCAACTTTGACCAGACCCAAGAGGCCCGCTACGCCTTTCATCGAAATATTGTGTGGGGATTGGTGCAGTATGACTTTGCCACGCTGACGACGCCTGTATTTGAGCGAGCGATCGCACAGCTCACCACGCTCAAATCTCAGGGTGTGAGTGTTTTCTTCAATCGCATGATGGAAGCCCAGCTCACACAGATCATCACCGCTGCCAAGCTCCAAGGTCAATCTTTAGAAGACACCATGAAAACGCTTAGCCGTCTCTACTCAGAAGGGGTGATGGGCGAAATGGGCGAATCGGAGTACCAGCAGCAGGCCATGACCGCCTGGCGCAATCAGCTCGAAAGGCTGTGGCCCACCGTAGATGTCAACAAAGCCAACCGTTAGGACATGACCCAAATGACCGCACTTGTTGACCAGCTCAGCGCGGACTATGCACGCTTTCCCGAGGCCCAAACCTACAGCCTCTACGCCGATGATGTCCGCTTCAAAGATCCGCTCAATGCTTTCTCTGGCGTTGAAAAGTATCAGCAGATGATTGGGTTCTTGGCCAAGTTTTTCAGCGATATTCAGATGGACCTGCATAGCATTGAGCAGACCAGTCCTTCTGAAATCACCACCCATTGGACCCTGCACATGACGGCACCGCTTCCTTGGCAGCCCCGGCTCTCTATTCCGGGCCGCAGTGAGCTAGGTGTGAATAAATCGGGGAAAATCGATTCTCATATCGACTATTGGAACTGCTCTCGGCTGGATGTTCTCAAGCAGGCGCTGGCTTTTCGCCAGTCGTTTGGGAATTCATGGCGCTAGTTCAGACCGGCTGCTGATTCGATTTAGAACAGTTTTGCCCTTCGATCACAGTGTGGGCTAGCCAATCTGAACGAGTCTTTGGGTAGTCGCTGCGGTAGTGACCGCCCCGGCTTTCGGTGCGGAAGTGAGCGCTCTTGAGGATGAGGGCTGCGATCGCAAGCAAATTTCCCACTTCTCCCCATAGCCTCACCTGATCTGCGGTGACAGTGCTGGGCAGCTGAACCGTTTCACCTGGCTGTAGGCGAAGGGTTTGGCTCATGGCAAGCTGCGCATACTGCTGCTGCCAGCTATCTATCTGTGCGATCGCCTCTTCTAGCAGTCTTTTTTCACGGCTAATCCCAGCATGCTTCCAGATCAGCTGAGGCAGCGCCTCTCTCCACTGCTTCAAACGCGTCAACCAGTCTGTCTGCCAGGCGAGTGCATCATGGCTGCGTAAAGGCTGATGCTCAGGAACGCTAGCCATCGCCTTCGGTAGCTGAATATCCCTTAGCTGAGCGCCATAGACCAGACATTCTAAAAGTGAATTGCTGGCTAGCCGATTAGCCCCATGAACCCCTGTACTGGCGTTTTCTCCGACCGCGTAGAGGTTAGCAATGGATGTTTCGCTGTGGAGGTCGGCGGTGATGCCACCCATCCAGTAGTGGGCGGCGGGTGACACAGGAATCAGCTGAGAAAAAACATCAACGCCCCACTGCTTGCACACCCGAATAATGTTGGGAAAGCGATAGCGAATACGATCTGGGTCAATAGGGCTAAGGTCGAGGTATACCACCGCTGCCTCGGGGTGACGCTGCAGGTGTGAAAAAATCGCGCGGCTCACCACATCGCGAGGGGCAAGCTCGCCGTCGGGGTGGTAGTCGAAGGCAAATCGGTTACCCTCGGCATCGAGCAGGTGAGCTCCTTCGCCGCGAACGGCCTCACTGATCAAAAAGCGGGGTGCACCCGGCACCGTCAGCGCCGTTGGGTGAAACTGAAAAAATTCTAAGTCTCTCACCTGCGCGCCCGCTCGCCAGGCCATAGCGACGCCATCGCCGGTGCTAGCGGCTGGGTTTGTGGTTTGTGAGAAGACCTGCCCCCCACCGCCAGCGGCTAGCACTACTGCGCGCGCCGGAATCCACTGAATGTGAGGATGGCCATCGACCTGGGACTGCGATAGGCAAATGCCTTTGCAAACGGAATCTTCCACCCACAGGTCTAGGGCGAAGGTTCTTTGGAAGACCTGAATATTTGCTTGGTTAAGAACGCGATGGGCAAGGGTAGAGACGATGGCGTGGCCCGTCGTATCTGCGGCGTGTAGCACCCGCTTGCGAGAGTGGGCGGCTTCGAGGGTCATGGCTAGCTGCTGGCCCGAACGGTCGAAAGCGACGCCTAGCTCTACCAAAGAATCAATGCAGTCTTTGGCACCGTCGACCAGTCGCTGCACGGCGCTGAGTTCGCAGAGGCCTGCACCTGCCCGTAGCGTATCTTCTACGTGGAGCTTAGGGGAGTCGTCAGGTGCGATCGCTGCCGCAATGCCGCCCTGCGCCCAGTCACTCGCCGAAACCGCCAACGTATCTTTGGTCACTAGACCAACGCTGAGGTGTTGAGGTAAGCACAGCGCCGAATAAAGGCCCGCCGCGCCGCCGCCAATAACCAGCACATCAAACGTTCCTGCGCTGTGGGAAGAAGGATCAGTCAATCAGAAAGGCTCCTGACGAGGTTGCTCTACTCTATCAGCCACAATACCGATAGCAGCAAACCCTTCAGCTAACGTTAGCCGAAGGGTTTTGTTGTCTAAACCCGTTTAAGCGGGTGTTCAGTTAAGTTATCTTCTAAGCTTTTGAATCGCCCTACTTGTAAACGCCGTTGTTAAAGCGGTCGGCGCCTTCTACCAAGGCAGGATCAGGGTCTGAAATGGTGAAGATATCGATGTTTTGCTGCAGTCTGTCTTTCTCAACCTGCCGGAGCCCCGGAATTTCGAAGATATCTTCGATGGCGTTGTAAGGTGCGTTAGAAACGACCTTGCCTGCAATCGTAGGATATAGGCCGCGGTACTTCCTGAATGCGGCGATGTTGGTGTTGTTGACGTCGATTTTATTGCCGTATGCAGTTGCTAGCTTGTCATCTACGGCGTTACGAAGCTCTTCGCCGCCTGCATTAGCCAACAGCGTCGTGCCATTTGCTGCGCTCATAAATCCACTATTTAGCAGGCCATCACTGAGGGATGATGCCAGCGCAGACTGTGATCCACCCATCAGTAGGGTGCTCAGAAAAATTCCGACTGCTGCCAATGCGCCCAGTGCCCGTCTAATGCCTCGTTTCATCCGCTCAAAACCTCTTATTAAATCTACTCTTCAGCATCTTTGTAGAGGATATCATTTTTGCGGGTAGGGCGTAGCTCTGAAGCAGCGGCAAATGGGCAACAATCTGGTCTCACACGCGAACGAGCCTTCTATCTCGTCAGCGAATTCTGAGAGATTGGGTTCTGAGTTTGCCTGCTGTAGGCGTTCAAAAATCGGTCCAGATCAGAAAAAGCGCATCCATGGGTGATCAGGGGCTGGTCGTAGCCCTTGAGGTCGACGGAATATCGCTTGAACGTTTGCTCGCTGACCCCTAGTTGCTCTAGGGCTTGGTAGGTTGTTTCTCCCACAGAAATATCGAGCCCAAGCTGCTTAGTGGAGCTTTCAAATCGGAAGGCGGCGTTAACGGTGTCGCCAAGGGGGGTGTAGTCTGGGTGGTCGCTGCTGCCCGTATTGCCCACCATGGCGTAGCCCGTATTCAGCCCCGCGCCAATGCGTAAGGGAAACGGCAGGGGAAATTCTTCGTGCAGCTTTCCGGTCATCCGGTTCAGTTCGCTAAGGGCCTTGGAAATTTGCAGCATGGAAGGCGGGGTGACTTCTTGCGTACCGTGAATCCAAACGGCCATCACCGCATCGCCAATGTACTTATCAACCCAGCTACCGTATTCGCCGATGATTTCTCCGGCATAGCGAAACCAGGTCCCAATGGCTTCAGAGAGCACCTTTTCATCTAGCTGACGGGTCATGATGGTGTAGTCGCGGATATCGACCACCAGTACCGAAATCAGCCGCCGAACGTGCAGCGCTGCCGTGGCCGAAAAGTCTTGTGGTGCGCCGTAGTCAGAGACGCTGGCCGTCTCCATCGCAGGGCAGAAAAATTTGAGTTCTGTCTGGCCGAAGGTGATGGCATCACCGTTGTGGAGGGTGACGGGCACGCTGACCCGGCGACCATTGATAAATGAACCGTTGCGGCTGCCTAGGTCGATCAGGTAGTACTCGCCAGTGTCCATGTATTGCAACATGGCGTGGTTGCGTGAAATCCAGCGATCGCCTAGTACAAAGCTATTGTCATCGCTACGGCCAACCGTCCAGCAGTTGTTGCCGGCGAGCGGCAGGTAGCGTTGGCTAGTGTCCGTTTTCAGCACCAGGCAAGGACCGAGTTGTGGAGTGGTCTCAGGAATTGACACGGCTACCGAATAAGCGACTGTAAACTTTCTGAGTTTTGGAAAGCTGAGCTCTGTAAAACTGGATGCTGGAAGTTGGCTGCTCAACCGGGGGCATGTCAGGCGAGTGGTGTAGCAACCTAGCTCGCTCAAAAATGCTGGCCTTTAGCCTATAGCCATACCCGCATTTGCACCAACGTAATCCTACTGAGTGTCAGTAAACACTGGAGGATTGAGCCTTACTCATCCTTACATTTTGCACTGGCCCAATTCCGGCCAAAAAGTTCAGCGTCGGGTGAACTTTAGACCAAGATTTCGACCGGAGAGCCTTAAGGATACAGCCGAAATGAGGGCTCTTGCCCGGTCAGTCAGCGCGGGTGGATAGTTAATCTGGCGTCAGTTCGCTTTCTCTCAAGCCAAAATAGCGGCTACGAAGAACAAACTATCTACCAAGATGGTGCTGAGTACAGCGCCGCTAAATGCCCACCACTTAGCACTTGTCGACCTTAGCGGTATGGTACCCAACATCACCAGCAGAGTTAGAAGTACAATTGCGCAGCCAATGCCCTGATAGGTTTCCATACGCAGCAGCGCGCTGTGCAGGATAGCGCTTGCCGACTCGGGCGGGTTAGTCATGAGGGCACGCCAGTAGGGAATCAGCCCTACACAGTAGAAGTAAAGGTCCGTAATGGCAGTGCCTAGCAGTGAACCTAGGTAAAAGTAGTTGCCGATTTTAGCTTTCTGATAGTAGAGAAGCGTCAGTACGATGGGCAGACCAATAGATTCGATGGGGAGGTGAACATATGGATCCCAGCGGAACCATCCCCAGTACACGGCCCCTGCTAGCCAAGTCCAGCTAAAGCCAATAATCAGGTCGCCCCAAAGGGCCTTCTCAGGCGTGCCTTCTAATTGCGAGGGGCTGAGTAGTCGCCAGCCTAGCATGAGCCAAAGTGTGGTCATTGCGAGGCTGACCGTTGGCACAATGCGAACGAGGGGAGCTTGAATAAAGACGGGAACGGCGACTAAAAAGCCTGCAGCCAAGAAGGCTTTAACACGGCGTGTCTTGAGTGCTTGTACCAGCCGCTGGTTGGGTAAAGACTGTTCTGGGAAAAGTGTTTGGGCGTGTTCTAGCTCGACTTCAACAACGGCCTGGTTTCGTGTCGTGTGGCTAAGGTTGTGACGGCTAGAAGGTGCCAGTTCTTTACGATCACCGTTGGTATGTTTACTGTCTGGGCAGTTATCGGTGGGGCAGCTGTTTGGCAAGCTACTGCTATTGAGGGAGTCGTTCGAAATCTGCTGCAAAGTCTCAACATCCTTGACTTGTCGCGTGGTGTGCTGAAGAACTTGCAAAGCCTTATCTGAATCTGAGACAGGTTAACTGTTCTTAACATAACACGCTTTACACAGGCTGTGCAGGGCACAGACCATGCGAAATTGACGGGTAGGCCTGTCTTATAGATGTTTTTTATATCGCTGCTAATTTTTTGTGCTCAGTAGAGCTTAACGGTTTATTGGTGTCGGATGACCATGAACTTAAGGCACGTTTTACAGAGATATGTGAAAAGTGGGGGGCTGCCCCTGCGAGGATGCCTGAAATAACGCTGCGGGGAGATGACGTGGTGGTGTAAGAAGGCCGGTTTATGAGGAGCGGCTCGTGAGGGGTGGCTTATAAAAGCTGGCCAATGAATTGACCAGTTAGAGTGTTTAATTGTGCTAGAGATCTCGGAAGCTAAAGGGACTAAATTAATTGGCTAACAAAAGCAGGGAGGGCTGTTCATGGTGTGGCTGAGTACGACGATGCCTTGGACAATGTCTTGGATAGTGGCAGCTGAACCGGTTGAGTCATCCATGACGGTCTTTCGCGCGGTGGTGATTGGCATCGTTCAGGGACTGACGGAGTTTTTGCCGATTAGCAGTACAGCGCATGTGAAGGTGGTGCCGGTGCTGCTGGGCTGGGGAGATCCGGGAGTTTCGTTTACGGCGGTGATTCAGCTGGGGAGCGTGGCTGCTATCCTCTGGTACTTCTGGGATGATCTATCTTCGGTGACGATGAACTTTCTGCGGGCGGCGCGCAAGCAGGCGTTTGCCTCACCTGAATTTCGGCTGGGTCTGGGCATTTTGCTGGGGACGGTGCCGATTGTAGTGATGGGTCTTTTTATTAAAATCTTTGTCCCGGATTACGATAATTCGATTGTGCGCTCGACGGGCGCGATCGCACTGACCTCGATTGTGATGGCGATTTTACTGGGATTCGCTGAAGTGAGTGGGAGTCGTCAGCGAGACTTTTCGAAGCTAGGGCTCAACGATGGCCTGGGTGTAGGGCTTGCCCAAGCGCTGGCGCTGGTTCCTGGCGTTTCGCGCTCGGGCTCTACCCTGACGGCGGGTTTGTTTTTGGGCCTACGACGCGAAACGGCGGCAAGGTTTTCTTTTTTGCTGGGGATGCCAGCGATTTTGCTGGCCGGGCTAGTGTCGTTGACCGATGTGGTCGGCGCTGACAGCGAGGTCGGGCTAGTGCCCTTGCTGGCTGGCTTAGTCGCGGCGGTGGTGTCGTCTTATTTGGCGATCGCCTGGCTAATTGATTTTCTAAAGCGGCACAGTACCTGGATTTTTGTGTGGTATCGCTTGGCATTTGGGCTAGTGCTGTTGATTGCGATCGCAACGAATACAATAAAAAACGTCTAGACCTAGCCATCGCTTCCCTGCGTCCGTCCTGTGCCCGTATGAAAACCACCGCCATCTCCCCTGCCAAAATCACCCGCGTAGTACCCGGTTCTATCGCTGAAGAGATTGGCTTCGAGGCGGGTGACCGGTTGGTCGCCATCAATGGTGAACGTCCGCGAGATCTGATCGACTACCGGTTTCTCTGCGCAGATGAATTTTTGACGTTGGATGTGCTGGATGCCAAAGGCGCAAGTCACAGCGTTGATCTGGAAAAGGAGCCGGATGAAGAGCTGGGCCTAGAGTTTGAAAGCGCCTTGTTTGATGGCTTGATTCAGTGCGTCAACCGCTGTCCGTTTTGCTTTATCGATCAGCAGCCGCCCGGAAAGCGGGAGACCCTGTATCTCAAAGATGATGATTACCGTTTGAGCTTTTTGTACGGCAGCTATCTAACGCTGACGAATATTCCGCCTGCCGAATGGGATCGAATCGCCCGGATGCGGCTGTCTCCGCTGTATGTATCGGTGCATGCGACGGAGGGAGATGTGCGATCGCGCCTGCTAAAAAACGACCGCGCTCGCCAAATTTTGGATCAGCTAGCCTGGTTTCAATCGCATCGCCTACAAATCCACGCACAGGTCGTTGTCTGCCCCGGTATCAACGATGGCTCCCATCTAACGCAAACGCTGCGCGACCTAGCGACGTTTCACACGGGCGATATGCCAGCGGTGATCTCCGCTGCGGTTGTGCCAGTCGGCCTCACCCGTTTTCGCCCTGCTGACGATGAGCTGATCCCGGTGACCACAGAAAAAGCCAATGAAGTGATCGAGCAGGTCACCGCCCTGCAGTCGACCTTTCAGGCTGAACTGGGAACACCCTTTGCCTGGCTTGCAGACGAATGGTTTTTGATTGGGCGGCAGCCGTTACCGCCCGAAAGCCACTACGGGGCTTACCCGCAAATTGGCAATGGTGTCGGCTCAATTCGGCTATTTTTGAAAGAATTCGACGACCTAGCGGAGACACTGCCTGCAGCAGTTCCGTCACCTCGTGTCTTCACCTGGGTGGTGGGTAATGCGGTCGAGCATGCCTTTGCCCCCCTAGTGGCGCGGCTCAACCAGATAGATGGCCTCACTGTGAAGATGGCGGCGATTAACAGCGACTATTGGGGGCAAGAGATCACGGTGACCGGGCTGCTGACCGGGCAAGATATTTTGGCTCAGCTATCAAATTCCAGCCTAGGTGATGCAGTTTTGCTGCCTTCGCTGATGCTGAAGCAGAGCGATAGCCAGCGCCCCGAGGAAACATACTTTCTGGACGATATGTCGCTGGCGACGCTCGAAAATGAACTAAACTGTTCAGTAATATCTGTGCAGGGTTTGGCTGAACTGATTGCCGCTTGCTGCCGGCCCGACCAACCAGAAAAGACGCTTATCTGTGCCTAGTCTGGCTTTTTGAGCGTCGACTTGGAAAATTGGATGGTCTAGCGTCTGTCCGCTAAGCTTTATGGTGGGCTTTATGTTGGTGCCTGCGTAGATGGCGACAGCGCTGAGTGAGTGGCTTGTCGTAGAATCTGTCTGATGTTCTCAAAGCGTAGTCGTATATACAGATCAGCCACTCAATTAAGAGTAGCCGCCCAAAATACCAGTCACCTGGACGCGTCAGAGTCAGCTCAATTGTGCTAATCAATTGGCTGAACCACCTTTCTGAGTGTTCGCCGGACGCTTAGGATCCCATTTCTTTCAAAACATTTAAGTCATCAACCGTTATGCGATATTTCAAGTCAGCTACTTTTCTACTGCTAACGGCGAGCAGTTCGGTATCTCTATTGTCGCAAGCTGCCACGGCAGCCCCTGAAGCGCCTGTGGCCGATGACCACTCCTCTGCCAACCATCTATCTGCTGGAGAGTCAGTGGCTGAGGCACAGTCTAATAACGAGCAGGCGGTGACTGAGGTCGCTGCGGCTGAGAGCATGTCTGGTTTGGGTGCGATCGCACCGTCTGTAGAAGAGGCTGAAGCGCTTACCGATTTTTCATTTCCGGCTTCTGCCGGGCGCCGTTTGCCGCAGTTTTCGCGGCTGGTAAACCGGCTGTACGCGGTCGATGCTTCGGCGACAAAAGCCTCCCTGGTTGCAGCAGATGCTGTCGATGTAGAGGTCGTTGATGCCTCTGCCGAGAATCAATCGGCGCCGATCCCAGAGCGCTTTGTACAAACGCCTGAGTCTTCGGCGCTGACTTTGGAAGATTTGCGACAGTGGATAGCGGAAGATGCACAAGCAGAAGCAGCAGAAGAAGGCCTGGCGATCGCTCAGGTAGAAGAAGACTTACCGACGCTAGAAGAGGATGAACCGACTGCTGAGCCCGAAGCTACACCTGACCCTGAGCTAGACTCTGAGCCAGCCCCTGAGCCAGACTCTGAGCCAGAGCTTGACGTTCCCGAACCCGCTACAGAAGACGAGCCCGCTGCAGAGTCGACAGAAATAAACCAGCTGCCAGATGCTTTATTTGCCGACCCTAATCCGCTGAGCTTTCCGACATCGCCTGAGGATGTAGAAGTGGACCGAAACCCAGTGGTGACGCTGGAACAGGCTATCGAGCTGGCCTATCAAAACAATCAGGTGCTTCAGGCGTCGCTGCTATCGCTAGAGCAAGCGAATGCGAACCTAGCGCAGGCCCGCGCTGCGCTAAAGCCATCTGTATCGACAGATGCGAGCCTTACAAACACGCAAAACGATGGTTCTCGGACGGTGTTGGACGGCGGTGTGCAGCTAAATTACGACCTTTTTACAGGGGGTGGCCGGGCCGCGTCTATTCGGACTGCTGAGCTGCAGCAGGAAGTGAGCGCGCTGACGGTAGAAACGCAGCAAGAAGTGATTCGCCTAGCTGCTGCCAATGCCTATTACGACCTGCAGGATGCGGGGGAGCAAATCAGAATCAACCAGTCTTTTTTGGATGAAGCAGCTCGCAATCTGAGAGACTCTCAGCTGCGTCAGGAAGTGGGCGTGGGTACCCGGTTCGATACGCTGCGAGCTGAAGTACAGTTTGCCAATGCTCGTCAGGCGCTGATTCAGTCGCAGGGCGACCAGCGAATTGCCCGGCGCGATATTGCTCGCCTGCTGAATCTACCCCCGACTACAGGGCTCTCGACAACGCCAGTTGCGGTCGCTGAAAACTGGCCTTTGACCCTCGAAGATAGCATTTTGCTGGCTTTTCAAAATCGGGGTGAGCTAGAGCAATCGCTGCTACAGGCCGACATTAGCGAGCAGCAGCGGCGGCTGGCCCTCTCTGCGATCAGGCCCCAGGTCAGTCTGTTTGCCCGCTACAGCAACCAGGAAATCTTGGAAGGTTCGACTGTCTTTGAAGATGATTCTTCGAATAGTGTGACCTTTGGCGCTCAGTTTAATATGACGCTGTATGACGGCGGGGCTGCTCGGGCGAGTGCCAGAAGTCAGGAAATTGGCGGCATGATCTCCGAAGAGGAGTTTAGCGAGAGCCTCGACCAAATTCGCTTTGACGTTGAGCAAGCCTTTTTCAACCTGCAGTCTAACCAGGAAAATATTGCGACTTCTGAAGTGGCCGTTGCCCAAGCCGAAGAAGCGCTTGAGCTGGCTAACTTGCGCCTGCAGGCTGGTGTGGGCACGCAGCTCGATGTGCTGACTGCCCAGAGCGAGCTAACCCAGGCAGAAGCTAACAACGTTTCTGCAATTTTGGGCTACAACCGAGCGCTGGTGGCTATTGAGCGGGCGGTGAGTAATATTTCGGGTCCCTATTTGCCGTAGCGCGATTTGCCGTAGCACCTCATCTAACAGCGGTTTTGGGTCGAAAACGGCCCGAGCGCAGGAAGGGTGTGAGCTGGTGCACCAGCCGTGCGAGCTGATTTTGAGGGGTGAGCTGTTTGGTTGCCCAGGGCTCTTGGTTGAGGGCTTCGGCGCTTGGGGGTGCTGGAGACTCTGTGTCAGTAGTGTCTGAGGGATGGGCTGGTGGATGAAAGACCTCTTCTTGGCAGAGGCGCTCTACGACTTGCTCGGCGCTGAGCAGACGCTTGAGAACGACTTGCCCAATGGTGGGGTCAGCGATCGCTCTTGGCTTTACCTCAACCATCAAGATGGCTTCTTCTGCCTTGTAGAGCCACAGATTGTCGCCATTTTCTCGAATGTAGAGCGGTTGCCGTTCGACGTAGGCGGGACGGTTCCAAGCAAGCTCGTTCCACAGCCCGCCAAATTCCCAAATTCTGCCAGTCGTCCAGCTCTCCGATAGAAAGAAATATTTCACAGTGCCACCATTAGATTGACGATTCTTGGATTGACGATTCGGGTCATTATCTCCTGAAAAGGCTGACAGCCCAAGGACTCAAAGACAGTTTTTACATTCAGGGGCCTGAGATGATGCCTGAGATGACGAATTGGAATACCGGTGGATTTTGGGCCCTTAGAATTTTTTGCCCGGATGGCAGAGGCGACCTGAGAAGTAATAGGTGGTAGATGCACCCTGACAAAACGCTTAGATTCACTTTTACAGATGAATCTCAAGCGTTTTTTTTTGCTTTTGGCCCGGGCTTGCTGCTGTTGAGCCTGCTGATTGCTTGCCCGTGATAGGCTATCCCGAAAGCATGTGAAAGGATTTGACACCATGGTTATGCGGGTGGGATTGCTGTTTGGCGGACGTTCGGGAGAGCATGAAGTTTCGATTCGCTCGGCAGGTGCGATCGCACAAGGCCTCTGCACCGGAGAGAACGCAACCAAATACGAAGTCGTCCCCGTCTTGATTCATAAAGACGGCACTTGGGTAGGCGGGCAGACTGCGCGGCAGGTGCTAGCGAGTGGCCAGCCCGATATGCAGGACGAAGGCACCATTGGCGAACTGCCGCTACCCGCGCCTGCTATCAAGCGTCTCCCAGATGCTGAATTATTCAGCAATATCGACATCTGGTTCCCGGTGATTCACGGTCCCAACGGAGAAGACGGCACGATTCAAGGCCTGTTTGAAGTGTTAGAGATGCCCTATGTGGGCTGCGGTGTCTTGGGTTCTTCTTTGGGCATGGATAAGCTCGCTGCCAAGAGCGCTTTTGCTCAAGCAGGCATTCCCCAGGTCGAGTATCGCGGCGTGACCCGGGCAGAAATTTACTCGAATCCCTGCATTTTTCCGAAAGTCTGTGACAGTTTGGAAGCAGCGTTGGGATATCCGTGCTTTGTGAAGCCCGCCAATCTCGGTTCCTCTGTGGGTATTTCTAAGGCAGAAAATCGTCAGGAGCTAGAAGCTGCTTTGGACAATGCGGCTAGCTATGACCGCCGGGTGATTGTGGAGGCGGGTGTGGTGGCTCGTGAAGTGGAGTGCTCGATTTTAGGCAATGACGAGCCGAGAGCTTCTGTCTTGGGTGAAACGCAATTTTCGACGGACTTCTATGACTATGAGACGAAGTATACCGATGGCGGGGCAGCGCTGCTGATTCCTTCGCCGGTGCCAGATGGGGTGCGCGATCGCATTCAAGAACTTGCGATCGCTGCCTTTAAAGCCGTCGATGGCTCTGGCATCTCCCGAGTAGACTTCTTTTATGTAGAAGATACAGGCGAAGTCCTCATCAATGAAATCAACACCATGCCGGGCTTCACCGCTACCAGCATGTATCCCAAAATGTGGGAAGCCTCCGGCATCGCCTTCCCCGACCTCGTAGACAAGCTGATTCAGCTAGGATTAGAGAGAACAGCGTCAAACCAATGAGGATTTACGAAGTCATCTGGAAAGACGTTTTTATTGAGAAGCTAGCTGCAAAGCATCAAGTCACTATCGAAGAAGTAGAAACCGTTTTATCTACACAGTCTCTTTTTCGTAAAGTTCAAAAAGGTAAAAAAAAGGGAGAAGACGTATACGCTGCTTATGGACAAACTAAAACAGGTCGATTTTTAATTGTTTTCTTTATTAGAAAGTACGAAACCTCAGCGCTACCAATCTCGGCTAGAGGTATGACTAAATCAGAGCGAAAATACTATGAGCGTTAGAAAAACAAGCCACGATCCTATTCCAGAAGAGTTTGAAACGTATGAGGAGTTTTCAAACTTCTGGGATACGCACGATACTACTGACTATCCAGATGCTTTTGAAAATGTTCAGGTCGAAGATGTCGACATCAGAAGCCGTCGATTTGAAGTAGAGGTAGAAGCTGACATAATGTCCGTACTTTCGAAAATAGCTAACCAACAGGGTGTTGCTGTGCAACAACTGGTCAACCGACTGCTTAGAGATACCCTGAATAATGCAGCATAATGCTGCCTTTGTTTTGCGGTAAAGTGATGCGATATTTCCCAAACTCTAAGCCTCAAGCTCCTGATAGTTTGACGGTAATGGTTGGGTTCTAGTGATGTTGGCGAGTGTCACCGGGTAAATACAAAGAGAAAATCCCAGTCTTTTCAACTAACCCAAAAATAATATCTATTAATGACTGCTGGCTGAAGTATTCAGCGCTGACTCTGTGGCCGCTTCGGTTGTCTCAAATTCTTCTGAGTCGTCCTCTTCCTCTTCAAAGTCTGTTTGGCTGAGGGTCATGGCGCGGCTGAGCCAGTGCTCGTCGAGTTTGCAGATGAGGCGAGCGTTGTTGTAGGCCTGGCGCATGGTGAGGATGGTGTGGCCGATGTATTTGCCCGAGTCGGACTGGCGGGTGACGATGGCGCAGTCGGCGACGTCTTCTTCGATCAGGCAGATTGGTAGCAAGAGGTCGATGCTGTTGATATTGGGGTAGTAGGTGGGGACGGCGGTTTTGTAGTTTATTTGCGTTTTGAGGAGGGTGCGGCTGAGGGCCTCTTCTAGGCGATTGACGAGGTTGCGGTAGGCCAAGAGGTCGGCGTCTAGCGCGTCTGAAAAGGCTTTTTTGTAGCTGTGAAATTCTGGGCTGGTGAGGGATTGGGTATTGCGGGGGAGGAAGCCTGCTGGTGCGTACTGCGCAATGAAGGAAGCGGGCAGGCGCTCCATATTGTCTTTGACGATGTGTTGCCAGTCTACGTCGGGGGAGCCTGCAGACAGATGGTAGAAGACTCGGCTGGGGTCGCTGAGGTAGTTGGCTGGAGCGGGGAGCGTGGTGAACTGTGCCACGAGCGCTTTGCCTGCTGGGCCTTCACCGGGAATGCAAAAGAGCAGGTCCCAGGGTTGGCTGGCTACCTGTGTTGGGGTGAGCAGGGCGTAGATTGGTCGCAGCAGTCGGTCGAGGAGTCCGGTATTAAACGCGCGGCTTTGACTGCGGAGGCTGGTGAGCACCTTGCGCTCGTACTGCAGGCGAATGAAGGTGTAGCGCAGGTAGCTTTTGAGGATGGGGTAGGCGAAGTTGTCGGGGGGCTGGGGGCCAAAGTACCAGCGCTCGGGAAGGGCGATCGCAGCTAGCTGACTAACTTTTCGGTTGAGTATCTCAGGAGAAAAGCCCGCAAACCTAGATAGATGAATAATCGAACCGGCAGGGCCGACACCGGCTGCGCGAGTCTGACTTTCTTTGACATTATCTCTGGCGCTTTCTCTGACGACACCTAACTTCTGTATGGCAGGCTTCTGGAGGACGGGCCGTTGTATAGCTGGCTTGATAATGGGCCGCGCGCCGTTACGACGAGCTGTAGGTCTGGCTCTCGTGACTTCGCTAGCCTGCTGAAGACGAAGGTAGTTAATGCTGTCTGGCTTGAATTCGATCAGATCGGGGCGGCTCGATAGAAAAGCGCGAATTTGGCTAAAGCCGTAGGTGTGGGGTGAAAAAGACGGTAGCTGGTGTGCGATCGCTGCTTCAACGCTTTCAATATGCGCCCAGCCATCTGGGCTATCGAAGCTTGCCAGCGTGTTAGTCAGCAGTTTGTGAATGTTCACCACTGGCTGAACGTAGTAGGCAGGCGCTGCCCCAGGATTATCTACTCGCTCTAGCGCGACCAAATCTGGCAAAGCTTCTAGCAGATATATCAGCTTGGTAAAGTCGTACTTTTCGTAGGAAAAAGAAGCATCTTGCTGTCTGAGCAGTGAGCCAAATTGCCCTGCATGCATCCTTGGCTTGTCCATCTCGCAGGTGGCCTGATACACCAGCTGCCGGAGTTCTGCTGATACGGGGCGAGCGGCTGCTTTTTCTGGGGTTGCTACTGCTGCGGAGGAAGACGGCTGGCCAAATTGCTGACTGTCGGTGTTGGCAGTGGGGACTGGGCGAGCAGTTTGCAGCGAGCGATGCTGACGCTGACCACGAGTTTTGGAAGGGAAGAAGCGCCGTAAAAATCTTGGAAGAAACCTGGATAGTGACGTAAGGAGAGATTGCATGGGACGAAAATGGGTCGCTAGGGCAAAGCAGGTATCAAGAACTCACGGCCAAAAGCTTAACTCTCTTGAGCATAGCGATTGTGCGCGTAAATAGCAGCGCAATTGGATACCGCAGGTGCAATCTACGCCGATAGTGTGTGTTTCCTGCGGTCTACTGGCGTTCAGCTGACCACCAGATGAAGGCCAAACTGTATTTGATGTCACCCGCTAAATTCGTCTCCGTACCTCGCTACAATGAATGCTGCTCCGCGTTTCGTTTCGTTGCTCGTTTCGCTGTTCGCTCCGTTGTTCGTTCGATAGTAAATCCTATGTCAGTTCGCGTTCGCATTGCGCCTAGCCCCACCGGCAACCTTCACATCGGCACTGCCCGTACGGCGGTTTTCAACTGGCTGTTTGCTCGCAATCAGGGCGGTGAGTTTTTGCTGCGGATAGAAGATACTGACCTTGAGCGATCAAAGCCTGAATATACGGAGAACATTATTGAAGGGCTCAAGTGGTTAGGGATGAATTGGGATGAAGGCCCTTTCTTTCAGTCTGAGCGGTTAGAGATGTATCGCGAGAAGGTGCAAGCACTTTTGGACCAGGGGTTGGCCTACCGCGCTTACGAGACGCCAGAAGAGCTAGATGCCATGCGAGATGCTCAGAAAGCCAAAAAACAGGCGCCAAGATACAACAATCAGCATCGTGATTTGACGCCGGAGCAAATTGCGGCCTTTGAAGCTGAGGGTCGCCCGGCGGTGATCCGCTTCAAGATTGACGATGAGCGCGAGATTCAGTGGAACGACTTGGTGCGTGGCCCGGTGAGCTGGAAGGGCCGCGACTTGGGTGGTGACATGGTAATTGCGCGGGCTTCGTCGGGCGATGATGTGGGCCAGCCCCTATATAACTTTGTGGTGGTGGTAGACGATGCGGATATGGCTATTACCCACGTGATTCGCGGGGAAGACCATGTGGGTAATACGCCAAAGCAGATATTACTGTACGAGGCGATGGGGATGCAGGTGCCTGAATTTGCCCATACGCCGCTGATTTTGAATGAGCAGGGTGCAAAGCTGTCGAAGCGTGACGGGGTGACCTCGGTGGGTGACTTTCAGGCGATGGGCTTTACCGCTGAGGCCTTGGCAAACTATATGACGCTGCTGGGCTGGTCTGCGCCGGATGCGCAGGAGCTATTTACTCTGGAAGAAGCAGCAAAGCTGTTTAGCTTTGACCGGGTAAACAAAGCGGGCGCAAAGTTTGACTGGGACAAGCTCGACTGGATTAATAGCCAGTATTTGCATGAGAAGCCTGCTGAGGTGCTGCTGCCGATGCTGCTGCCCTACTGGGATGAGGCGGGCTACGGCTTCGATGCACAGGCAGATGCAGACTGGCTGCTGCCGCTCGCGGCGATGATTGGTCCTAGCCTGACCCGGCTAAAAGACTGTGTGGAACTGGGGCATTTTTTCGCGGCGCCGACGCTGTCCTTTAGTGAGAAGGCAAAGGAACAGCTGGGGAAAGACGGCGTTGCTGAGGCCATGGAGGCCGTTGTAGAAGCGTTGGGCAGTGCTGAGATAAATGAGCCTGCAGATGCCAAGGGTGTGATCAATCAGGTGACGAAGGGGTTAGGGGTGAAGAAGGGCTTGATTATGCGATCGCTCAGAGCAGCCCTGATGGGTGATATGCAAGGCCCTGACCTAGCGGAGTCCTGGGTGATTTTGCATCGTAGAGGATTTGATAAGCAGCGGCTGACAGAGGCACTTGCGATCGCACGCTCGTAGAGCACTAGAGAAGTAGAGCGCTAGAGATATCGTGCGGCGTTGCAAAAAGCCAGTCAAAAAAGTGTCAGGCACTAAATGACGGCAGTCATGTAACGGTATTACGCACTATCGTTACATTCCCCTTTATGCTACCTGTCTGTCGGCACGGTAGGTTCTCCGATGGCAAAAAAGTGGCCTAAACCCTGACTACGCAAGGCGCGCTTTCTCTTTTTGCAGACTAAAAAACGACTGACTTTGAATATCTGATTGCTTCATCCTAAGAATTTACGTTAAATTTAGTAAAGACAAGTCTCATAAAGCTTGTGATTTTTTGACATCTTGCGTTAGTGCAGCGTCCAAACCATCACATCGCCGACTGAGCACCGCCTGCACTTCACTCCTGTGCCTGCGGCTCGCAAATTTTAGCTCTCAGTTTTCTCAAGGCGATTCGCCTGCACACTAGAGTCAAGAAAGAGCGAACTTTCTAATCCAAGTCCAGTTTGAAAGCCACCAGCTTTCATTAGCAGCGCCCGTTGGGCTGGACTTGGCCAAGGTTTATTTAACAGAGGCCACCGAGTTATGAAATTTTCTTGGAGAACTGCCCTACTGTGGACACTGCCCCTTCTAGTGGTTGGATTTTTCCTTTGGCAGGGTTCGTTCGGTAGCACAGATCCCGTCGACACAGGCCGTAATACTGCTAGCACTAGCATGACCTACGGACGATTTTTGGATTACTTAGATGCAGGTCGAGTGACCTCCGTCGACTTCTACGACAGTGGCCGGACGGCCATCATTGAGGCAGTGGATCCTCAAATCGACAACCGAGTTCAGCGCTGGCGCGTTGACCTGCCTGGCAATGCTCCTGAGCTTGTCGAGCGGCTTCGCACAGCCGATATCAGCATCGACTCCCACCAGCCCCGCAACGATGGTGCGTTGATTGGTATTTTGGGCAACTTGCTATTCCCTGTTTTGTTGATTGGCGGTTTGTTCTTTTTATTCCGGCGCTCAAACGGCGCAGCGGGTGGTCCTGGTCAGGCAATGAACTTTGGCAAATCCAAAGCTCGCTTCATGATGGAAGCCCAAACGGGCGTCATGTTTGATGATGTTGCCGGCATTGAAGAGGCGAAGGAAGAGCTGCAGGAAGTCGTGACCTTCTTGAAGAAGCCTGAGCGCTTTACGGCCATTGGCGCGCGTATCCCTAAGGGTGTGCTGCTGGTAGGTCCTCCGGGAACGGGTAAGACACTTTTGGCCAAGGCGATCGCAGGTGAGGCGGGTACGCCCTTCTTCTCCATCTCTGGCTCAGAATTTGTAGAAATGTTCGTAGGTGTAGGTGCTTCCCGCGTTCGCGACCTGTTTAAGAAAGCGAAAGAAAACGCGCCCTGCATCATCTTTATCGATGAGATTGACGCCGTTGGTCGCTCCCGAGGCGCAGGCATCGGCGGTGGTAACGACGAGCGCGAGCAAACGCTCAACCAGCTCCTGACCGAGATGGACGGCTTTGAAGGCAACACAGGCATCATTGTGATTGCTGCCACCAACCGGGCCGACGTGCTAGACTCTGCGCTCTTGCGCCCTGGTCGCTTCGACCGTCAGGTGATGGTCGATCCGCCAGATATCAAAGGTCGCCGCGAAGTGCTGGAAGTGCATGCCCGCGACAAGAAAGTCGCTGACGACATTTCCCTCGATACCATTGCTCGCCGGACGCCCGGCTTTACGGGTGCTGACCTGGCAAACCTGCTCAATGAAGCCGCTATCTTGACGGCTCGCCGCCGCAAGGAAGCAGTCACCATGCTAGAGATTGACGACGCGATTGACCGCGTGGTTGCAGGTATGGAGGGCACGCCACTGACTGACGGCAAGAGTAAGCGCCTGATTGCTTATCACGAAGTGGGCCATGCCATTATCGGTACGCTTATAAAAGCTCACGACCCGGTGCAGAAAGTGACGCTGATTCCTCGCGGACAGGCACAGGGCTTGACTTGGTTTACCCCTAGTGAAGATCAGATGCTGATTTCCCGTGCTCAGCTAAAGGCTCGCATTTGTGGAGCCTTGGGTGGCCGCGCAGCTGAAGACGTGATCTTTGGTGATGCGGAGGTTACTACTGGTGCAGGCAATGACCTGCAGCAGGTGACCAACATGGCCCGCCAGATGGTGACAAAGTTCGGCATGTCTGACCTGGGTCAGCTAGCACTAGAAGGCGACCAGGGTGAAGTCTTCCTAGGCGGCAGCTGGAACCGGAATGAATACTCTGAGGAGATTGCCTCTCGGATTGATGCAGCGGTTCGTGAAATCGTTCAGAACTGCTATCAGGAAACGCTGAACATCATCCGCGAGAATCGCGAGGTGATTGACCGCGTGGTCGACTTACTGATTGAGAAAGAGTCGATTGATGGCGATGAGTTCCGTCGCATTGTCGGCGAATACACAACGGTTCCTGATAAGGAGCGGTTTGTTCCTCAGCTGTAAGTCTTCTAGGATGGGACTGGTACACACTGCGCTATCGCAGGGTCGCTTCTCATCCATCGCGGGCTCTCGCTAAAAAGTGTTGTGGTCTCTAAATCAATTTTTTGGTGAAGGAGACCCTCATAATGATAACCAGGCTATTTATTTAGCCTGGTTATCGTCGTTTATGAGCGAATACCGTTGATTTTTAGAATGCTCTTCTTTACTGCCTTATAAGAACTTCATTGATACTGATATCTCAGCTCAACGTAAGAAAAACTACTCCTGTCCGAGATTTTTATTGATTTTCTATCCGTTGAGCCTTGACTTGCCGTATACAGCCTTTTTTAGCGTGTATTCGTTGTTTCATCTTTCAAGTAAGTAATTTTAGGGTGAAAGCTTTGTCACAATGAAAATTTCATAAATACAGTATTTCCCAATTAATAACCTTGATACGTTCTTTGTGGGCATTTGAAAGCGTATTTGTTGGTATTTGAGGGGAATTGATGAAATTTATTGGCAAGAAGCTTGCTGTCGAGGATAGAAGGAAGCAATATTCAATTTTCTCTCATAGACTTAAGCATAAGGTGTCAATCTTACCTAAAGAGGCGGGTTATTTCTTGATGAATATTCCGCTTGTTGAGAAGACTTTGCTAGCGCCAAGCTATAACAAATATCTTAAGTCTTATAAAAATCAACAGTGTGGTCTTAAGCCTGGTGACATCAGAATTGTTGATGAACTAGAACAAACGGGCATCTGTATCACCTCTTTAGATGCGCTCGGCGTTCCTAATACAGAGAAGTTCTGGGCGGCGGCACAGCAACTCTGCGACGAGTTGGCAGAGACGGCGGCAGCGCCTAGCGGCAAAGGGAAAGATAAAGTAAGGGCGACGGGAGCCCAATTCGTGAAGCATTCTGATGTGTATCATTGGGGGCTCGAAGATCGCTTGCTGAATATCGTTGAGCGCTATCTGAAGGTGCCAGCTGCTTATGGCCATCCGATGTTTTCTCTGCATGTGGCAAAGTGGTCCCATGAAAGATCGGGGTATTGGCATCGTGATCGCGAAGACCGAAGAATGCTGAAAATTGGTGTTTATTTTAGCGATGTAGATAGAGAGAGTGGCCCTTTTGAATATGTGCGACCCGAGGAGACTGCTGTCCTCTTCAAACGTTTGCAGCGGAAGTATCCCTTCATGCAGACTTACAAGACGCTGCTACACGCGCCTTTAGAAAAAATTTTGGACTCAGAAGCCGACTGGTTGCGCCCCTGTACCGGTAAAGCAGGTACGGTCATTCTTTTTGACCCAACGCGGGTGTACCATCGCGGTAAGCCACCAGAAAAGAGCAACCGCTTTGCTGCCTTTTTTGGCTACCACAGTCGCCGACCCACCTATCCATTCTCCTGCGGCCTATCCCATTTCTCTAGCAAAGATGCCCATCGCTTAGCCGCGCCACTCTCCAAGCGACAACGAGACTGCATAAACTGGAGAGATGAGCTGACAGGCGTGGCAAAAATGGCATTGCAATTCTGATTTTTATGTATTGATGCCATCTATGAAAGCTTGTCGGGAAGGCCTGTCCGCATCGGACAGGCCTTCCTGCTGTTTAGTGATTTATTGGGCTATCGAAAAATTTCAGAAGCGATATATTGGTTTGGGAATTATTGATTGGACAGACCATCTGACCGTCAGGCTGGTCGTTAGTCTGTCGTCGAAAACAGTGCTTTGGGTACTGACCCTGAAGATTTTGATTGCCATTTCATCACAGGATGCGCCATGCCTACTTTGTACATTGCGGTGACGAACCATGGCTTTGGCCATGCGACCCGCGCGGCCTCTATCGCAGCTGAAATTCGTCAGCGGTGTGATGCTGCTGGGGTTTCGCTGACGCTGATCATGGCGACGAAGGCACCTCAGTGGCTGCTCGATAGCTATCTGGGCGGGGAGTATGTTTACCGGCCAGTACAGTTTGATATTGGTGTGTTGCAGCGCGATAGCCTGACGATGGACCGGCCCGCGACGCTGACTGCGTTGGAGGAAATTCGAGCGAATGAAGAGACGCTGATTGCTGAGGAAGCGGCTTTTATGACGGCGGCGGGGGTGGATTTGGTGCTGGCCGATGTTCCTCCTCTGATGGGTAAGATTGCGCGCAGGGCTGAGGTTCCCTGCTGGATGATTAGTAACTTTGGCTGGGACTTTATCTATCGGCCATGGCAGGATGAGCTGGCGGGCTTTGGCGCGATCGCAGATTGGATTGCTGAATGCTACGGGCAGTGCGATCGCACATTTCGCCTGCCATTTGCAGAGCCCATGGCGAGCTTCCCCAACATGACCAATGTCGGCCTAACTGGTGGCGTCCCAGCCTACAGCGAGGCTCACTTACGGCAGCTCATGAATAGCGATGTTCCTAGTGAGCGAACGGTCTTATTGACCTTTGGCGGCTTGGGCCTTGACAATACGCCGTATCAAACGCTGGCCGATTTTTCAGACTGGCAGTTTGTCACCTTCGATCAGGCGGCGCCAGCACTGCCCAATTTGTACCGGGTGACAGATCGAAAGATGCGACCGGTGGATTGGATGGTGGTGTGCGATCGCGTTTTTTCTAAGCCGGGCTACAGCACGTTTGCAGAGGCTTGCCTACTCGATAAGGGCCTGATCACCATTACCCGCGAAGGCTTTGCAGAAGCCGAAATCCTAATTGCGGGCGCTCAAGACTATGCCCACCATCGCATCGTCAACGCCGAGACATTCTTTGAGGGCGACTGGTCTTGCCTGACCGAGGCTCTCTTGCCACCCCGTCAGCCAGAAGGCATAGACAAGCAAGGCAAAGAAACCATTGCATCCGCTGCGGTGGCACACCTCTCGCAAGGCACCGCCTAATGCATACACGCCCGCTTCCGTGGTGCGATAAACTGGCGAAACACACAAGATAGCTCAGATTTTTTTCGCTTATGGTCGCGCTCTCCGGTCCTATTCACTATCAGCAGGTGCTACGGCTCAAGACTCAGGGCAAGTCGCTTGGTCGCTTTACGCGCAAGGTGCAGGATGTCGTTGCTGACTCCGGTGTGCAAACGGGGCTGTGTTCTCTCTTTTTGCGCCATACTTCAGCGAGCCTAGTGATTCAGGAGAATGCCGACCCAGATGTTTTGTTAGACATGGAGACTTTTCTCTCTAAGCTGGTGCCAGAGGGAGGCGGCTACCGCCACAGCGATGAAGGGCCAGATGATATGCCCGCGCACATTCGCACGGCGCTCACCCACACCTCTGAGCAAATCCCCATCATGAACGGGCGACTGGCATTGGGGATTTGGCAGGGCATTTACCTGTGGGAACATCGAGACCGTTCTCACACGCGGGAAGTGGTTGTTCACATTACTGGGACATAGCCGATGAGCGATCAGCCAAACCCGTGGAAAGCTGCCAAAGGTGCTCAGAAAAAGAACGCACCTAAGCGTAAAAGCAACAAACCTGAGAACAAATCTGCTCAGCGTACGCCTAAGCCCAGCTCAGCCAAGCGTAACCCGGCGAAGAAAGGCCCTATCTTAAAGGGTGAAAAATCTGTTGCATCTCCAAGCATGGATGGTGCAAAGGGAGACTCCCGTGAGATTGTTCCTTTATCGAATCCTGCAGATGACACGGTTGTTGTAAAAAGTAGGCCCAACGTTAGCGGCGGTCTTATCCCCATGGCTGCGCCGGATTTTCGCTCGGGGTTTGTCAGCATTGTGGGCCGTCCAAACGTGGGCAAGTCCACTTTGATGAACTATCTGGTGGGGCAAAAAATTGCGATTACGTCGCCGGTCGCGCAGACGACGCGCAATCGGCTACAAGGCATTTTGACCACTCCGCAGGCGCAGATTGTGTTTGTGGATACGCCGGGTATTCATAAGCCGCATCATGAGCTGGGCAAAGTGCTGGTGCAAAATGCGCGGGTAGCGATCAGTTCTGTGGATGTTGTTCTCTTTGTGGTGGAGGCGACTGCTGTCGCTGGGCGGGGAGATTTGTTTGTGGCGAACCTAGTGGCGCAGACGACTGCTCCGGTGGTGCTGGGCATTAATAAGGTCGATCAGCTGCCGGAGAGTGGGCGGAAGGCTTCAGAAATCAAAGAAAGCTATGAGGCGATCGCAGCTGAGCATGGTTGGTCGGTGGTGAGGTTCTCGGCGCTCACGGGTGACGGTCTAGAGGCCTTGCAGCAAACCCTCATTTCTAAGCTGGAGCCGGGGCCGTATTATTATCCGCCGGACTTGGTGACCGATCAGCCTGAGCGATTCATTATGGGTGAGCTGATTCGGGAGCAGATACTGCTACATACGCGGGAGGAGGTACCGCATTCGGTTGCGATCGCAATCGACAAGGTAGAAGAAGACGAGAACATTACCCGTATCTTGGCGACGGTGAATGTCGAGCGCAAGTCGCAAAAAGGCATCCTCATCGGTAAGGGTGGCCAGATGATGAAGGCCATTAGCACCGCTGCTCGGCAGCAGATGCAAAAGCTGGTGGCAGGCAAGGTATATATAGAAATTTTTGTGCGCGTGCAGGAGCGCTGGCGACAGTCTCGGACTCGGCTGTCAGAATTTGGCTATAAGGTAGAGAAGTGACGATTGCGCTGGTAAGACGATGGTTCTAAAGTACGACCCCAATCAGTACTTGCCTACCGCTGCAGAGCTGCCAGATTCTGACGACCAGAGATTGGCTTAGCTCTGGGCCGAGAACGAGGGAGCCATAGGGGTTCATAGGGGTTGGGAGCGAGAATGGTTGTATTGGTACGATGAATCCGGTACGAAGCTGCTAGCGCCAGAAGAGAAGGCTCAGCAGGCAGAGAGCCGAGCTGCGAAGCTGGCTGAAAAGTTGAGAGAGCTAGGGGTCGACCCGTCTGAGCTTTAGGGTTACTAAACCATCAAAATGTGCTTGGCATGATGAGTAGCCAGGCCTGTAGCGGGTTTTATAACGTCTTCGATATGTAACAGTTGGTTCACAGTAAGAGAAAAC
>JBCBIK010000034.1:0-33582 GCA_038524545.1 Cyanobacteria bacterium J06623_4 | reverse complement strand
AGGTGTACTGGGACTTTCCGATATTTATCTCATAGTTATGCATACACGGTAGCCCTTAGGGAGAGGGTTGGGGTGAGGGCGGCAGGAACTGTGCATCTTATTAAATCCTCATTCCTTATCTCTGAGTCATTCGCCGTTCAATCCACGTTTTTCTCCCTACAAAACGAACAAAGTGGCGTATTACCCGGATGTTTTCTATACAAGTCTACGCATGTATAGAAACACTCTATGATTACGGTCTTTCTAACCAACAAGACGCGAGGAGGTTCTGATTTCTCTGTAAAAATCTGTGTTTTTACAGAGATAGCAATGTGTCTTTTATTCCGGACGGTGGGAATTGTGAATGCAGTGAACCGTTTGCGCCCAAAGGTAGGCCCGCCGGTGGGCAAACGCGGTTCTTGTAAACATTTAGAAAATAATAGGAGATCGCCATGGCGAGACCCAAACGAAGTTCACCCACCCTGCAGCTCGCCGAGCATCGTCTCTCTGGCATGAAGCTCATCGACCCCAAGCTCGACTTGGGCGGAGGCTGCACCACTCAAAACATCGAAGCCAAAATCAAGGCACTGCGCGCCGTTCTCACAGACTACAACGCTCAGCTCACCACCCTAGATGCCACAGCCAACGAACTCGAAAGAGCCGAGCAGGCCCTAAACTACCTCAGCAACAAAGTACTCTCCGGCGTAGCCACCCGCTACGACAAAGAGAGCGACCAGTATGAGATGGTCGGCGGCGTAAAGCCCAGCGAGAGAAAGCGCAGAAAGCGATCGCCCGAAAAGGCCGTCATGGTATAAGCAGTTTCAACATGAACAAAAAATAGGCATAAAGTACACCCTGTGAGGACTTACAGTTGCTGCTGTAAGTCCTTTTTTGTTGAAGATAAAACCATTCGTATCCACAACTATTCGTACTCAGCCAATAATTCCTTCAGCTCACTTATCTCAATATCTTTTTGATCTGACTTCGAATATAGAGTTATTAAGATAATCTTGCTTTTTGTTTTTGCGTATTAAATCACTCTATATCCGGCACTCTTACCCTTCTGAATATCGCTATTCTTTACACGTACTTTGAACAATGTAAGCGCAGCCCCAGTCACTCGAGAGCCAGGCAGCTCTCCTATTAGTAGTTGATTCATAAGCGGTTGTAAGTCGCTGCGAATATGCCGATATCGCTTAGCGAGTTTTTTCAAATCTTTCTTGAAAAGTGGGGTTAAAGTAACCTCGACGGGTACTGGCTCACTCGGCATCAATACCCTCCCACAGTTGAGATAAGGAGATAGTCTGACCCGATAGTGCTTCTTTTAAGCCCTGACGCAACCCTTCAAACACAACTTCCTTAGGCGTGTCATCAGGGTCATTTTCATCATTCTCCGCAACCAGAACGATCACCCGTACTCGCTGATCTTTGCCTATCTCAAGGGGAGAATCCAACTGAAGGTGCCCTTTTTCATCGATAGTAGCCGTGGTTTCGATTGCTTTCATTGTAGTAGCTCGTATGGCTAGCCTATATCGTATTTCATTTCTCTACAGATGCAGTGCAAATGCAGTTACGCAGTCGCATCTTGCACAAAGAGCCGAGCTTTTGTCATAGTCTCACAGCGCTGTGGCTCCACACCCGCCATCTCCAAGATCTGCGGAATCAAATCCTCCCGTCTCACCGCCATCATGTGCACGCCTTGGCACAGCTGGCGCGCCGCCCGTACCTGCTCAGCCGCGATCCGCATCCCCTCATACAGCGGATCTTCCGCCTTCGCTAGCCGGTCAATAATATGCTCAGGAATATTCACCCCAGGCACACAGCGATTGATAAAAGCCGCATTCTTCGCCGACTTCAGCAAGAATATACCTGCCAAGATGGGGCGATCGCACCCCACCGCCACCTGATCCATAAACTTCTCTAACTTGTCAAAATCAGAAATCAGCTGACTCTGAAAAAACTGCGCGCCCGCCTCCAGCTTCTTCTCAAATCGGCTCTGCATGCCCGACCAGCTTCTCGACTGTGGGTCCACCGCTCCCCCCGGGAAGATCGCCAGCGCCCCGTCCTTCATCGCCTTATCGTTATAGTCCGCTCCACCATTTAGCTGCCGGATCAGCCGCAGCATCCGGATCGACTCCAGCTCGTGCACCGGCTTGCACTTGGCATGGTCCCCCGCCTTGATCGGGTCACCCGTCAGCGCCAGCACATTGTGAATGCCCAGCGCGTGGGCACCCATCAGGTCAGCCTGCAGGGCGATCGCATTGCGATCGCGCCCCGTCATCTGACAAATCGGCTCAATCCCCGCCTGCTTCAGCAGCACCGAGCAAGCCAAAGAAGACATCCGCAGCACCGCCCGGCTACCGTCCGTCACATTCACCCCGTGCACCCAGTCCTTTAGCTGAGCGGCCATCTCCAACATGTGGGCAGGGTCTCCCCCCTTCGGCGGCATCACCTCAGCCGTCACCACAAAGCGTTTCGAAGTGATAGCATCGCGGAAACGGTTCTCAGGCATAGCCATAGGTAAAAGAGATCAAACAAAGATCAAAAAACGCTTAACGGCCATCTTACCGAGTTTCCCCATCGAATAACGAGATGGCTAACCATTGACATCGATGATAGTTGAGCAGTTTTGATCATACGGGTAAGTTCACCCTGCAAACCCGACAGCCCGCTTCACCTTCTCCAGCGTCGGCGCGGCCACCGCCTGGGCTCGCTCCTTACCCTCCGCCAGCACCTGCAATAGATAAGTGCGATCGCCCATCAGCTCATCATACTTTTCCTGAATGGGCCGCAGCGCCTCCACCGTCGTCTCCGCCAGCAAAGGCTTAAACTGCCCCCACCCCATCTCCCGGCACTCCTCCGCCACCGCCTCCTTCGACTTGCCCGACAGCAGCTGATACAGCCCCAGCAAATTGTTGCACTCAGGCCGCTCAGGATTGTCAAATTCTAGGCCCCGCGCCGGGTCAGTCTTTGCCCGCTTAATCTTCTTGGTAATGGCCTGCGGCGAATCCGTCAGGTCAATTCGGCTCTGCTCCGACGGGTCAGACTTCGACATCTTCTTCGTCCCGTCCGTCAGGCTCATCACCCTTGCCCCCGCCTTCCGAATCAGCGGCTCCGGCACCTTCAAAATTGGCTTCTCCTCACTGCCAAACTGAAAATTAAACCGAGCGGCAATATCCCTCGTCAGCTCCAGGTGCTGCTTTTGGTCCTCCCCCACCGGCACCACATCCGGCTCATACAGCAAAATATCCGCCGCCTGTAGCACCGGGTAGTCCATCAGTCCCACGCTGACATTCTCCCCCTGCTTCACCGATTTTTCTTTGAACTGAATCATCCGCTCCAGCCATCCCAGCGGCGTAATGCAGTTAAAAATCCAGGCCAGCTCACTGTGCTCCGGCAGCTGAGACTGCACAAAAATGGTCGACTGCGCCGGGTCAATACCGCAGGCAATATACGTCGCAGCCAGCTTAATCGTATTTTCAGCCAGCAGCTTCGGATCGTGCGGCACCGTAATCGCATGCAGATCCGCCATAAACAGGAAGCACTCGTACTCCGCCTGCATCGCCACCCAGTTCCGAATCGCCCCCAGATAGTTACCCAGGTGCATATTACCAGTCGTCTGAATACCTGAAAGGATGCGAGGCTTGGGCATGAGTCAGCAAGGAAAGGGACGCTCACAATCTTAGGCGATGCCCCTTACCGCGTCTAGCACGGAGCTTTCTTCACGTAGCCCTTACTGAACCTCCGCCTTCACCACCGACCCATCCTGTGGCCCCAGCGTCAGCATTAGCGATCGCTCCTTTTCAGACGCCTTCACCGCCTGCCGATACACCGTCGGCCCCGTCGGCAGCGTCTTCTCCTCACCCGCATGGTCAAACGTCATCTTAAACGCCGTAGACTTCACCACCTCCGGTGGCCGAGGCGTCTCCCCCTTCCGGCGCCGATCCTCAATCTCATCGACCGTAGGCTCCGGCGGCAGCACCGGCCACCACAGCCCCTTACTATCCGGCCCAGACCCAGCCGCATCGGGCCGCACGCCATTGACACTGACCACCGTCGTCGAGTCAAACTTTTCAATCCGCCGGTCATTAGGACGATCTGGGCCTGCATTACGCGGAAGATACTCTACCTGCCAGGTATAAGTGGTGGCCGCCGTCGCCTGAAAATCACTCACCGAATTGGAAGTGCTCACCTGCGTGCAGCCCGCTAGCCCAGCAGCTAGCCCCACAGAAACCAGTAACCCACCCACGACCGGAGCAGCAGGAATCATCCGGGAAAATAGCGCAAAAGAGCGTTGCATTTTATACCTACCAAAGGGGGCGCGAAAATTGTGCGGTACTAGCTTAACGCGCCCCTTCACCTCAGTGATTTCTCTTAACAGATGATTCAAATTGTAGCTGCCGGCTCAGCAAAATACTGAAGCACTTCCCGTACCAGGCCGCTCTTGCCATGGCAGCTCACCCGAATACACTCACCCGCCAGCAGCTGCGCATCCTTCAGCTGCTTCACACACTTAGAAACAGAGTGGTCGACATAGCTAGTAATCGTCACCACCAGGTCGCAGTTGCCAATTTTGTCTTTGATTTGCTGACGGCTGTTGCTGGCGATGCTGTGGGGCGGTACATGAATGCAGCGCTTGAGGCCATACTGCCGCAGTGCCTTGCGCACCTCCCGGTACGTCGTTTCATGACCGCCGACCAAGGCCAGGGAAATATTCGCCAGCGAAACCTCAGAAAAATCTATCGTATCTACGCTGTCCACCTCAGCCGGGTCGGCAGGAGTCCGCCCATCGCCCGTCCGGTAGCCCTCCAGGTCGAGCTGCCGCTCAAGCACTGCCACCCGGCCCAGCAGCCGTCCCCGAGCAGCCCGCAGCGACTCCTTTTCATCCTCGCTTTTGCGTAGCCTGAGCTGCAAAGATTGATTTTCAGAAATCAAAAACTTGGCATCCGTATCAGCTAGGGTAATCAGCTCTTCTAGCTCACTCTGATTGTGCTGCAGCTGCTTTTCCAAATCGCCAGTGGTCTTTAGCAGCCGTTCATTTTCGAGCTGTAGCTGGTCGAACTGCTGCTGCAGCTGATCGTAAGCAACCTGAACTTTAAGCAGATGGTCTGACAGATGATGCTTGGCCTGACGATCTTTGCCAGTAGCACCCTTTAGGAACATCTGAAAGGCATGTAAGACAGGCTTAAGCATGGGAATCCTCACAAAACCATCCCTTCCACGATAGCGGCTACCCGATGAAGCCAACCAACAGACTTAGGTTCAGCGCAGGTTTCCCACAGTTCCGTCACGTTCTGTTACGAAAATTCATCCCCCTTTGTGCCCGTTGATTCAGCCACGAAAGCTTCAATAATGCTAGCGAAGCTCTCGTCTCGGCTAAAGCCTAGCGCGATCGCACTTTCCACATCAAACCGACTCGGCCAGCTCGCCACAATCCGAGACACCGCATCATCCGGCGCATACTCAATCAGATCCAGCGCCGCCTCACCCACCACCTCACCCAGCGCATCGATCATCGCCCGCACCGTCACCGTAATCCCCGGCAAATTTAGCGTGCGCGTACTGCCAAACGCTTCAGCCGATAGCGACAAGCCATGGGCCAAGTTGGCCGTCACTACCCCAGGGCTCGACAGCCACAGCCCCAGCGAAATATCTACCGGGCACATCGCCGCCTCCCCGTGCACCGGCTCTCGAATAATGCTGCTAGCAAACGAAGACGCCGCCGCATTTGGCTTACCCGGACGCACACAGACGGTCGGCAGCCGCAGCACCCGCCCATCCAAAAATCCCTTCCGGCTGTAGTCATTTACCCACAGCTCACACACCGCCTTCTGGGTGCCATAAGAAGACTGGGGCGTCACCGCCGTCTGCGGCGTGATCAGCGCAGGCAAATCTCCTCCAAACACCGCCAGCGAACTTGCAAAAATAAACTTCGCCCCCGGCGCCCGGTGGCGCACAGCCTCAAGTAGGTAGCGCGTGCCATCACAGTTCACCCGCACCCCCAGGTCAAAATCAGCCTCCGCCTGACCGCTCACCACCGCCGCCAAGTGAAACACCGCCGTCAGATCCGGCGTAATTAAGTCCCTCACCGCCGCCGCATCGGTAATGTCAGCCTGGCACACCTTCACACGCTCATCCGCGCCATCTGCTTGGGCGTCAGCATCTCCTGGCACCACCGGCAGCACAATATCTGTCAGCACGAGCTGCTCAAGCGCCGGATCAGCCAGCAAATACTGGGCCAGCCGCTGACCCAAAAACCCTGCTCCGCCAGTAATTAAAATACGCATGGATAGGTGACTTAAAACAACAGCACAACACTCACCACAGTACTCTTCCGCCCCCTCAAAAAATTCATCACGAGACATTACTACGCACGCTGCGGTAGTGATTGGCCCGAATTTTTGCCATCGTCGTATCCAGCTGGTCGTCGATCTGTCCCAGCGTTGCCAGCAAATGGGTGCACAGCGCCAGCGCCGCCTCAAACTCCGGCTGCACCACCTCCTGCGCTCCCAGCTGACTGAGCTGGTCTAGCTCCTTAGTCGTGTGGGCCCGGGCGATAATGTCGAGCCGGGGGGCGATCGCTCTGGCCCGGCGCAGCAACAGCCGCGTACTGATCGGGTCGGGCAGCGCAATCACCAGCGCCTTCGCTGAAGCCAGCGACGCCTTCGCCAAGATCAGCTCCGAATCCGCATCCCCCATCACAAACGGAATCTTCTCGTGGCGCAGCGTTTGCACCGCCGCTTCACTGTTTTCTAGCACCAGCACCGGCTGCCCCTGCTGCCGCAGCAAATTGACAATCACATGGCCCACCCGGCCATAGCCCGCCACCACCACATGCCCCGACATCTCATCCACATGGACATTGGCATCCGGCGACTCTAACCGGCTCAGCAGCCGTAAAACCGCCGGTCGCTGATACAGCCACATCGACAGAGAAGGCGCCAGGTTAAACGCCAGCGGCGTCATCACCAGCGTGATCGCCGTCGTCCCCAGCAGCAGCAAATACGCCTCCTGAGAAATCAGATTATTCTCCAGACCCACAATTGCCAAGACAAACGAAAATTCTCCAATCTGGTTAATCCCCAAGCTCGTTAGCACAGCCGTCTTCAGCGAATAGCCAAACCACAGCACAATCGGCAACACAATCAGCGCCTTCCCCACCATCACCAGGCTCACTAGCCCCAAAATGCCGCCAAAATTGTCCACCAGCACCTGCGGGTCAATCAGCATCCCAATCGACACAAAAAACAGGCTGGCAAAGGTATCTCGTAGCGGCAGCACCTTCGCCAGCGCCTGGTCAGCGTAGTCGATTTCAGCAATCATCAGCCCCGCGACAAACGCCCCAATCTCAATCGAAAGGCCCAGCTCAGCCGTCACCAGCGCCACCCCCAAGCACAGCGCAATCAGCGTCAGCAAAAACAGCTCGCTGCTCTCCGTGATCGCCACCTCCCGGATAATCACCGGCACTACCCACCGCCCGGCCAGCACCGCCCCCAACAAAAAGCTGCTCACCTTCAGCACCACCAAGGCGATCACCTGCCACAGCGGCGTCTCCCCAGACCCCTGACTAATCGCTGGCACCACCGCCAGCATCAGCCCCAGCGCCAAATCCTGAGCAATCAAAACCGCCAGCATAATCTGACCGTGGCGGGTATTGATCTCCCCGCGCTCCGTCAGCGTTTTGAGCACCACCGCCGTAGACGATAGCGACAGCAGCGCCCCCCAAAAAAGGCCCTGTCCGGTCCCCTCCACCCAGCCAAACGCCAGCGCAATCAGGCTCACCAGCCCAGCCGTCAGCCCCATCTGAAAAAGCGACCCCTGCAGAGCAATATTGCGAACGCGGTTGAGTTCTTCCAGAGAAAACTGCACGCCCAGGGCAAAGAGCAAAAAGGCTACCCCCAGCTCGGCAAGCCCCTGAATATTGCCCGTATCGCTAATCAGCTTCAGGCCCAGTGGGCCAATCACAAGTCCGCTGGCCAAGTAGCCCAGCAGCACCGGCTGCTTCAACCGGCTAGCCAAATAGCCACCTACCGCAGCCGCCCCGAGTACCTTCATCAAATCGAGTGTGAATCCAAGCTCTGCAGCCATGCCGTTCTCGTTGTTTGTTACTGGTGTTTTGTTCGCTTACAACGTAACGGAAGAGCTGCCCGAGGGATAGGGGAAATAGCGAGAAAAAAGATTCACTTTAGAGCAAAAACCTGGTGATAGATATTATTTGCGATCGCTAGCCGACCCGATTGAACAACTACCAAGCCACTGAGCAATAGTTCAGCTTGGGTGTAGCTCCTGTCACGGAACGGAACCGGCGAACTCAGCAAAACCTGCTTGTAGAGCGTTAGCAGCGCCTTACGATTGGGTGACTGGTTGATGCGATCGCGGATCGCCCGCAGATGTACCGGCTCGTCCTTGTCGGGCCAGTCTTGAATAATGTGCGATCGCACCGATTCATCCACCCAGTGATTAATCGTCCCCGTCGAGAGCGCCAGCGGCGCACAGTCCGTCTGAATCAAGCTATCGAGCAAGTCCCTAAGCAGCTGACACAGCTTCTGCGTCAAAAAAGGCTGTCCCTTCGCCCACCGGTAAATCGACTTCAGCAGCATCGTAGGCTCGTCGAGCTTACCCTCAAATCCCTGATACAGATCGTAAGTCTCAACCAGCGTAAAAGGCCCAATGGCAACATCACACCCTGTAGCAAATAAAGACTTGTAGCAGGGAAAATCATCAGCAACAGCCGTGCCAAAAACGGCAAAATTCAAATTTCTAAAAGCAGGCTCCGTCACCCGGCGCCCATAGCACCGCTCAATCCACGCAAAAAAATCGTAGGCAAACGGACTATCTAGCAACGCATCGACTTCATCAATAAAAATCACCACCGAAGCCTTTTCCAACGCCTCGATCAAAAACGTCTGTACAAAGTTTTCTAGCCGCTCCAGCCGCGACGACGCCCCGTCAGACGCCTCATCCAAGCTCGCCGTAGACTGCACCCACCGCAAAAATTCACCCGAATAGCTCGAATACAGCCCCTCCCAAATCGCACAAATCAAACCCATATGCCAAGGCGCATCGCTGCCCGCCTGCAAACTGTCAGTCAGCTGATTGGCATGGATAGTCACACACCGATGGCCCAGCTGGGTAAGTCGATGGCGCGTCTGAATGCGCAGTGAAGATTTGCCAATCTGTCTTGGGCCCAGCACATAGGCAAAGTCTCCTTGCTGCAAAGCACCAATTAAGTCTCTGTCAGCCTGACGTCCAACATAGGTAGGATCGTTCCAAGCGAGGCTACCGCCCACGCGATAAGAGAAATGTGGAGTCATATTGAAAGGTTGCCTGCCTTGAAGCCCCATCAAAGGTAATCTCGGATAGGCGTGGCTCACACGGGTCATACCAACACGGGTCATACCAATAAGAGGGGTAGTGTCTTTTGCAGCATCGCTGAGACGGTGGGGGCTTAGCGTCCTGCTAGTGGGCGAACTGTAGCGAGCCGGTCGGGTAGTCTTCAAAGTATCAAGCAGACCATTCGGCCTACCAAGCGAGAGTTTGCAGCCTGGTCAAAGCAGAGAATCAAACAAAGAAGATTGAGAGTCAGACAGAGAACAAGGGCGCAAAGATAGAACGATAGAGTTCATTACTCAGGTGTAGCTGTCCCGCTCGAATCACGACTAGGCCGCTGAGCAACAGCTCAGATTGAACCGGATTGTGGTCATACTGTACAGGGTCTCCGGCTAAAATGCGGTGGTATAGCCGCAAAAGTTGTTTTTTATACGGCGACTGATTCAGCTGATAATAGATTTGCCAAAAGTAGTCTAAGTCGTCCTGCCGGTGCCAGCTATCCACGATATACAGCTGTGCCAAATGATCGATCCACCGGTCAACCGCCTCCGGAAAAGGAGAAGCTGGCAAACGCTGCGAACTGTTTATCACGCTATTTTCGGGGTTGTTTAATCCATTCGCGCCGTCATTAAATTCATTCACGCAATCATTCAAAGTATTATCCAGACCTCCGCGAAAACACGCATCAAATGCGGTATCAGAAATTTGCAGGCTAGCCGCAAAAAGACTGCACAACTTCTGGGTTAGTAATGGCTGCCCAGACGTCCATCGCAAGATACTTTCTAGCACCTGTTTTTTATCTTGAATGTAGGCAGCTAGCCCCTGCTGAAGCGGCTCGGTGTCGGCCAGTTCAAAATTGTTCAGCGCGATCGCTCTGCAGTTAGCCAAAATACCTTTGTTCTTAATCAGTGTTGACCCATTAGCACGGCCCAATATAACAAAATTGAGATTGTCGTAAATTGGATAAATCTTGCGCAAACAGTAGCAATGCCAAATCCATTCGAGCAAATCGTCTACAAAAAAGGGAATATTCAACAGCGCATCAATATCGTCAATAAAAACAACAACTGGCTGCTCAGAGAGCTTCTTAAACAGCAAATCGCGCGAGAAATGCTCCAAACGCTGCTGGGGAAGCAGCACCTCAGTCTTTTTTAGCCACCACCGCAGCGTATGTATCTCAGTGGGATACAGGCTATCCCAAATCGAAGACGTCAGCTGCTTATCCCACCGAAAATAGTCTTTAGGAGAATCGAGCAGCTGGCGACCAAAGAGCGTTGCGCAGCAGTATCCCGCCTGCTCTAGCTTACGCCGAACCCGAATACGCAAAGATGACTTACCCACCTGCTGCGGCCCCAATACCGTGCACAGCTGTCCCTGTTTGATAGCCTGATACAGTGCATCGTCGCTAGCTCGCGAAACGTAGCTCGGATGGTCCCACGCGAGGCTGCCCCCGACCTGATAAGCCCATGGGTCGATAGCCTGGCTACCCGCTTGGCCCGTCATTATCAGTTGCTCAGTCGATTTCTTAATTAATTTCTTGTAAGCATCCTCAGGGACCATTGCAATATCCATATCAATAGCTATCAGGCCAGCACCAAGGGTCGGCCATCATCAGCCTATCCAGCATGACCCACCCCTTCTAGATCCGCGTCCCGCTACCGGAGCATCCGCGCCCCACCGACCGAATAGTCTTCATCTATCCAATCGGGTGAGGCTCTACCAACTGGTTCGGAATAGTAATCGTAAATGTCGTCCCTTGCCCAACTTCACTAGCCACTTGAATATCCCCTTTGAGCTTTTGGGTGACCAGGTTGTATATCAGATGTAGCCCCAAACCACTTCCGCCCTTTTCCCGAGCAGTGGTGTAAAAAGGCTCAAAAATTCGACTCTGGTCCGCGCCTAAAATGCCGCAGCCATCGTCTTGGTAGCGAAGGGTGGTCGACGCTGAGTCCTGGGCAATATCAATCGAAATGTGACCGGGTTCATTGTCCGGGAACGCGTGGGCAAGCGAGTTGGTGATGAGATTGGTAATAATTTGAGCGATCGCACCCGGATAGCTCGACAGCGTAATATCGTCACTGCCCGAGAGCCTAACACGGTGCGATTTACCTTTGATTTGAGGCATGAGATTCGTAATCACCTCCTGCACATAGGATTTCACCCCAAACGTCCGCCGTTGCAAACTGCTCTGGTCTACCGCCACCTGCTTAAAGCTATGAATTAGCTCACCCGCCCGCTGAAGATTATTCAAGATCAGATGGCTGCACTCAGTCGCCACCTCCAAATAATTTTCAAACGTCGAACGCTTGAGCTCCCCTTTCGCCAAATCAGCCGTAACCTCTCGGCTGACATTTTCTAGTGTAGAAGCCGTCATAATCGCCGTCCCCACCGGTGTATTGATCTCATGGGCCACGCCTGCCACCAAGTTCCCCAGAGCAGCCATCTTAGCCGAGCGAATCAGGTCCGCCTGAGCCGATTTTAGGCTCTCCAACGCCTCTGAAAGTTCCACAGTACGGCTCGCCAGCTGAGTTTCTGCCTGCTTACGGTCAGTAATGTCTAAACTGGTACCGATCAGGCGATACACCCGCCCCCGATCATTCTGCAGCGGCGTATGGGTAGAGAGCCACCACGTCTGATGACCATGCAGCTCAACCGTATCCTCATGGGTAATAGGTTCACCCGTCTCTATGCAGGCCAAATGGTGGCTACGAACAATCTCCGGAGCCACAAATCGCCGCACATCAGCCCCTTCGAGCTGCGCGCGATAAAGGCCCGTCATCCTCAAAAACGCTTCGTTGACGTTGATAATTGTCAGCGGCTGCCTGGCAAAGTCATCACTGGTCGCATCATTGGCAGTGTCAGTCATATCCGGCACATCAATCACCGAAACAGCCGCTTCTATCCCGTTGTAAATCGTGCGCAAAAACTGTTCTTGCGCGCTGAGCTGCTTCTGCAGCCGCTGAATCTTGACCTGATTTTCAATCCGGACGAGCAGTTCGTCAGTCCTCACCGGTTTTGTAATGTAGTCGATACCGCCAAGTTCAAACCCCTTCACAATATCCACCACATCATCTAGCACCGTTAAAAAGATCACCGGCACTTGCTGAGTTCGTGGGTCAGCCTTGAGCTGTCTGCACACCTCGTAGCCATCCATATCGGGCATTTTGATATCGAGCAGCACTAGGTCGGGCGGGTCGAGCTGCGCAGCTGCGATCGCCAGCCGTCCCTGAGTGACTGGCCTCACTCGGTAGCCCTGCTCACCGAGCACCGTCAGCAGCAATCGCAAGTTGTCGGGCGTATCGTCAACCACCAAAATATCGGCAGCATTGGAAGTCTTATTCTGTGACGCTTGGGGAGTAGGCGACTGAGGGGTAAGAGACATAGGTGAGTCTAGACACAGTAAAGTAACCGTGTGACCGACAAGACGTGCACATGAGAAACGCTTTCAGCTCGTTACTATCCTATCTGCCATACCCTGAGAAAAATAGGTATTTTGAAAAGAACTTATATTTTTGACAAAGCACATTGAATCGCGCAGATCTAGATCCTCCGCCCTTCTCACAGGCCGAAAAGGCACAACGTTCAACCGCTCCGTTCCCGGTGGCCTGTATAAGCAAGCTGACCTAGGGTGAGCTTTGCTGCCTGCGCCAAAGGCAGCAAAGCTGAGGTGATGGTAAGTCAAGTAGGTATCTCTCAGCTCAAAGCAATGTTCAACCCACTGCCAAAGTGCATCCTCCACCCCCAAGGCTTCAGTCTGACTGTCGAGGCCTTCAAACAGGATAACGACTGGGCCTTCACACAAATCGAGCAGCAACAGATCGCTGGCAAACTGTGCCAGGCGCTGTCTGGGGGAGAGTGCCTCAGTTGTAGATAGCCACTGCGCCAGAAAATTCGACTTGGTGGGATGCAGCTGTTCCCAAATCGCAGTGATAATATTGCATTCCCAGGCAGGTTCAGTTCCACTATGCAGCTGTGCTCCCGACTGCAAATCGGGAACCAGCGATCGCATTGGCAACAGTACGACGCGATAGCCCCGATGCACCATCTCCTGAAAAGTTCTCTCACTGAGCGAAGGCACCTGTGAAGAGGGCGCATCCACCACATAGCAAAACTTTCCCTGCTGCAGTGAGTAACAGATATCATCGCTAGTCGGGTTGTTGTTCATTGTAGAAAAGGCTTCTCTAGGAACTGCTATACCAGAACCTGCCATGAGGAAAGTAGGTTTGCAGCTGATGCTTGCCCACTATGCCTCAAAAGCCCAAACTGACCCATGCTGCAATTGGGTTAGATTCTATTGGCCAAGTGGGTAGGATTTCTCCACACAGTCTGCCACTCCCTATTGCTGTACCGCCTTCACCGTTTGAATACTCTCTAAAATCTGCCCGTACTGAAAATCGTGCACAACCTGATGCAAACTATTGGCCAAGGACGCGTCCTGCTCACGAATCACGTCTATTAGCTGCAGTATGTCGTCCCATTGTAGCCGTAGGGTCGCAGCCTCCAAGCGAGAGAGCAGGTCGGCAGGCAGCGCTGAAACGGCTGTGAGATTCAGCGGTGTAGCCAGTGGTTCTGGCGTGGAGGATGCCTGAGAAGACTCATCCAAAATCACCGGCTCATCGTAGCGATAGCGAACGCCGAGCTGTTCTCCAATCGATGCAAAAATCTCGCTATCGGTGAATGGTTTACGGATGAAATCATCGCAGCCAGCTGCGATCGCATCTTTCCGCTCTGTCGCAAGGCTATTCGCAGAGAGCGCAACAATTTTGGGGACGCTGGCCGTAGAGGTTTCTAACAGCTGTCCGGCTTGCTTTATTCGCCTTGTGGCCTCCAAACCATCTAGCACAGGCATCCTCACATCCATGAGTATCAGGTGCGGTTGCCAGGCCTGATGCATCGCGATCGCAGCTTGCCCATGACTCGCCTCCTTCAGGATAAAACCAAGCGGCTCTAGCAACCGACGCAGCAACTTGCGATTGTCTAATTTATCGTCCACGATGAGAATTTTGTACTCAGGCTGACCCATCGCTAGGCCTAGCACCCTACGCTCAGGCTTCACACCGGCCGCACTATCTGCCACAGCCAGCTCAGCCTGAATATCGAAACTGACCGTCGTCCCGCTAGTCGACAAAGCACGAATCGTGATGTCACTCGAGCCGGGCTGAAAAACATCGCGCCCGTTTTCTAGTTGCCCATTTTCTAGTTGCCCATTTTCTAGTTCAGATACCCGTTCAATCGGCACTGCATCACCCACCGTCTGGCCAGCAGGTGCAGGCGCAGTCTGGCTGCTGATAGAGAGGTAGCCACCCATCAGTTCTACAAACTTTCGGCAAATGGACATACCCAGTCCCGTGCCCTCTTTAGCCTCCCGACCAGCCTGTGCTTGTCCAAATGGCTCAAATATAGTCTCAAATTCCTCAGGTGAAATACCCACCCCCGTGTCGATTACCGAGAAAGAGAGAGAGAGAGGCGGCGCAGTACCTGTCGATACCGGAGACAGCGAACCTTGTGTTTGCATCGCCCGTAGCGTAACGCTGCCCGCGGGCGTAAACTTAATCGCATTGTTCAACAGATTGATCAATATCTGTCTCAGCTTGGCTTGGTCGACACGAATATGATTTGGGAGATCTGGGTCCTGCTCGAGCAGCAGCTGTAGCTGCTTCTCATCAGCCCGTAATTTAAACATGTTAATGAGATCGTCTAAAAGATTAGGCAGATTAAACGCTGTCGGCACAAGCGCAATGCGCCCAGACTCAATTTTTGACATATCGAGGACATCGTTGATCTGGCTGAGCAGATATTCGCCGCTACGGCTGATAATTTGAACATCGTCTTGGTGCTCCTCTGGTAAAAGCCTGCTGCGCTTCATCACATTGGCAAACCCTAAGATAGCGTTCAGCGGCGATCGCAGCTCATGGCTCATATTCGCCAAAAAGTCACTCTTGGCCCGGTTGGCAATCTCTGCATCTTCCTTAGCCTGTACCAGCGCTTGTTCTACCACGTGCTTGGCCTGAGCCATCGCCACCATCTCCCCAATCAGCTTCACCACATTGACTTCCGAAGGGCTCCAAGTCCTGACCCTCTCAGTCGTATCGAGTGCAATAAAGCCAACCGACTGGTCACAGTAAACCATGGGGACATCGAGCAGGGAGCGGATGTTGTGCTCAGCAAACACCGCCTGTGAGTCGGCGGCCTCCGGCGGCAGCTCAGCAATATCTGCGATCTGAAAAGGATCGCCAGCCAACAGCTTATGATAGAACCATCCGTAGGTGCTGGCATCAATACATCTGCGCTCGGCCAAGTAAGGAACAACTTCGCTTTGGCGCCACATGTGAGTGAGATAAAACTGGTCTTGACCAGAGCTGCGTTTCTGAAACTGAAAGATTCTAGCGCGATCGCTTCCTGTAAACTCGCCCAGCTTCTTCAGCGCAAATTCAATTGCCGTATCAATCTTTCGCTCTAAAAAAGCGCAAGAGATCTGACTGAGCAAATTATCAATATCCGACTGCTGCTGTAAAGCGGCCTCGGCTCGCTTGCGATCGCTAATATCAAGCATGCTGATCAAAACCCTATTCCAGTTTTGCTCATGCCCTGGCGCCACAAACTCCTTGAACAAAATATGCTTCTTTTTTCCCGTTAGGGTGTAGTTAACCAGCTCTAACTCCAGCCTGTTTTGACCTTCACAGAGCATCACTAGCTCCTGCTTAAAGCCCTCTAGCGCCGCAGTGCTGTCGTCACTGTCTAGCCGAGCAAGCAAATCTTCTTTCTGTTCAGCTTCAAAAAGATCGAGAGCGGCCTGATTAACATCTAGCACTCGCACCCGCTGAATGCACTCATGTAAAATGTCGGGATTCGCATCGAAGTAAGCCCTGAAGTCTCTCCCCTTTGGCGCTCCCCCATTCGGCAAGACTTTCATCGACAAAAGGTAAGCTTTCACCAGGGAGAAGTCTTCTTCCCACAGCGGCATGGGCGAGTCCTCAAACAAACTGTAGTATCGCTGCTCACTCCGCTTGAGTGCGTTTTCAGCTGCTTTCATCGGTGTCACATCAAAAAAGACACCGTCGAGATACAGCAATTCATTGTTATCACCAAAAATCGCTCGGCCCTTATCGTAAACGTGTCGAACGCTGCCATTGGCATGGACAATGCAATACTCCAATACGTAGGGTTCACACGCTTTGATAGCTTCGTCGACCAGTGCATTTAACAAGCCCTTTTCGTCTTGCATAATAGACTCAAAGGTTCTAACCCGGTTGTGGATAAAGTCACTTGCTGGATAGCCAGAAAGCTCAAGTATCGACTCACTCATAAACTCCATCGTCCAGTCATAGTCGTATTGGCAGCGATAAACCGTGCCCGGAATATTTGCCACTAAGGTTGATAGCTGCTGCTCACTGCGGGCGCGATCGCTCATCTCTTTTTCAAGCGCCTGGGTACGCTGCCTAACCCTGTTTTCTAGGGAACGAGAATAGTCTTCTAGCTGGGCATAAGACTGCTGCAAATCACAGCTCATACGGTTGAAAGCTGTGGCAACAGTATTGAGTTCTCGAATTCTAGACGTCGGAATTTGCTGCGAAAGATTGCCCTGCGCAATTCGCTGACTGGCCTGACTCAGAGATAGGATGGCCCGGCTAAGGCACCCAGCAATCCAACTCACCAACAGAACAGTACCCCCCAAAATAGCGATCGAGAGTAGCCACGTCATCCGAGAGTTTTCACGAATCGCCCCCGTAAAGTCTGATTCAGGAACCACAACCACAACCAGCCAATCTAGACCAAATTCGTCAGAAAAAGGCCGAACCTGTAGCATTTGCCGTTCGCGGCTATCCTTATAATCGAGCGAGTAAGCCTGAGTGATATTTTCAAAGTCACCAAACCGCTCCAAGAGAAAGTCACCGGTTTTGCTAATGAGTTCGTTGCGGGTTTCATCGACGTGCAGCGGCTGGTTTCGACTATTAAATGGAGACTCTATAAAAGAGCTGGCAATCAGCTGACCCTCCCGGTCGAGGATAAATGCCTCGCCCGACGGGCTAATCTCTAAACTCTGTAGAAAGCTGTTGATATCTGTCAGGGTAAAATCGGCCCCTAGAACCCCCAACAGACTGCCCGTTTCATCGTAGTAGGGTCGCACAAAGCTAATTCCAAGCGCCTTAGCACGACTTCCAAATCGCTGCACCCGGCCGCTCAGTAGAAAAAAGTCGTAGAGCTTTGTCCAAGTGGCCTCGCGAGCACGCACAGCAGCCTCATACCAAGGACGCTCCCTCGGATCGAACGGCAGAGTCAGCTGCTGGATTGTCGACGGACCTCTCGCCGCAGGCCCCGTCGCCGGTGAGTCCTCTGACTCAAGGGTTGTCCGAATCACCTCTTCTGGCCGCTCACCGTCTCTAAAGACAATTCGGTCTGGCCGATTGGCTTGCTGATAAAGCTCCGTATAATCACCCGATTGATTACCAAAGTAAAAGAAGGTCAGCGAGTCAAAGTAGCTACCCTGATCGCTCAGATAGGCCTCCCAGCCACGCAAATCATCAACATCGAGATCGCCTCGCCGGAGGGCATTGGCAGCTCTTTGGGTCGCCTTCCGCGGTGTACTTGTCAGTTGTTCTATGCGCGCCTCAATGCGATCGCCCGCTTGTTGATGCAGCTGCGCAACCAGCTGTTCTATCGCCCGCTGTTCATTTTTCCAGCCCAGATACTCAATCAAGCCGATGCTAACGGTCAGCGGCAGCACAAAGCTAACGACTAGGGCCTGGCCCAGTGACGCCCGCTGCGGGCGCAATTGACGGAAGCGTTGCAAAAAGGACATATCGAAAGGGCGCATAGCTGGCGCCTTAAGGAGAGCTCACTGGCCGCAATACTGAGATCTTGCCGTCATATTACGGTAGTTTAGCTACAAAATAGGTATGATTCAGCGCTCAATCTTACCTGGGGTCGTAGCAGGCAGCTCAAACCAGAAAAGCGTCCCCTCTCCCAGCTCGCTGCGAACGCCAATACGACCACCATGAGCCTCAACAATTTGCCGACAAATATACAGCCCTAGCCCCAGTCCTTGAGTCGGCCTCGCCGCCCTCCCACGATGATAGCGCTCGAAGATATGCTCTGCTTGCTCAGGGCTTATCCCCACCCCATCATCTGAGAGCTCACAGCGAACCCAGCCCGACGACGACAGAACACGAATCTGCAGGGTGCGCCCAGGCGGGTTGTACTTCAAAACATTGTCGATGAAATTTTCAACCACCCGCCAAAGCTGGGTGCGATCGCCCTCAACCAAAGGCACGTTATCAGACAGGTGCAGGTTCACCGTCAGTCGCTTCTTGGCCGTCCTCAGTTGCCACGCCTCAATCACATCCTCAGTCAGCGCGCCCAGCGAAAGCGGCTGACGCTCCAATGCAACGCCCCAGATTTCAATCTCCTGAGTCTCAATCAGCGAGTTAATCATTTTCAGCTGGCGATCGCACCCCGCCCGCATTCGCGCCAGCACCGAAACCGGAATCTGCGCAAGAGAAGCGTCTCCTTGGCGACCACGCGCCAAAAAGCGCTCCAGCACATTCGTCATCCCCACAACAGGGTTGCGCAAATCGTGAGTCAGCGCATGAATATAGATCTTGAGCGATTCCTCAGCTTTCTCACGCTCTTCGATCTCGTAGGTGAGGGCTTGGGTGCGATCGCGAACCTGTTGCTCCAGCGTCTGGTTGAACCGTTGCAGCTCCGCGTTGAGAAGAGAGAGCTGAGTCTGACTCTCCTCCAGCGCCTTGAGATCGCGGTAGGCCCGAATGCTCGCGACGAGCGTGGTAAATAGTTTTTCCTGGGTCAGCTCTAGCTTCGTCTTGTAGTCATTAATGTCGTAGTTAACCACGACCGACTCTTCAGGCACCTGCCCCGGCTGACCTGTTCTAAGAACAATGCGCACCGTCTTATTTTTGAGCTCTTCTCGAACGTACTGAGCCACCTTCAAGCCCGCATCCTGCGTCCTCATAATCACATCTAGCAAAATTAGGACCGTATCCGGATTGCTCGCAATCAGCTGCTTAGCTTCCTCCGCAGAATAGGCAGAAATAAATTCCAGCTGCCGATTTTCAAACGTAAAAAACTTCAGCGCCACCTTAGTAGCCTGATGAACAGAAGGTTCATCGTCAACCATCATAATTTTCCATACCTGACGGTCGTCAAAATCAGACGAATACTCAGGTATCGATTCATCGGCAAATACCAGCTGATCTGCCGATTGAGGAGGGGACGACGGCTCAGGAAACATAAACTAAAGGGAATTTCCTAATTTTTCGTTAAAAATAGATTTTTACAGCCCAATTCTAGACCAAACCAGCCCGTAGCGCCTTAACAGCAACTTGAACCCTATCATTGGCAGCCAGCTTAGACATCAACCCCCTCATGTGAGCTTTGACGGTGTTAGTGCTAATAAAGAGCCGCTTGGCAATTTCAGGATTGCTCAGCCCTTCAACCAGCAGCACCAGCACCTCCTGCTCCCGCTCCGAAAGATCGCTCACCGGTGGCGCGTCTGTCTCGTTCAACCGCGCACTTTGTTGAAAGCTTTGCAGCGCAATATGGGCCACCTTGGCATCGAGATAAACCCCGCCCTGTCCGACGGCAGCGATCGCACTTAGCAACCCGTCGATACTTCCCCCCTTAATGCAGTACGCATCCGCACCACTCGAAAAAGCAGCCAGTACCTCGGTTTCTGCCATATGAGAAGTCAGCATAATCACCTTAGTATCCGGCAGCTTCGCCTTCACCTGCCGCGTCGTTTCGATACCATCAATCCCAGGCAAGCCAATATCCATCAGAATCAGGTCAGGCTTATGGGTGATGGCCGCCTCCACCGCCAAATAGCCATCATCCACCGTGTCCAATACGCTCACCTGCGGATGGTCGGCTAGGGCCTGCTCAATCCCCAGCTGAACCAAAGGATCATCCTCAATAATCAAAACCCGCCAGGCTGGTAGCTGAATCGATGGGTGCATATTGGAGCGATGTCTGTAAGACCAAAAGGGATGTAGAGATAATAACTTGCTCCCTTTCAAATTTTACTTGCGAACTGACACTATCCGTTACCGATATCGGCTATGGCGCTAACAGCATTTCAATATGAGGAATGCCGTCTTCCAAATAGCTTTTACCGACAGGCCGAAAGCCCAAACCTTCATAGAAAGCCTGTAAGTGTAGCTGGGCCGATAGCCGAATTGGCTGGCTTGAAAACTGCGATCGCACAGACCCAATCCCCTTTTCCATCAGCCGTTTCCCCAGTCCTTTCCCTCTCTCGTCGCTCCGAATCAACACTCGACCAATCGAAGGTTCTGCATACTTTTTTTCAGGGGCTATTCCTCTCAAATATCCAACCAGTTCTCCGGCCTCATTCATCGCCAGCAAATGCCAAGCATCCGCATCCAAACCATCAATATCTAAATACAGACACCGCTGTTCTAGAATGAATATCTGCTGCCGAAGCCGCAATATTTCATAAAGCTCATCTGCACTGAGCGCCGGAAACGCTTTCCACATCCAGTCAGTAATCATGAAATTTCGTTCTACTATCGGCTTACTCTCCGGCCTACTGCTCTGCCTGCAGATCCTAGCCTGCAGCTCACCACCTCACACAGAGCAAATCAGCGCTTCAACCCTCGCAGCTCAAATAGAGCAAGGCGTCGCCCCGCTCATCCTAGACGTTCGCACCGCCGAAGAATACGCCACCAGCCATATCCCCGGCGCACTCAACATCAATTACCAAGACATCCCCGCCCAGCTCAGCTCATTACAACCCTACGCAAACCAAGAAATCATCGTCTACTGCGAGCGCGGCGTCCGAGCCAGCCGAGCCGAAACCCACTTAGCCAAAGCCGGCTTCTCCAATGTCCGCCAGCTCAGCGGCGACATGTCCGCCTGGCGAGCAGCCAACCTCCCAGTAGAAGGGAACCGTGAATAAATCTGTATGTATAGCGTTCTGGCCATTAGGCGCTCAGCCTAGTGCATGATGGGTTCGCGGAGATACTGCTTGCAAAGTTGGGAAAAGCAAGAGTGCAGCTGTTCTACCCGCTGAGAGAAAATGGCTTCGTCACTTAGCGTCGGGGCCTGCTTGGCAATATTTGCCAGCCGACGAGCGATCGCACTCTGATCGTCCAGTAGCTCGTACTGCGGCATAGAGATTGGGCCCTCTAGCGCTGCCCCCAGCCAGTGCTTCAGCGCTATCTGCCCAGAGCGTAGTCCGCGTCCCCAGCGCTTATAAGGCTTGAGGGCCGGAAGCCGGTAAGGATGGTAGAACAAATTCATTGAGGCGCACCAGTCCTGCCATTTAAACCGGTATATGCGCGGTCCGGTGACAATAGGTATCCAAGGCACCCGCAGGGCATCTGCAGCAATCGCGCCGTGCATCGCTTCTGCCAGCAGGCGATCGCTCGACCCAATCGCTTCCAATACTTCCTCCACCGGCCAACGGGGATCGATGTAGCGGATATTAGCCTGCTGGCAAATCTGTTGCCACTGCTCGCAGGCTTCGTTCGCATGGTGAATGTGAGGCATAAAGCTACAGCCAGATCGCTGGGTCTTAGGCGATCGCAGCCGGGCAACCAGCAATCCACCATCGGCGATCGCCCGCTCTTCTGGCAGGCCTAGCTGCCTTGCCGAAAGCGGCCCGCGCACGCAGTGAATATCCCAGCTTTTAGGAATAGCGCCGAGCGGCGATTCATACCCCGCCCCCGTACCAAAAATGACCAGCCGATCAGTCGTCGTCACTCGGCCAGGAAGTTTGTCATTCAGCAGCGTTCCCGTGCCGAGAAATACAACAGAGTCATCAGTATCCAACAAATCAGCACTCAGCTGGGGCCATAGCCAGTGATTGAGTTCATCGCCAAAATTGGGTTTCTGATCGCACCTTTGATAATAAAAGAGTTTCATGAGATCTCTTGTAAATAGTTAACTGCTGTTGTTGATCGCTGTTGTTGTTTTATGTCATATCGCCGTACTCATCTAACCACTCAAAAAAGACCGAAGAATCTGCCGCCGACCGCTTCGCACAGCCCTGTCCCACACGCTGGTTAGACTGGCTATGGCTAAAGCTCGCCGCTGCTGCCAGCCACCATACTCACACCATCGAAGATAGCTAGGAATGGCTACCACCTCCAAAAAGGTTTGCCACTTTCGTACGATATTTTCAGGCTTGTATTGTTCAGCCTGTGCCTGCCCCCGCGCTATCAACGTGCGTCTCATAGCCACATCAGTCCGCAGACGATCTAATCTGTCCAACAGATCGGAAAAAGACAAAACCTCGAGATAATTCTCTCCTGGCTGTCCCATCCGACGGTAGGCACTTTCAGCGCCAAGAATCGGAATTACCCCCCCTAACCAAGCGTTGTACAGCTTAGTCGCGGGCTTGCTCGAAAACCCGCCTGTCACCCCCCGCTGCACAGCGCTAAAAGAGCGCACGGCCACCACTGCATCCACATCGTGATAGTCGTTCCAGCCAGCATTGACCTTGTCATACTGATGCCAGGGGTTGGTATTGCGAATAGTGCGGCTGCGCAGGCCCCGTTCCGCCAGCGCTACCTGCCAAGCGTGAGACATTAGCTCAGGCGCAAGCGAATTTTGGTGGCCAAAAAAAGCGACCGTCTCAAAGCGATCGCCCCGGGCCGGATCTCGCGGAATCAGCTGCGGCTGCGGCCAGTGAGGTAAAAAGTAACAGTTAGCCGCCCGTGAGGCCTCAGTAGGGTTTTGGACGACGTGCATCGTTGCGATCGCACTCAGCGGCGCTTCCGCCTTCATACAGACTAAAAATCGTTTGGGCGCTGGCACAAACTGAACCGACCGCAGCACATTGCTATGACACAGCACAATACCCTCATCAGGCAGCCGATCGGTCAGCTGGCAAGCCGTTCCCGCCGCACGCAGTCGCAAATAGGTTTGCACCGTCCAGGCATACATGCCCAGGCCATAACCGGGCCAGTTTTCATCGGGGGCACTGGGCATTTCTCCTGGCCAAAGATCCGCTGGCAAGAAAAAGTAAATCGGATAGCCCGGTGAAATCACTTCGGTTGTTGCCCCACAACTGCAGGGCCAACAGAAGTCGACTCAAATTTTCTAATTCCAGCATCTTCAACAACTCTTTCAGGAACAGGCAAATGAGAAGCCGAATGGGCGCTTTGAGAAACGGCTCGCCGCCCGCGAACGAATTTAGAGAGCGATACACCGTTCGATGTCCAGGCAAACAGGCTGGCAACCTTGGGTAAGCGCTGATGATAAAACGGACTGGCCAAACTACCTAGAAGTAAAGACAGTTCGCAGATTTCAACAGTCCCCCACTGACGTAGCCTCAATAGCTTTAGCAACAGCTTTTTGAAATCGTTTAGAAAATGTAGCCCCGCAATCAGCGGCCACTGCCAGACACCATAGCCAATCTTTCTCAGCGGATAGCGGCTCAGACCGATCCGCCAAAACAGATTTAGCAGATAAGAAGGCTCCAGCCGCGCCTTTGGAATGATGTGCGCCAGCTTCATCTGAGGGTTGTGCCAAATGGGCCAGGTTCTGCGAATGTAGCTCAGCGTTTCTACATCTTCGCCTTTGGCCTTGAGACTCCGGGCACTTACACCCGCCAGCGCAGGTACGGCCGGGACCTGCTCTAGCCATGCCTGTCTGCGAACGACCATGCCCGCCCCTGCGGGCAACACCCCCCGCTCCCTGTCGTAGCAAAAAGGCCGTTCCCCCCGGTCAATAATTGCCAGACAGCAGGCTATTCGGTGAAATCTAGGCGGTGGCGGCACCTCGTACAAACCGCTGATGCTGCTGCCATAGGCCCCCACCTCAAGGTGCTGCTGTCCAAATGCGATCGCTGCACTCACCCAGTCATCATCCGGCAGGGTATCGTCATCCAGAAAGCCAATTAGCGGGCTCTGGGTCTCGCGGATTGCCAAGCGACGGGCGAAGGCCAACCCCTGACGAGGCTCGAAGCAGTAGCGTAGCGCAACATCTGAGCGCCATAGCTGAGGCATTGCCGATTGGCCGTCCGTCTGCCATCGATGCACCACCTCCGCGGTGCGATCACAGCTATTGTTATCGACGACAACGACCTCCCACTGGTAATCCTTTGAACCGGCTGTGTGAGAAGCGGCTGTGTGAGAAGCGGCTGTGTGAGAAGTGGTTGTCTGAAAATCGAGCGGAGAGGTACCCTGTGAAATGGTTTGACAGGTCACCTGCTGCATTCGCAGCTTAGTCAGCAGCTGCGGCAACCGAAGTTCCCCGTTGTAAGTACAGATAACGACTGAAAAATCCGGCACGGCCCACTACTTCCTATCGAACAGATGAATTACGCTGCGCACCCTTCAAAAGTCTCGAACGATAATGCCAGCAGTTTCAGGAGTTAAACGATCTATGATCTGGCAGGGGGGCTACACCAGTACCCATCACAAAATTGGATGTGTCACAAGCCTAGGCTGATACAAAGATGACTTGCCGATAGCTTAGTCGCATTTGCAATTTTTTTACAACTCTACAGATAAATCCTCATAGACTGAAGAGACTTTTAATAACCCTCCCATAACCTTCTCTTTACCTTAGAAACTGGAATATTTGATAGCGTTTACTAGCGTTGAAGTCAAACAGGGTTGACTGAGCAGTATCCACCGTCCTATTTACAACACAAATGCATCAATAACAGGGAGCAGATAGCTTGAGCGGGTGCGGCTTTCGCGTTTGGACAGGTGCAAAGTGCAGATAGATAAAATCTATATTAAATGTTGACACTAAAATGTTGACGAAAGAGAGTTGACAAAAGTGGGCTTAGCACCATTGCAAGGACTTAGATGTTGCACATGTGGCGATGGTAGGCGATGGCTTCCGTTATGTTATTTCACTCTTTGAACATACCGAAAAGAGACTAACCTTTACGCCCTTTATGGAAACTAGCGTTGCCATCTCGGAGCGGGCCTGAAGGCGCTGTCAGAAAAGGCGCTGTCAGAAATCGTCAGGAGCGTACATCCCGTCTATCTCCTGCGTACTTACTTCGTCTGCGCCCTTCGTCTGCGCCTAAAAGCGCGTCTAAAAAGGTGCCTGTAAAAGCCAAAGGTGATCGCAACCAAGGTTTCTGTGGAGTACATAGTCTCTCCCCAAAAAACAACCAACCATGCTTCAAATAGTCGAACAGATAGTAAAAAGACCAACCATCTAAATTTTCACGCTCCAAGAACGTTATTTAAGGATAGAGATTTGGCAATGACACCTTCCTTCCAAAGAATCGGTAGCTTTACTAGCGACTTCGGCGCTGAGATTGTTGCTTACGACGAAGTCAGACAGCTTGTGTACATCGTTTCAGGGGGTACAGAGCTACAGGCCGTCAGCATCAGCGATCCAACCACGCCAGTCGAGGTTGCGACGATTAATATTGCCGATTTTGGCGCGCCGATTGCCGGTGCGAACAGCATCGCTTACAAAAACGGACTGCTCGCAGTCGCACTCGAAGCCGAAACTCAGACAGACAACGGCGTCGTCGCCCTTGTGAACATCGATCAGGCAGTCGCTTCCGAAGATATTTCATCGGCTGTGCAAGTCTTTGAAGTGGGTCCGCTGCCGGACATGGTGACCTTCACCCCCGATGGCAACACTATCTTGGTTGCCAACGAAGGTGAGCCCGATGAAGGCATCGACCCAGATGGCTCCGTCAGCATTATTGACATATCCGGTGAATTTACCAGCCTGAGCCAAGAGAATGTAGCCACTGCCGACTTTCTTCGATTTAATGGCCGAGAAGCCGACCTGCGCGCCGATGGGGTGAGAATTTTCCCCGATGCTACAGTCGCGCAAGATGTAGAACCTGAATACATTGCTGTTTCCCCAGACGGCACAAAGGCTTTTGTCACTCTGCAAGAAAATAATGCGATCGCTGTCGTCGATATTGCCTCAGCCACCGTAGAAGGCATTCAGCCCCTCGGCCTCAAAGACTTCAGCAAAGGCCTCCCCGAGCTAACCAACTTCGACTTCACAGACCGTGGGCCCATCGCCAACGGCGGCGAACCGCTCACCACCGCCACCGGTGAAACCATTGAGCTAGGCGGCTTTTCGGGTTTGTACTTCGACGGCGTTGCCGACAATGGCAACCTCAAGTTCCTCGCCGTCCCAGACCGCGGCCCCAACGGCGACGCCGACGGCAACAACCGCCCCTTCATATTGCCCGACTACCAAGCTAGGGTCGTCGCCTTCGAGCTAAATGAATCAACCGGCAATATCAGCATCACCGACCAGCTGCTGCTCACCCGACCCGACGGCACCCCCATCACCGGCCTGCCAAACATTCCCAACGTAGACCGGCAGGCAGTCGATGCCGCCGGCAACCCCGTAGACCTGCCAGAACTTGACGGTTTTGAGACCTTTGGCGCAGATTATGATGCCTTCGGCGCAGACCTAGAGAGCATCCTACGCGATGGCGAAGGCAACCTGTGGATGGTCGATGAATATCGTCCGGCCATTTACCAGTTTGACCAGAACGGCACCCTGCTCAACCGCTACGTTCCTCAGGGGACGGCAGCTCAGGCCACAGAAGCCAACCCCGACACCCCATTCACTGAAGGGGACTTCGGCACCGAGACGCTCCCTAGCGACTACCTCACTCGCCGTCGCAACCGAGGCTTTGAAGGCGCCGCCCTCGACACCGAAACCGGCATCTTCTACGCCTTCATCCAAACGCCCATGAACAACCCAACCCGCGCTGATGGCGATGCCTCTAGCGTGATTCGGATTCTGGGCATCGACCCCGCCACAGGGACACCAGTCGCAGAATATGTATACCTGATTCAAGACCCTGAAGTAGGCAACAATGTCGATAAGATCGGCGACGCGGTGTTTGCAGGCGACGGCAAATTCTTCGTGATTGAGAGAGACTCTTCCCTTGATGACGACGGTCAAAAGTTTGTCTTTGAAATAGATATCAAAGGTGCGACTAACGTACTAGGTCAGGACTTCGGAGACCTCACCCTGGAGCAGCAAACCCCAGATTCGCTGGAAGACTTGGGAATCTCGCCAGTCAGCAAAACCAAGGTCACCAACCTACCTTCCCTGGGCTATCTCCCCTCCGACAAGCCAGAAGGCATCGCCCTCCTACCCGACGGTCGCCTAGCCGTCCTCAACGACAACGACTTCGGCCTCGAACCGGGCGCCGAAGCGGTCCAGCTGGGGATCATCGACTTCAGTGGCAGCAACGGCCTCGACGCAAGTGACCGAGACGGCGCGGTCGATGCCGATGGTGACGCAGGCGGTGCCATCAATATCAATAATGAGCCAGTGTTTGGCCTCTACATGCCCGACTCCATTGCCTCCTTTGAAGCCAATGGCGAAACCTTCTACGTCATCGCTAACGAAGGCGACGACCGGGGCGATGCCGATGCAGACGAGCGCGGCGATGCCATCCGTCTAAAGGACCTCGCCGATGTCACCTCCTTCGGTCGCGATGGCCTTGAGCTAGATGACAGCTTCGATCCAGCTCTCCTGGCCGATGAAGAACTCGGGCGTTTGACGATCTCCTCCATCGACGGCGATACCGACGGCGATGGTGACCTCGACCAGATTGTGTCCTACGGTGGCCGATCCTTCTCTGTCCTTGATGCCAATGGCAACATTGTCTTCGACAGTGGCGATCAGATTGCGCAAATTACCGCCGAACTGACGCCAGAGCTGTTCAATGCTAACGACGGCGACCCAGAAGAGTTTGACAACCGCTCTGACAACAAAGGGGCTGAACCGGAGGCGATCGCAACTGGTGAAATTGGCGGCAGACCCTATGCCTTTGTTGGCCTAGAGCGCGCAGGCGGCGGCGTCCTCGTCTACGACCTGTCCGACCCCCGTCAGCCAGAATTTGTGCAGTACATTCGCAGCGATGACGACATCGGCCCCGAAGGCCTCGCATTCATCTCCGCTGCAGACAGTCCTGAAGGTCAGCCACTACTCGCCGTCGCCAACGAAGAGTCGGATACGCTGGCAATTTATGAAGTAGATGTTCCTGCCGCGGCCATCAGCGACATTCAGGGCGCAGGCCACATCTCACCACTGGTTGGCGAAGTCGTTAAAACAGAAGGCATTGTCACCGGCGTTGCCTTCAACGGTTTCTATCTCCAGGGAGAAAGCGACGGCAACGATGAGACCTCAGACGGTATCTTTGTCTTCACCGGCTCCCAGCCCACCGTAAATATCGGCGATGAGGCCCGCGTCTTCGCCACCGTCAGCGAATTCATTCCCGGTGGCGCTGATACCGGCAACCTCTCTATCACCCAGCTCACCTCTCCAGATGTGGCGATTCTCTCCAGCAACAATCCACTACCTGCAGCGGTGACTATCGGCACCAGTGGTCGGGTCGCCCCCAGCGAAATTGTCATCAGCGACGACGAGCTACCGGTGAATCTGCAAACCGAAGCCGGTAACTTTGACCCGGCAGAAGATGCCATCGACTTTTATGAAACCCTCGAAGGCATGCGAGTCACCGTCGAAGATGCCGTGGCCGTTTCACCGACCCGCGTTTTCAACCGCTTCTCGGCTGAAGCCTTCACCCTGCCAAACCAGGGCGCAACCGCCACCCCAGACGGCGTCATCAACGCGCGCGGAGGCATCAGCCTACTCTCCGGCCCAGACAATACCGGCGACCAAAACCCCGAACGCGTCCAAATTCAGTTCGATCCCAACCTGCTGCCCGAAGGCTTCGACACCCCTGCGCTCACCGTGGGCGACCAGCTCGGCGATGTCACCGGCGTCGTGGGCTATAGCTTCGGCAACTTTGAGGTGAATGTTACCGAAGCATTCGACATCACCCCAAGCGGACTGGAGCAAGAAGTCACCACGCTCGCCGGTAGCGACACCGACCTGACCGTAGCTAGCTACAACATTCTCAACCTCAGCGCCCAGTCCGAAGACGACGCCCAAAGAGCGCTGCTGGCTGAGCAGATCGTCAGCAATTTGGGATCTCCTGACATCATTGGCCTGCAGGAGATTCAAGATAACAACGGCACTGAGGGCGGCGCAGACAATTTGGAAACAGATGCGACTGAGACAATGCAGCTGCTGGTGGATGCGATCGCAGCAGCAGGCGGTCCTACCTACGCCTTTGCAGATATCGCCCCCGAGCCAAATGCCTTCGGCGGTGCCCCCGGCAGTAACATTCGCAACGCCTTCCTGTACAACACCGAGCGCGTCTCTCTAGAGTCACTAGAACTGCTCGATGGGCTCGAAGCCTTTGCCGGTAGCCGCGACCCGCTTGTCGGCGAGTTCACCTTCAATGGCAGCACCGTCACCGTTGTCAACAACCACTTCTCTTCTCGCTTCGGTTCCACACCCGTCTTTGGTGGACCGCAGCCCTTCGTCCAGGCGGGCGAAGAAGCCAGAGAAGCCCAGTCTCAAGAGATCAACGACTTTGTAGATGGTCTCTTGGGCGAAGATCCTGACGCCAATGTTGTCGTCTTAGGAGACCTGAACACTTTCCAGTTCACCAATGACCTGACAGAGATTCTGCCCGGTGTCGGTGATGAGAAAGTGCTCACCAACCTGGTAGAACAGGCCGAAGCAGACGGCGATGCCTACAGCTTCATCTTTGATGGCAACAGTCAGATTTTAGACAGTCTGTACGTTTCAGACAGTCTACTCGCGGGTGCCCAGTTCGACATTGTTCATGTAAACAACGATTTTCCTCGCGACGATGGCCGCAATCTCTTTGAAGATACGGTCGTCGCCAGCGACCACGAACCCCTTGTCGCTCAATTGTCCTTAACAAATCCCTCTATGGAAAACTTTACGCTTCAACTCCTTCACCTCGCCGACCAAGAGGCCGGTATTCCTGCACTCGACGATGCGCCCCGCGCCTCCGCTGTCATCAACGCCCTAGAAGACGACTTCGAGAATACGCTGTTGCTCTCCTCGGGAGACGCGATTATTCCTGGCCTATTTTTTTCTTCTAGTGCTGAGGCATTTGGTGGCCAAGGTCGCGCAGATATTTTGATTCAAAATGAGCTAGGCGTTCAGGCGATCGCCTTTGGCAACCACGAATTCGACCTGGGTACGGGCCTCGTCCGCGACCTAGTAGCAGGCGAAATTATCGCTGAAGATCTGGCGCTAGAAGAAGCGCAGGAAGTCAGCGAAATTCCCGTTGAAGACACTGCTTCTACAGGAACATTCACCGCCAGCCTAAAGGCCAACCGCCTCACGGTTACCGGTGAGTACAGCGATTTGACCAGCGCCCTATTTCCCGTTGGCGGAGAAGATGCTGCAGGCAATCCTGAAAGCGCGATTCACATCCACATCGGAGCCGCCGGTACAAACGGCCCCATCTTCCGCAACTTAGAAGTCGATGATGAAGGCGATGGAACGGGTGAATTCGAAGGAACTTTTGACCTCACCGATGAAGAAGTTGCCACCTTACTGGCTGACGGTCTGTATGTGAACCTCCACACCGAGACCAATCAGGCGGGTGAACTGCGCGGCCAAATCGATATCGATGTCGACAACCCCAACAACTTTGAAGGCGCTCAGTTCCCCTACCTCAGCAGCAACCTCGACTTCAGCACCGACAACAACCTCGCTGACCTAGTTGTTCCCGATGACCAAGCCCCGCAGCCCAACAGCATCGCGGCGACCACTGTCTTCGACGTCAACGGTGAGCAGGTCGGCGTTGTCGGCGCGACCACACCGACCATTCCTACCATCGCTAGCCCTGGCGATATCACCGTGCTACCGGCTGACTTCGACGGCATCCCCACCGAAGAACAGCTCGATGCCCTAGCCGCTGAAATTCAGGCCGATGTCGACGAGCTGCTAGCCGCCAACCCCGACCTCAACAAAGTTGTTGTGCTCTCGCACATGCAACAGCTTTCTATCGAGCAAGCACTCGCCACCCGGCTCACCAACGTCGACGTGATCGTAGGTGGCGGCTCAAACACGCGCCTCGTCGATGAAACAGACCGCCTCCGCGATGGCGATACGGCCCAAGGCACCTACCCCATCTTCACCGAAGGTGCTGATGGTAACCCGGTTGCCATTGTCAACACCGATGGCAACTACAAGTACATTGGTCGCCTGGTCGTGGAATTCGACGAGAATGGCGTGATCATTCCCGAGAGCTACGACCCCGCTGTCAGCGGCGCATTTGCCACCGACGACGAAGGCGTCGCTGCGCTGGGCGCAGAAGACCTAGTCGACCCTGAAATTCAGGCCATCGTTGATACGCTCGAAGAGATTATCGTTGCCAAAGAAAGCAACGTCTTCGGCGTCAGCGATGTGTATCTCGACGGTCGACGCGGCAGCGTTCGCATCGAAGAGACAAACCTAGGCAACCTGACAGCCGATGCCAATCTGGCGATCGCAAAAGAATCCGATCCCAGCGTCGTCATCTCCCTGAAAAACGGCGGCGGCATCCGCGACGACATCGGTCAGGTGGTCATCCCGGCGGGCGGCACTGGCGAACCCGAGTTCTTACCAAACGAAGAAATCCCTGGCGTGAAGCCCGAAGGCGGCATTTCTGAAACAGACATTGCCAACACGCTGCGATTCAACAACGGCCTCACCCTGCTCACCATCACAGCAGAAGAGCTGCTAGCCGTCATCGAACATGGCGTCGCCGCCACCACCGATGATGACTCCAACACCCAGGGCCGCTTCCCGCAGGTTGCAGGCATCGAATTTAGCTTTGATGTCAATGCACCCGCAGAAGACCGCGTTCAGTCTCTGGTTGTGCTAGACGAAGACGGCAACGACGCTGACGTGATCGTTCAGGGCGGTGAGCTAGTGGGCGACCCCAGCCGCTCCTTCCGAATGGTCACCTTGGGCTTCCTTGCAGGCGGCGGCGATGGCTACCCCTTCCCTCAGCGCGACGTGGTAGACCTCGCTCAGGAAGACACCGCGCCTCGCACCGGCGATGCCACCTTCGCACCCGACGGCTCCGAGCAAGACGCCCTCGCCGAGTATCTGCTAGACAACTTCGGCGCAGAAAACCCATTCAACAACGCCGAAACCTCTCGCGCAGAAGATACCCGCATTCAAAACCTACTCTTCCGCGAAGATGCTGTGATTGACGGTGATGGCGGCACTGGCGGTGGCAACGGTGGCGGCAACGGCGGCGACCTCAACGAAATTGAGGGAACCAACGGCGCAGATGACCTGCTTGGCACCGATGGAGACGACGAAATCAGAGGTCTCAGAGGTCGCGATACAATCGCTGGTGGCCTTGGCAACGATGTCATCTTCGGGGGTAGAGGCGCTGACGTATTGCGCGGCGACAACGATAGCCGCAGCGCAGGCGGTGACGTCGGCGGCGACGACATCATCTTCGGCGGACGTGGCAATGACCGCATCGGCGGTAAAGCTGGCAACGATCAGCTCTTTGGTGAGGAAGGTCGTGACACGCTCTATGGTGATGCCGGTGATGACATCCTGCGCGGCGGTCTGGGCAACGACAGACTCTTCGGTGATGACGACCGGAGCAGCGGCGTAGACACCTTTGTGCTCGCACTGGGTGAAGGCCGCGATCGCATCATGGACTTCGAAGCGGGCCAAGACCTCATCGGCCTAGCCGACGGTCTCACCTTCGGACAAATCTCCGTCACCCGCGCCGGTCGAAACGTGCTCATTTCTGCAGGCGATGAGCAGCTCGCGAGAGTCATGAACGCTCAGGTAGACATGTTCACCGAGAGCACATTCGTGACTGTGTAGTGAGCATCCTGCTTACACATCACTTTCGAGGCGATTGCTCGTAAGTAATCGCCTCGAAGTAATCTCTAAAAACAAAAAGGAGCCAATGTTGTGTTGGCTCCTTTTTGTTTTTCCAGTTCTTCTTACCTCAAGCCTGCTCAGCCTGCCTTCTCAGCTGCTTCTTAAACTGCGTGAGAACTTGCAGCCACTGCTGAGCGGGTTTGTCGAAAAAAGTAAAAATGTCTCCAAAGGCGATCGCACCATTCTCGTGATGCACCCAATGTTGTTCAGGCGTCACCACCCCCAACAAACCGCACACCCCCTGTACCCACCGAGGCGTCTGCCAGCCCATCTTAGTAGTATGCCGCCACACCACATGACATTCACCCAGGAGCAGACCCAGTACAGTACCGACTGAGGAGAGCGGCCAAAGTGCGATCGCAATCAAAATATAGGGCAGTGCCCCCAGCAACCCATCTAACATCACCAGCGGATTACTCGACAGTACCGCGTAGTGCTTAAAGCTCTGCTTCGTCTCGTGGTGTACCCGGCAGTGCAAGCGACCCAAGGCATGTTCTGGCACATGGTAGACAAAAGTCGACGCAAAATCCCCTAACAAAAGGA
>JBCBIK010000033.1:0-34272 GCA_038524545.1 Cyanobacteria bacterium J06623_4 | reverse complement strand
CGAGTTAATCGGCTTAGTAACAAAGTCAAAAGCCCCCTTATTCATAGCCGCCCGAATGTTCTTCATATCGCTATAGGCAGAGACCACCACCGTTTTAGGAGGATAGTCCAGAGCATTGAGCTTGGATAGAAGCGTCAAGCCATCCATCTCAGGCATATTGATATCAGTAAGCACCACATCAATATCGGGAGAGGCCTTCACTTTCTCGTAGGCTTCCACGCCATTGCTCGCAAAGGTAAATGCATAGTCTCCCTGCGCGATCTCACGGCGAAACTTCAGCATGATCAACATCTCGACATCAGGCTCATCATCGACAACGAGAATATGGTGAGTCATGAGTCTTCTTCTGCCTTCCTAGCGATACCGTACTTAGCTATAATCCCCGTCAAACGGATGCAAATTAATGGCGCCCCATTCAAGAAGCGAACGACACCACGCCGTCAATCAAATCGAAAATATCCGCCTTCAGCCGAGCAAAATCGACCGGTTTATTGATAAATCCACTCGCGCCGTATTTTTTAGCCGTTTCTTGGCTAGCCTCATCCCCGTAGGCGGTCACCATCATCACCGGCAAGTTGGCATACCGCTCCTTAATTACCCGCAGCAGCTCCAGCCCGTTCATCCCCGGCATATTGATATCCGACAGAATCAAAGTCGCCTCTGCGCGGTGCGTCGGCGACTCCAAATAAGCTAGCGCATCCGCCGCACAAAGCGAGAAGTGAAACGCGATTCTACTCGCCCTAATTTCTTTTCGAAACTTATGCCGAAACATCAGCTCAACATCGGGCTCATCGTCAACAACAAGAATATGAATAGGCTGTGTCATGGTCTGTACTCTATCTATCACCTCAAAAAACGCCTGCGCTACAAGTTCGTACTACAGGTCCACACTGCAAACCCACTGCTCAAGCAGGCAAAGTAACTATAAAATCGGTATAAACGCCCGCTTCCGACTCAACCGCCATCGCCCCCTGGTGCTGCTCCACCACAATGTTGTAGCTCAGCGATAGACCCAGCCCCGTCCCTTCCCCCGTAGGTTTCGTCGTAAAAAACTGCTCAAAGACCTTGTCCTTTACCTCAGCTGGCATTCCCGTACCGTTATCTCGAATGTGCACCACGACCTGGCCATCCTGTCGCCGGGTACGAACCTTGAGCAGCGGCGCAAAGCTTGCCCCTTCTGCCAGCTGCCGTTGGTAGACCGCATAGCAGGCGTTGCTGGCAATATTGAGAAACACCCGGCTGAGATCTTTGGCAGACACTCGACTTTTTCCGAGGCAATCCTCGTAGTCGTTATCGAATGACAGGTTGAAATCTGAATGCTTGGCCCGCATACCGTGATAGGCCAAATTGACTGCTTTTTCTACCAGTTCATTAATATCGGCCTCTGCCCACTCGCTTTTTCCATCGCGAGAATGCTGCAACATATCAGCAACAATGTCATCGGCCCGTTTTCCATGGTGATAGATTTTCTCGGTCAGCGTTTTTAGCTGATCTATCGTCTCAGTCATCTCCGAGCAAAATATAGGATCAAGCTGCTCTCTGTGCGAAGCGATCGCATCGACCAAATCCTCAGCCAAATCCGCCGCAATCTCAGAAAAATTAGTCACGAAGTTCAGCGGATTTTTGATTTCGTGAGCAATACCCGCCGTCAGCGAGCCCAGTGACGCCAGCTTTTCTTGAGCGATCATCTGCGACTGAGTCGATACCAGTCTACGATTTACCCGCTCCAATTCTTGGCTGCGCAGCGCCTGCTCTTCAATCAAGCTTTCAACCCGGTGCAGCAATTCATTAAACGCAGCAGCAACCGTCCCAACCTCATCGTCACTAGAGACTTCAGCACGCAGATCAAAGCGATCGCTCTGAGAGATCTGCAGCGCCGTTTTCTCTAACTTATGCAGCGGATTGTTGATAGAGCGCACAATCGATAGCGCCAGCAATATCACCACCCCCGAAGACAACAGCATACTCATCAAAATCAACCGATTGCGAAGCTGTTGAGCCGCCTGAGCCGCCTGAAGCGCCAGCAACAGCTCATCATTCGAATCTTTAATAATTTCAGAAAGATCGTCAGAGATACCATCAAATCTAATTGCCAAGGCACTATTGGTAAACGCCATCAGTCGGCGTTGCGCATCAGCGACCTGCCCAGGCGTAAAGTCAGCTTTAGGATTTACCGACTCAACCAACCCAGCTAATTCTTCGAAATAGATGGCATAAGTCCTATTGTAAGTTTCTAAAAATTCATGGACTTCAAGTGCTTCTGCAGATGCATGCTCATGCCCAGACGCTTCTACAAATTCGGTGAGGTCTTCCCAGACGCTTTCAATCGTCTTAGCGTGCTTCACAATATGGTTGTACTCATCCCAGAAGTCTTCTGAAGACTCAACAAGTGGAATTAGCTGCTGCTGGTGAGTTCTAGCCTGCAAGACACCCGCCTGCAGCCGAGAAAGCAGCCTCACTTCCTTTATTACATGATGCTCCGTCTCTAGAGCTTCCTTTTGATGCGCGTTCCCGATCAAAATACCTGCTGCAGTCCCAGCGAATGCCAAACCCAGGGTAAAGGCAAATCCAAACGTAATGCGCTGGCTCACCTTAAACTGTGCCAGAAATCCTTTTCCCTTTTTATCTACAGGCGAAGAGTCATTGGCTGTGTCATCTTCCTTAAGCTGTTCAGTAGTCATGGACAAATCAGCGAGTTTTCACTGGGAATGGGCGAGAGAATGGGCGAGAGAATTGACACAATTTATCAAGTTCTTCTTATGCGTCCAGTGTGCCCATTGGTCTTCTGTCAGACCACAGCGATCGCATCCACTGCCCAAGCTTTGTTTGCAAACACCTATCTATTCACAGACAGGCTATTCACAGACAGGCTATTCACAGACAGGCTATTCGCGAACGTAAATATGAATATGACCATAATCGTTGCGCTCAATCGAGCCAGCAAATCCCTTACTCTCAAAGTCAAAGCGATCGCGTTCCCCAGTCCTCACCGCTTCTAACCCCGCCTCTATGCTCCGAGTAGAGCGCCCATCCAACATACCAAGCAGCGCAGTCCGCATCACTAACCGGTCCGTCGCCGGTGAAAACGTCGCCTCCGATTGCCGCACTTCAACAGAATCTCGGTCGTACACATAGGCCAAGCTCACGCGGTTTGGCACTACGTCATACACCGCCGTATAAAAATTACCCGTCGCAGCTTCTTGAGTGGGCGCACCCAGTTGCCCTCTTATCTTGTCTTCAGATTCCCCAGGCCCAAAACCTGGAATGGCCACCATGCCACCTGTGTTACCAGGCTGCGCATTTTCCGGATTACCACGACTGCCCAGCAGCAAAGGCGGCTGCGTACCAACAGAACCACCCGTTTGTTCTTCAGACCCAGATACCTGCGTATCATCCGGTTCTGCCACATCCGGAACCGTTTCTTCAGGCGCCTCATCCGATGCAGCGTCTGGATCTTCGCCTTGTTCAGTATCTTCAGTTTCTGCCTCCGGCAGCTCCTCCGGTGTTTCTTCTGGCGTCGTATTTTCAGTCTCGGGCTGCTCCACAGTGGGCAGGGAGATTTCTGGGAGGTCTGTAAACCGGTTGTAGAGCCAGTATCCAGACCCCACAGCAATGCCTGCGATTGCCAACGTCACCATCGCCAACGTCGACACACAGCCACATCCTCTGGCTCGTCCTCTCGGCTTCTGCAGCGCCGGGCTATCGGCAACTCCGCGCGTCGGTGCAATCGCAGCACCCTCCGCGTACTCACCAGGCAGCGGCACCGCCACCGTCCGCCCTCCGGTCAGGCCATCACGATTTCTATTTTGCTCAGGCCGAGGAGATTGTAAAGGACCAGACTGATAGCCCGGCGCGACGACTCGCGTAGGAATTTCCGAAGGCGTCGGCAGCTTACCCACGATCTTACCATCACCGGTTGGGTTGACCGTGCCTGGCGTCGCTGTCAGCATTGATAGCCAGCGACCAACCGACTGAGGTCGGTCCTTGAGTTCCACATTCAAACCGTAGGCGATCGCCCGTGCCACCGCTTCGCTCACATCCGGCCTGCGCGCTCGAACCGGAGGCAAAGGCGTGCGATCGCGTAGCACCGCCGCTACCGGCACCTCCCCCGTCAGCAGGGTATACAGCGTCGCCGCCAAGCCGTAAATGTCCGTTGCAGCCGAGCGCTGCGCCTTCGGCAAATACTGCTCAATCGGCGCATACCCTTCCGACACAATACTCGTATGGGTTTTAGTCGGGTTCTGAGTCAGCTCCCGGGCAATCCCAAAATCAATCAGCACTGCCTCCCCCGTTAGCTGATGGATCATAATGTTTTGAGGCTTCACGTCGCGATGCAGCAATCCCTTGCTGTGCACCGCCTGTAGCGCCTTGCCGATCTGCTGAATGTAGCCCACCGCCTCAGCTTCACTGAGGGGTTTTGCAGGGCCTACCTCCGGTATCACCATGTCGTAGAGCGATCGCCCCGGAATATAGTCCATCACCATATACGGCAGCCGATCTTCAACAAAAAAATCACTCACCCGCACCACATTGGGGTGGCTACAGAGCGCCAGTCGCCTCGCCTCATCTTGAAACTGTCGCTGCAAATCGCTAAGGTTAGTCGCAGACCAAAACGATTCATTCAGCGTCTTGATTACCACCACCTTGTCCAAATAGTTCTGATGGGCCCGAAACGTCAGGCCAAACCCGCCACGGCCTAGCACCGCTTCCAGCTTATATTTGCCCCGCTGCAGGCTTTTCCCAATCAAACTACTCATATCCGCGACCAAAAGCACTCAAAATACACCGTAATCATTACACCGTAACTATCCTGTCTCCTCATATCTTCACAGACAACTCCCGCTGTTACGGTTTCTGAGCCATCCCGTTTCTAGGCATCGCGTTTCTAAGCTCTTCCCTTTCTCATCACACCAAAACCTTCATCATCTTATCGCTACCTCATCTCTACCCATGACAGCAACGCTCTCCAATCCCCAACGCCCCACCCCTGAGCAAACAGCCCTCCAACAAACTTGGAACAATACCGCTTTCTTCTCCAGCACAAGCGATCCGCAAATTCCCAATGCAATCGAAAAGCTCAAGGCAGACATCGCCACCATCAGCGACGCCTGTCAGCCATTCACGACCCTTGTTGAAACAGCCGAGACGCTTCCCCAGCGTGAAGACGCACCCCTAATCGCAAAAATTCGCGACATCCATCAGCAGCGCAAAGACGTCCTCGACCGTCTCGGCAACCTCAGTACCTACATCTACTCAGCGCTCAGCACCGACACCCAAGACCCCAGCGCCAACACCTACAAACCCATCCTCCAAAAGCTGGGCGCCGACCTCGAAGAGGTCATGACTCCGTTCAATGTCTTTCTCATTCGCACCAGCGACACTTTCATCAAAACCCTACTAAAAGATCCTGCCCTCACAGAGATCACCTTCCTCATCCGCCACTACCGCAAACAAAAAGACCAGCTGCTCAGCGTCGCAGAAGAACAGCTGATCACCGCCCTAGCCACCAATGGCCTCCACACCTGGGGAAACCTCTACACCGAGCTCGCAGGCACCCTCAAGTGCGAAGTAAACGGTGACACCATTGGGCTTGCCAAAGCAGCAAACCTACTCAGCCACCCAGACGCACAATACCGACAGGCTGCCTGGAGCGGCATTCGCGACGCTTGGTCAACGCAGCTATCATCCGTCGCAGCAGGCCTCAACGCTATCAATGGCTGGCGACTAGAAGAATCGAAGAAAAGAGGCCATCGCAAACAACTCCACTATCTAGACAAAAGCTGCCATCAGAGCCGCATCGAAAGAGAAACCCTCGACGCACTCATAGACACCACCTATCAAAACCGTAGCATTGGGCACCGAGCGCTAAACGGCATGGCCCTAGCAATAGGCCAGTCCAAAATGAACCCATGGGATCTGATGGCACCTGCACCTGCATTCACTAAAGACAAAAACGGCAAACAAGGCACTGAAGAAAGCGAAAACATTGGCTTTGACGAAGCGATCGCACTTATTGCAAACGCCTTCAACAGGCTTACCCCAGAAATGGGAGACTTTGCCATCATGATGGCAGAAAAAGGTTGGATAGACGGCAAGCCCACCCCCCATCGAGCCACAGGCGCATACTGCACCCGGTTTGCAAGTCCTCGCGAACCACGCATCTTTCTTACCTACGAAGGCTCCATGGGAAATGTCATCACCCTGGCCCATGAGCTAGGCCACGCCTGGCACAACTGGGTCATGCGTGACCTATCATCCATGGAAAGCCGCTACTCCATGACCCTCGCCGAAACCGCCAGCATCTTCGCCGAAACCTTAGTGCGCGATGCCCTCATGCAAAAGGCAACCACACCCGCTCAACAGCTCCAAATCGCCTGGGAAGATGCCGCCAGCGCCGCCGTCTTCCTAATCAACATTCCGGCCCGCTTCGAATTTGAAAAGCGCATGGTCGAAGCTCGCAAACAAGGCGCCCTTCGCCCCGATCAGCTGCGGCAGATGATGAAAGAAAGCTGGCAACTATGGTACGAAGATAGCCTGAGCGAATACGACGATCTTTTTTGGGCCAGCAAGCTTCACTTCTCCATTTCAGGACTTGGCTTTTACAACTATCCCTACCTCTTCGGCTATCTCTTCAGCCTCGGCATCTATGCCCAGCAAGACGCCCATGCCGACCAGTTCAACCAGCGCTACACCAGCTTGCTGCGAGACACTGGCACGATGACAGCCGAAGACCTCGTCCAACATCACCTACAAAGAGATCTTCGACAACCCTCATTCTGGGAAGACAGCCTAAAAATCGTTGAAAAATCAGTCTCTCGATTCGAGCAACTGGTGAAATCGATTTCTTCCGAGCGCTCACCGTCCTCTGGTCAGTAGCTCGCTCACAGCAACCCTCTTCATTCATACACAATAAAGCAGCTCGTACGGCATTCAAGAAAGCGTACGAGCTGCTTTATTGTGCTTGTAAGGTCGTTTCTACACAAGTGCGTTCAGCAGTCTTATTCTGCCATCAGGCGATAGGTACCGCGATCGCCCTTATACCACTCTCCATCGCGCACACCGCCAGACAACACATTCGAAATGCGATTGCGTGCCTTCAAGTACTGCGACTTAGGCATATCTTTAAACAGCGCATCCATTACTTCAGCAATTTTGAATGACTTATCAGGCTGAGTCGACAAAACGAATCGAACAGCTTCTGGAATCGTCTTTTCCTTGACGCCTGGTCGAGTATACTTCTGCCAGCTGGCCGTTCTACCATCTTTCTTTTTTCCGCCCTTCTTTTGCTTTGTAGAGGTTGCTTTGGGGGCTTTCTTAGTCTCCTTTTTCACGTCAGCGGGCGCTAGTTCACCCTCGGGCTCACTCGTTACCAGCGTCTCAGAAACAGCAGCCACCGCCGACGCATCATAAGAACCATCTTCAAATAACGGCAACACAGCGCGAACACCGTTCAGCTTCTCTCGGATTTCTTCTAATTGAGCAGCGACCGCTTCTTCTTGGCTCGCTAGATCTGAAGCAATTTCCTGCAGTTGAGGCAGTACAGTTTGAGTCATGGATGAAATTTACAAAATATGTTTTCTAGGAAACAATCTTAGCGCAACAAATGAAGTTTTTTCAAATTATCGAAGATATCTCTAATTAAGTTATCTGACATCCTTTTCTTTATAGAGCGCAGCCGCCTAAAACGATTGATAGCTTTGCGCTAAAAGCAAACTCATATTTCCACAAAACAGTACTTTAGGAAAGTATTTTAGGGATATAGCGTTGAGGAAATATTCCTTTAAAAAAAGCAAACACGAAAAAGCAAACACCAGCATCGCCTTCTAAATCTCAGATACTTCTAAGAAAATTCTTACGGCTTATTCAGATGCTAGGGTTTACGGCGGTTAAATCGATTTTTCAAATCTTCTGAACTTAGAGCTTCTGCATTAGACCTTTTTGGCAAGGGCTTGCGAGAGACTCGTAATGGTGGTGATGGCTTAGTATTCCTTCGGGATACCGACTGCTCGGAAACTGACCTGTTGGTAGATTCATTGTCGTTTTTGTCATGTTCCAAACGATTAACGCTTTTTGCCAGCCGCATGCTCAGCCCTATGCGTTTTAGTTTCTCCCGAATCTCCAACACTTGCACTTTCACAACCTGCCCTACCCGCACAATAGCTCTCGGATCCTTTACAAAAGTATCTGCCATTTGAGAGATGTGGACTAATCCATCTTGGTGAACGCCAATATCAACAAACGCCCCAAAGTTTGCCACATTGGTAACCACCCCTTCTAAAACCATACCAACCTTGAGATCTTTAATATCGTTCACCCCCGCCGCAAATTGAGCATAGGTGAATTCGGCCCTCGGGTCACGGCCAGGCTTTTCCAGTTCACTCAAAATATCTTTTAACGTCGGCTCACCAACATCTTTGGTCACATACTTATCAAGCGGTAGTCGCTTTAGCCGGTCACTCGCGCCAGTAATCTCTTTCAAGGGAACGCCCAAGTCTTTCGCCATAGCTGTTACCAAAGCATATCTCTCAGGATGCACAGCGGTATTGTCCAGCGGATTGTCACCATTGCGAATGCGCAAAAACCCAGCTGCCTGCTCATAGGCTTTGGGGCCTAGCTTACTCACTTTGAGCAGGGCTTTGCGATCGCAAAACTGCCCCACCTCATTCCGAAACGTCACAATGTTTTGAGCAATCGCCCCACTAATCCCAGAGACATATTGCAATAGCTCACGAGACGCCGTGTTCAAATCCACCCCCACATAGTTCACACAGCTCTCCACCGTGTCATCCAGCTTCTGCTTCAGGCGCTTTTGATCCACATCATGCTGATACTGACCAACCCCAATAGACTTCGGGTCGAGCTTCACCAGCTCAGCTAGCGGATCTTGCAGCCGCCTAGCAATGCTAATCGCCCCCCGCACCGTAATATCCAATGTCGGAAATTCAGCGATCGCAACCTCACTTGCCGAATAAATAGAAGCGCCCGACTCATTCACCATCACCTTAATCGGTGGATCGTCTAGCCCCTCGATCACTTCCGTAACAAACTCATCCGTTTCACGGCTCGCCGTACCATTGCCAATGGCAATCAGCTTCACCTGATAGGTTTCAATCAGGCGAGTTAGCACCTGCACTGCATCCAACCGGTGCCCCCGACCGGAATGAGGATAAATAGCCTCATAGGCTAAAAACTGACCCGTTTCACTAATCGCCGCCACTTTACACCCCGTCCGAAAACCCGGGTCAATGCCCAAAGTCGGCTTCATCCCCGCAGGCGAACTCAGCAGCAGGTTGCGTAGGTTTTCAGCAAACGTCTGAATCGACTCTCCATCAGCCCACGCTTTCTTTTCTGCAATCACCTCATTGGTCAGAGAAGACTTCATCAGTCGATTAAAGCCATCTTTCACAAAAGCCGCATAAAAAGACGTCATAGTATGCGCCTTATTTTTCAGCTGAGTACTCAAAAGATACGACAACACCTCAGACTCATCGAAACTCAGAGAAAGCTTAAGCACACCTTCCTTATTGCCCCGGAGCAACGCAAGCAAGTTGTGCGGGGCTATCTTACTCACCGCATTCTGATAATTGCGATACATTTCATACTTCGTACTCCCCTCAGCATGACCCGACTTAATCTTCGAGATAAAAATGCCCTTCCTCAGCAAATATTGCCGAACATAAGCTCGCAGCTCTGCCTGCTCAGCCATCGCCTCAGCCAAAATATCTGCCGCGCCCTGTAGCGCATCCTCCGCCGTAGGAACGGCATCACTCCGGTAGGATTGAGCGATCGCAGTGAGGTCAACCGGACGTTGGCCAACATTATTCAGTCGAGAAATTTCCTTGGCCAGCGGTTCGAGGCCCTTCTCCTTTGCGATCGTAGCCCGCGTACGTCGCTTTGGCCGATAAGGGAGATAGAGATCTTCCAGCTCAGTCTTACTCTGACAACGCTCAATTTTCGAACGCAGACCAAGCGTCAGTGCCCCTTGTTGTTCAATAACCCCTAAAATTGTCTTTTTTCGAGCATCCAGCTCATTGATATAAGCGTGCTTCTCCGCAATCTGACGCAGCTGAACCTCATCGAGTTCTCCAGTTTGCTCCTTGCGATATCGAGCCACAAAAGGTATGGTCGCCCCCTCTGCAAACAGCGCAAGCGCAGCCTCCACCTGAGTAGTCTGCACTGATAGTTCTTGGGCAATCAGCTGAGCAACGTTCATGGTGTCAGTAGGTATCGAGGCTAGGATTCTAGCATCCTTAAAAGCATAAAAAAAGGACAGAGCCTGTCGAAATACGACAAATGCTCCATCCTCTAATATATGCAAACTGTGGTAGATACGAATTTACAGAAAATCAGTGCGTTCTCTACGCCGAACCTTCGTATAGACTGCTACGCGCCAAGAGTCAGCGCTAAAAGTTAGCGTCAAGGTTCAGTGCAGAGAACCCCTATCGGCCTGAATTATCAGACTGAATTAAGCTAGCAGCTGACTAATGCGCTTTTTTCGAGAGCGTGCAACGAAGAGGCCAAGACCAGCAAGTCCGAGCAGAGAGGCTGGCTCAGGAATTTCTTCACTGGTATCCACCTGTACAATTCGAGCAAAGAGTCCCGCAGAATTATTGGCTTTCTCCTGTGACGTAAATTCATTGACAATGGTGCTTGCCGCCACCTGCTCAGAGAACCCAACAAGCTCCAGCGTATATTCTTCTCCTTCAAACATGAAAGAGTTAGATTCATCAATAGAGAAGTCCCATGTAATCTGGTCAGAACAACCCTTTCCTGCATCCGTCTGATAAGGACAGACAGCTTGGTCGTTAACCGTTTCATCAATAGAGAAGGCAAAGTTAAAGGATTGAGCACCAATATCGCTATTTCCAAAGTCTAAGTCCAGGGTTATCTCAGCAGAGGTACCAAAAGCGACATCGTTCCAAATCGTCTGATTGTAATGAGTCAACGAGCCAATATTGAAAACCTCACCAACATCTAAACTCAGGTCATCAACACCCTCAAAGCCCAACCCACTCTTATAATCGTCGGTAGGAGCCACCCAATGGCCATTATCGACCCACTCTTCTACAGTGGTTGTCGTTGTCACCCATTCCCAATGGCCAGCATCGTACCATCTGCCCCATCGATTTCGTTTCCAATTCGATTGCCACTCCCAGTCACCAGATTCAACTTCATAGGAGGTTAGCTCCCAGTTTTCCTCCCAGGACCAGCCATACACGGCATCTCCCCAGCGCACTTGGCTTTCTCCATCCACATCTCGAAATACGACGTAGTTATCGGCGCTAGCAGCTTCACCTGCCGAGCCCACCACGGTTCCATCCGTCAGCGTGACGTTATCCCAGGTCGCTGAAGTATTAGTAATCACAAAAGCATCAGCAGGTTTTGCGATCGCACTGAGCGCAACCGCCATGAACCCGACACCAACTACAGTATTAATAGATTTGTTGTTCATTTTAACTAGCTAACTAGCTCCGTAAAGGCGTATCCACCCACCAACAATATCCGCGAGATACCGGACAGGCGTCCTCATTCACCCGGATTGCTCGTTAAAGAGACTGAGAAGAAATCACCTAATTTGTCTAAAAAGACACCTATTATTCTTGTTATCTGCATGGTTTCACGAAAGAGCTCGTCACTTATATCTCTCAACACAAAACTACGTACGTAATGCATGCAAGCCACTAAATTTGCGATTTCGTATCGATTGCTACATACATAGTTGTTTGACACTGTGAACATTCAAACTCTCTTTACAGAAGCATTTTTTCGCCATGTCATATAGGACCAAAATCTAGTTAGCAGTGTTCAATTTTCATCACTTACCTACCAACTTTTCTTGACATAGAAGAAAGCTTCTGGCCTTTCAAGATCATTCCCCTGTAAAAACCACAAGAAAACTCAAAACTCAGTCCGAAACGTGATTGAGATTTCAGTATTTTCTGCAGCATTCTCTTGAAATATCTATGTGTTTCTTCTAGCAAGACATAGACAAAAACTGAATAGAGGTAAGACATCTCAGTAAGAACACGACAAATAAAAACTGTTTTTGTTTTGTTTTCCAGAAAGTGCACAGTCGTCTTTTTTCTCTCTTCAATCAGCCAGTCAAATTGTGTTTTTCCAATCAACTTAGGGGCGAATACCCAGAAGCTCAGAGAAGAAGTTTGTTTAACTAGACAAGTAGCAAATATCACATTCAACATGTCTACTTCGGAAAACCTATGAATATTCTCAACCAGAAAAACAATCAGTGGCTCGCTCTCACGGCAGGCCTCACCGTTGCAGCAGTAGGCGTGATGGCACCCTCTGCAAAAGCGGCTACCTACACACTCGATTTTGAGACTGGCGCAGACGGTGGCAGCATTCTCTACAACACCGACGGCACCCTCCAAGGTGACCAGTGGGCAGACTGGGGCCTAACCAACATCAGCGGCATCAACGACCGCCACGATGGCGCAGCCAAACTGAACCTATACAACACTAATGAAGGAGGACGCGACAACGACCTGAGGACCGCCAGCTACACCAAGAGTAATGGCAAAGTTGTCGACTATGGCACACCCGCTCAGGGCAACGTCCTCATCATCCAAGAAGAAGACGGCAACAGTCTCAGCTCTAACGGCACCTATAAAGCTGACGACGAAGCAAAGGGCGGTTATTTAGACTTCGACTTCGCCGAAGCCGTTGCGTTCAACAGCTTCTCTCTTCTAGATATTGATGACAATGGCGGCGGCATTACCGTAGAAGGGCAAAAAGCCGACGGTGGCGTTCTCAATATCGATATTGACGCGCTGATGGCAGAGCACCACCGCGTAAATGGCACAAATGAGTCTGCCGCACAGGGCACCTCAGTCACCATGAACGGTATCACCATGACCCAGGTCGGCAACCGCCAAGGTGACAACTCCATGTTCAAGTTCGATGTCAATGACGCCCATCTAACTAGCGTGCGCTTTAGCTATCCGGGTAGTGGTGCAATTTCTGGCTTAGCGTGGGATACCATTGACGACGGTCCCCAAGAGATTCCTGAGCCTTCTGCAATGGCCGGATTGCTGATGCTTGGGCTAGCTGGCAAGCGCCTCAAGCGTAAGCGTGATGAAGCAGCTATCCTCAATAACGCGTAGCCGCCAATCGGAAAATGATCGCTGAATAAACAAGTCCCCCACCAGTAAACTCACTGGTGGGGGACTTTTATTGAGGAACTTTTATCAGCTAAAGCAACAGAAAACACACCAAATGGGCACTCGTCTATCGGAAATTGTCTGGATTTAGCGGACGGCCTGCGCCCGCTGGACGAGTCAATGCTGCGCCAGTGCCGCCATCAGCAGGAGACAAAAAGGGCTTGAGGTTGATGTTTTCATCGCGTTGGGCAGTTGAAGTTGCCCCACCGAGCGGAAAGTTGTTGATGACGTCGCCAATCTGACCCAGCAGATCGTTGTTATCACCTGCGGTAAAGGTGTTGACAATGGTTGTATCAGTTCCGCTATCAGCCAGCGCCAAATTTTCAAATACTTGGTCGCGCGTCACCACAGGGTTTTGTCCAGGGGGAACTGTAAATACAATCTTGCACGTGTTGGGGAACTGTTCGGTTGTCGCACAGACAATGTCGTAACCGTTCTCTGTGCCTACCTGCAGCTCTGCTAAGCCCTCTGGCCGGTAAGACTCTAACCGCTCACTAATGGTAAAACAACGCCTCTCCGCCGTCCAACCACCGCCCATGGCACCCGGCGTTGCCCATGGATAGGCAGCGCCCGGCTGGCTTTCTGGCAAATACATCACCGTGTATTCACCATTAGAAAGCTGACACTCAAACCGGGCCTCTGTTGGGACCTGACTTTCTTCTACACCGGGTTCTACGTCGGGAAGTGGGTCGTTGGTCTGGGCTTGAGCAAACAGTGGGCTTGCCGTAATCCCCGCGAAAAGCATACTGCATAGCAGAAGTGAACGGCGAAATTTGCCTTCCTTTTTGAGGTGAGTTGTTGGCGTTTGGTTGTCAACCATGGGTGATTGGGTCCTTGTGTTCAGAAATTGAATCGCTACCTATCAAGCTCACCGTAGCGCAAGGCTATTTTTTTGCGAGGGATTAGTGGACAGTCCGTATCAATTTTAGTGATTGGTTCACAGGCACATAGCGTTAAGCTTTATGAGACTACGGTTTTGCTTCTGCATGCACTTATGCCTTTGGTCGGTTGCGATCGCCCACCCAGGTTCATACAGTAGCCCTAGCAAAATATGACCACAGCTGACCCTATTGATTACGCTCACCCATGGTTCAATCGACGCCTTACGGATCTTGGAAGTCTCCCATCACTTCGGATCTAATCGTTTCTAGCTCTATCCGATTAGGCGCGGTGCGGCTCGACGGTCCAGACATCTATTGGAGTGAGCTGCGGCCAACAGAAGGAGGACGTCAGCTAGTTGTTAGGTACGGCCCAGACGACGAACTGGGCACCGTCAGCGATATTACTCCCAATACTTTTAACGTGAGAACTCGGGTGCATGAGTACGGGGGCGGCGCTTACCTAGTCCATAAAGGGACGACCTATTTTTCTAACTTTGCCGACCAGCGGCTGTACCGGCAACGAGCGGGGGAAGCGCCAGAGCCGCTGACGGCAGCGGTCTCTCCGGCGGCGGGACTGCGCTACGCCGACATGGTGATGGACGAACCCCGTCAGCGGCTGATTTGCGTGATGGAAGATCACCGTCAGTCAGGCGAACCCATCAATTCAATTGCAACGGTATCACTCATAGGAGAGCCCCCAACGGTGCTCGCCAGTGGCAATGATTTTTACGCATCACCTAGGCTCAGCCCAGACGGCACAGCGCTAGTCTGGGTGACCTGGAACCATCCACAGATGCCTTGGGACGGCACAGAGCTATGGCTTGCAAACGTCAACGACGACGGTAGCTTGAGCCGACCTCGAAAGCTGGTAGGCAATGAAAAAGAGTCGGTGTCTCAACCGCGCTGGTCACCAGCTGGCACGCTGCACTTCATTAGCGACGCAACGGGCTGGTGGAATCTGTATCGGTGGGAGGGCGAACGGGGAGAGCCACTTTTTCCCTTAGAGGCAGAATTTACCGGTCCGCAGTGGAACTTTGGCCAGAGCAGCTACGGATTTGAAGATAATCAAACTATTTTGTGTACCTATCAGCAAGGGGGAAAGGTTCGACTTGGTCGCCTTGATACGCTGGCACGCACCATGGACGATATCGAGATTCCATACTGCGGCATCGGTAGCCTACAGGTCAGTTCAGGATTTGCCGTCTTTGTGGCAGCCAGTACCACTGAGCCAACTGCGGTCGTGAGGCTGAACCTGACGACTCTGGTACCTACCACGCTGCGACAGTCGAGCACGCTAGCGATTGATCCAGGCTATCTCTCAGAGCCAGCGGTCATTTCCTTTCCCACAACCGGTGGGTTTAACGCATATGGCATCTACTACCGCCCTCAAAACAAAGACTACGAAGTGCAGGTCAGCGAACGACCACCGCTACTGGTAAAGACCCATGGCGGACCAACGGCCTCTGCTTCTAGCGCCCTCAATCTCTCTATTCAGTATTGGACCAGTCGAGGATTTGCCGTATTAGATGTGAACTATGGTGGCAGCACGGGCTACGGACGGGCCTATCGTAACCGGCTGCAGCGCCAGTGGGGCATCGTCGATGTAGAAGATGCGATAAACGGTGCGCTGCATTTGGTTGAGCAGGGTAAGGCAGACAGGGAGCGCTTGGCAATTGATGGCGGTAGCGCAGGTGGGTACACCACCCTAGCGGCCCTGACCTTTCGAGACGTCTTTAGGGCAGGCGCTAGCTACTACGGCGTTAGTGACATGTCGAGCCTAGCGGCAGAAACCCACAAGTTTGAATCGCGTTATCTAGATAGTCTGGTGGGTCCCTTTCCTGAGAAGAAGGCTGTGTACGAAGCGCGATCGCCCATTAACGCAGTAGACCAGCTATCTTGCCCCATTATTTTCTTTCAGGGTGCCGAAGACAAAATCGTGCCGCCCAACCAGGCAGAGACGATGGTCAACGCCTTGAAAGAGAAGGGCATTCCGGTGGCTTATTTGCTGTTTGAAGGAGAGCAGCACGGCTTTCGAAAAGCTGAAAACATTAGGCGTGCATTAGACGCAGAGCTGTCTTTTTATGCGCAAATATTTGGGTTTGAACCAGCCGACGACATTGAACCTGTGGAAATTTTGAATCTTTAGAAGTTTTTAGAGGAATGACGGAGGAAAGAAGCAATGGCGACAGAGGGAACATCCATCAATGCTCAGTCCACCAATGGTCAGCCCACTAACGATCAAAACCTTCCTGAATCGATGTGGCAAATCAAGCCTTGGTGGTGTCAGCCATGGTCAATTGTGCTGACTGGCGTAGCGATTCCTACGGCATCTTGGCTGATACTACATCGGCTATGGATAACCCTACCGGTTGTTGGCGTTATCAGCATTTGGTGGTGGCTGTTTTTGTGGGTGGTACCCACTCAGTATGCTGCTGCCGTCAAGGAAGGTTTAGAGACTGATCCTTAGTGATTAATTGGCCAAAGACAACAATAGAACAAAGTTGAGGAGAAATTGATATGGCCGAGGGTAAAGAGATGAGCAATAGCAAAAATGTCTTAGGAACGGCCCTAGAAAGCTGTTGTACTTCTCCCATGACTGGGTTTTACCGTGACGGTATGTGTCAGACCGGGCCACAAGATAGAGGGGTGCATGTGGTTTGCGCAGAGCTGACGGAGGCCTTTTTGAGCTATACCAAGGCGCAGGGAAACGATTTGAGTACACCGCAACCGCTGTACAACTTTCCAGGATTGAACCCTGGAGACAAGTGGTGCCTGTGCGCAGCAAGGTGGAAAGAAGCGATGGAAGATGGCGTAGCCCCCCCGGTTGTCTTGGCTTCTACCCATGAGGCAGCGTTGAAATACGTATCTCTCGAAACGCTCCAGGCCCATGCTGCTGAAAAAGCATGAGCCAAAGCGATCAGACAATCAGTCGCCTCACGCGGCCTAACTGTGCCAGTTGCCTATGCCAATCTGAACAACTGGATGCGACAAAATAGCCAAAGATGGGCCTTTTACAGCGGTTAAACGTCCATTTTGTGAAAATACGCGGGGTAACTGACTGGCCAAATTACTAACCGGCCCCAAAATCTGGTGGCGAGGGAAGCCGATGGGATATTCTGCTTATCAATTCAGTGAATACCCCCACTACATCAGGTTCTCGTCATGTTTGGACAACGTAATCAGGTCAATCGCGCGATCGCGCTCTCAAGCACCTTCGCAGTCAGTATGGCGGTGGTACTGCCTGCCGCAGCTCAGTCTCGCTTTATGGATGTCAACAGCGACTACTGGGCAACTCAATACATACAGGCCCTGGTCAACAAAAATATTATTAGCGGCTTCCCCGACAGCACCTTTCGTCCGGATGAAGAAATGACACGGGCGCAGTTTGCTTCGATTTTGAGCGGTGGCTTTCAGACCGCCAACGTCAGAGAATCCATCACCTTCAGCGATGTCCCCGCTGACCACTGGGCCGCCGAGGCGATCACATCCGCCTATACCAAAGGTTTTTTGAGTGGCTACCCAGATGGCACCTTTGGGCTCAATCAGCCCATCACCCGCCTAGAAGTGCTAGTAGCACTCACCAGCGGACTAGGCATAGATACTTCAAACGCCGATGAAGAGCTGTTGGCAGCATTTGCCGACCGAGGAGACATTCCCGACTGGGCGATCGCAGCGATCGCAACAGCCACTGAAAACCAGCTCGTCGTCAACTATCCGAACGTTCAGCAGCTCAACCCCCAGCAAAATGCCACCAGAGCAGACATTGCAGTGATCGCCTATCAGGCACTCGTCAGCAGCGGACAGGCAGATGCGATCGCATCGGAATACGTTCCTGCTGTTGCCGCTCAGCCCACCCCATCGACTGAGACACCCACAGCAGAGACCACAGACGATGACTTCTCAGAACTCGTCGCCTCCCTGAATAGCCCCAGTGCAGACACTCGCAAATCTGCCGCAGACACCCTCGCTACCAAGGGTGCCAAAGCCGTACCCGATCTGGCAAAAGCATTAGAATCTGACAGTGCACCCGTACGGGCAGCCGCTGCCTACGCGCTCAATGAGATTGGGCCAGAAGCCGAAGCTGCCACCCCAACGTTGCTAGAGGTGCTCCGAGACGACGATGAGCTAGTCAGAGCGCTGGCCACCAGCACACTTACCCAAGTCGGCCTAGAGCAGAGCGTCTTGCTAAATATATTGGTAGCCGCCGTCCAAAACGAATCAGGATTGGTACAAGACATCGCCGCAGATGCACTCGTAGACATTGGCGCAGACGCTGTCCCAGCACTCGGCGACCTGTTGAAAAACGACACGGCAAACACCCTGGCCAAAAAGACAGCCGCAACCCTAATCGGCGATATCAACAAAGTCAACGAAGTAGATGATTTGGTGCTGGAGTCGGCCATCCCGATTCTGACAGAAACCCTGGAAGACGGCGACAGCAATGTGCGTATCGCAGCCGCAGAGGCTCTAGGAGACTTTGGCCCACTCGCCGATGTGGCCATTCCGGCGCTTTCCAAAGCACTCCTTGGCAACGAGTCCAATGTCAATCAAATGATTGCCACCAGCCTCACCAAAATTGGTCAGCAGTCTGTCCCCGGCCTGACCGAAGCGCTCAACAGCGAGGATGCACTCACCCGGCTCTACGCAGCTGATGCCATCTGGACCCTCACAGAAGACAGCAGCTTAATCTTGCCCACCCTGATCTCATCGCTGTCTGACGGGACGGTTGAATCCCGTGAGCTAGCGGCTCTCGGTCTGACCTACCTGGGCAGACAGGCCGTTCCTGCCATTCCTGACCTCAGAGGCCTACTCGGTGAAGACAACGACCGACTGGTAGATATTGCTCAGCTGGCGCTGTTGATTTTGAACAATCGCAACGAGCCTCAACCAGACCTGGGCTTCCTGCGGACAGATGCAGAGAAGGCAGAGTCTATCCCGGCCTTAGTTGAGGTGGTTAGTCAGCTGTGGTCGTAATGGCCTTTAGCAGCCTGCCATTCTAAAGGCTCATCTCTAAGGGCTCATCTCTGGAGTCTCATCGTCGCGCTATCTCAGTCAGACAGGTTATCAAACCCGCTAAGGTCTGATAGAGATAGCGCGATTTCTGCGGTATGGTGCCAAAATACGGGAAACCCTATGAAAGTTACCAGTTGACCCCAGCGCAGAAAACCTCCAGCCAGAGATTATCGCTTATGTCTACGGGCTCCTCAAAAACAGCCATTTATGCAGCCATGGCAGCCAATGTTGCGATCGCTGCTGCAAAATTTACCGGTGCCTACATCAGCGGCAGTTCGGCAATGCTTTCCGAAGGCATTCACTCGGTAGTAGATTCTACCAACGAAGTGCTGTTGCTGTATGGCCTCAAGCAAAGTGAAACTGGCCCCGACGAAAAGTATCCCCTAGGACGGGGACAGGAGCTGTATTTTTGGTCGCTGATGGTGGCCGTGCTGATTTTTGCCTTGGGGGGTGGCGTCTCTGTTTTTCAGGGCGTGCAGGGCTTACGGTTTCCAGAAGTCTCCGAAAATCCGCTAGTGAGCTATGGTGTACTCGCAGCTGCCGCTGTATTTGAGGGCTCAGCGCTAGTGGTTTCGATTCGCTCGTTTAACAAATCGCAGGACAATCCAGACTTAGGCTTTTGGAAGGCGATGGGGCGCAGTAAGGATCCCAGCGCTTTTATTGTGATTGTGGAAGATGCGGCGGCGCTGGTTGGCTTGATGATCGCATTCTTCGGAGTGTGGCTGAGCCAAGTGACTGGTAATCCTTTTTATGATGCGATCGCCTCCATCTTGATCGGTGCACTGCTAACGGTGGTTGCCATTGCCCTTGTTAGCAGAACGAAAGGGCTACTGGTAGGCGAGAGCGCAGCGCCAGAAACCCAAAAAAGCATTCAAACCATTGTTCGCTCAGACGAAGCGGTCTCGGCAACCGAGGCACCCATCACCCTGCACCTAGGCCCAAAAGACATCATGCTAGCCCTCAATATTGAGTTCAAAGACGAGCTAGCCGCCGACGAAATCGAAGCAGCCGTCCGACGAATCGAAAAAAATATTCGAACGACTCACACCGAAGTCAAAAGAATATTTATTGAGGCAGCTTCAGTACGGTCCTGACCCTACCAAAACTGCCCTTACCCTCATTGACCACCTCGAAACCTTCAATTTCTCAAGGCTCAATCAGATACCAAGTTTGTATTTCACCCGATTGCTCCGTATCTGTCCCCAGCAAGAGGTCAAAAGGTGCGTCCTGCTGCGCCTTTTGGCTGATTTGTCGGCTCAGCGTAGCTTTGTAGGTCCCCTTCACCCGATAAACTTCGCCAACGTTCGGATGCTTGAGCAAAGGAGACGCCGTCAGTTTTTCACGGCTGTTGACGTTCACATCGTCGACGGTGAAATTGGGCTTGATGCGCTCGGGAGATGCATTGTCAGATACTATTCCAAGATTTTCAGCAATATTTTGCTGGGTTTGGGTAAGCCGCTGTGCGATCGCTAGTCGAATCGCTTGCTCTGGTGGCGTTTGGGCAAAGACACCACAGCCCGTGAACAACAGCAACATTGCTATGCATACTAGCCTGAAAACCTTCATAGACTCTTTAGTCCTACGCCCGCATCTTTCGTTCTCATAGTACGTTGCGAAGCCGCCACGTTGCGAGAGCCTGCATAGCGCGCGGCAAACATATAGCAAAGTAAGGATGCATTCTTACTTTGCGGGAAGAGTTGCCTGCGGCGACATAACGGTTTCAGCGGTGAGACCCCGCGTCGTCGCACGGCGCTAGGGAATGCTCACCAAGACAGCCGATGAGCTTGTCCTAAGCAACTCTTCAGAAGCCATAGCAGAGAAACAAGCGCGATAGAATAAAACCTGTCAGCAATGTACTCTTGAATGTGAATGACCTCTGATAACGAGTCAGATAGCAAGCTTCTGTGGGTCGGTGCCGCTCTAATCACCGCAGGATTTTTGGCCAATACGATTCAAGGGGCATTGGGCAAGCAGGCGCAAGAATCGATTGCGCCGGGACAATTTTTGTGGCTGCTTCTGATACTCGCCCTAGGCGTACTAATCCCCGCTACGCTATGGCAGCTAACCACCGAAGAAACGACCGGAAGGTCCGCCATAGCTGCGTTAACAGCGGGGTGGAACCGACAGATTTTCCCCTTCTACCTCTTGCGGGCTGTTTTTGGGCTGTGCGGATTCTACTTATTTATCTGGGCGGCGGGATTAGGCAACTTGGTAGATGCCACCGTCCTGCTCAATACGACGCCGATTTTTATTCCTTTGATTGGGGTGACGCTGCTGGATAAGGATATTTCATCAGCACTGTGGGGTGCGATCGCCCTTGGATTTATTGGATTGTTGCTAGTCGTACAGCCAGACGCAGACCTGTTTCGCAATCCTGCGAACCTACTAGGCCTAGGTGCTGGCGCCTCAGCAGCCGTTGAGTTTCTAACCGTTCGCTGGCTAAGCAAAACGCAGTCACCTTTGGGTCAAACCCTCTACTACTTACTGATTGGGGCAGTCGGCATGGCACCCATTGCACTGATGCAGTGGCAACCTATTGATCTAGCCACATTCAAACTTATTGTGGCGGCAGCAGGCTGTTTCCTAACCTTTCAGCTACTGCTCGTGAAAGCCTACAGCTTTGCCGAACCCCACCAGATTGGAGCTTTTCAATACAGCAGCGTAATTTTTGCTGCCATTATTGGCTGGCTATTTTTTGATGAACTTCCCAATAGTATTGCCCTAGCTGGAATGCTGCTCATTTCCATTGGAGGCGCGCTGTCTATCTACTTAGAACAGAAACCTCAACAGCCCCCATCTGTTGAATCTATGTCTTGAATCTATGTCTTGAATCTATGTCTTGAATCTATGTCTTGAATCCGTACCTTGTACCGATGTCTTGAGTCTATGCCTTAAAAGTGAGATTAATCTTCTACGCGCTGAAAAGTTGGAATAGTAATTGTAAAGCGCGTTCCATTAGGCGCCAACCGCTCACAGGTCAGCGTGCCGTGGTGCTTTTCAGTAATTATTTCATGACTAATAGACATGCCTAACCCCGTACCTTTGCCGACCGCCTTGGTCGTAAAGAAAGGATCAAATATCTTCTGAAGTAAGTCTTCAGGAACGCCCGGGCCATTATCACAGATGTGAATTCTAATTTTATCGCTATCGCCTACCAGTTCAGTACACACCTTAATTTCAGGCTGCCAGCCCTGGGCACTGGCATCTCTTGATCTTTTTTCTGTTTCTTCCTCAAGCGCATCTATTGCGTTGCTAAGGATGTTCATACAAACCTGGTTTAGCTGACCGGGGTAGCACTTTACCCGAGGCAGATCGCTGTATTCTTTAACAATAGAAATAGGAACCGGAAAAACCTGTCCCTTGATACGACTATTGAGAATCAGCAGGGTACTGTCGATACCTTCGTGGACATCCACATCTTTGACTTCTGCTTCATCTAGCCGAGAAAATATCCGCAGGCTCAAGACAATATCACGGATTCTATCGGTACCCACCTGCATAGAACTCAGCAGCTTTGGCAGATCTTCGGTTAAGAAGCCAACGTCGATTTCCTCTTTCTTCTCTTTGATGTCTTCAGCGGGGTCAGGATAGTGCTTTTCATATAGCGTGAAGAGCGAAAGCAGGTCCCTAGCGTATGTGCTGGCATGGTCAATATTGCCATGAATAAAGTTGACGGGATTATTAATCTCGTGAGCAATCCCAGCTACCAGCTGGCCGAGGGCAGAGAGCTTCTCTTGCTGGATAAGCTGAACTTGAGTCTGTTGGACTTTTTGCAGCGCCGCAGATAGATCTTGCGTCCGTGATTCTACTCGCTCTTCTAGTTCATGATTGAGCGTATCAAGTGCAGTATTGGCCTTGAGCAAGTCTGCCTCTGCCTGCTGTCGCTGCTCAATTTCATTTTTGAGCTGGTGATTTTGCTTCTGTAGCGTTCTGGTCAATTTTTGCACTTGGAGGTGCACTCTGACTCTGGCCAAAACCTCTTCCTGTTGAAAAGGTTTTGTGATGTAGTCGATCGCACCGAGGGAAAGCCCCTTCACCTTGTTGTGCGTATCGGACAGGGCCGTCATGAAAATAATCGGAATACTATGGGTATCGGGGTTTTGTTTGAGGCGTTCGCAGGTTTCAAAACCATCAATACCTGGCATCATCACATCGAGCAAAATTAGCTCGGGTGGATGATAGGTAACCTGTTCGAGTGCGCCCTCTCCATCTATAGCCACTGCAACTTGAAAACCTTCTTGAATCAAAGACTCAGAGAGCACTTCCAGATTCGTCGGATTGTCATCAACAATCAAAATGCCTTGAGGTTCTTTTTTTGTAAGCATTTTAGCTCGAGGTCTCTCTCTAATATGAGCAGATGAGAATCGGCTGGAAGAGCGCAGTTAAGCCTATTTTCAATCCCACTTTAATCCTACGGATATCGGCGCAGCCATCCCGATAATGCCCATCTACCTTGAGTTGCAAACAACTGCCTATCCTGAGGTATATCGATAGAGTAAAGAGTCAAGTTGATGTAACAACGAAGAAAGCGATTCAAACCCGCCGTGAGTGTCAAAAGCTCAGAAAAACCGGCGATTTCTTCTGTCAGAAAGACGTGCATTTATCAACGGACAAAGCACTCATTTTCAGACAGGAAATCTTGACAAAATTGGCTATTTACACCATTGGGTTGGCGTTCCACGACTTTTGATTTTGAAGCTTATTTCTACCCATGGGTACATTGCCAAGCGGACAAAACGAGTAAAATTACGTATAAAGCGCAGGATTCTCGGATTACGCTTTGCCGAAGTAAGCTACCGTTCGCTTGTGGAAGTCTGTTTGAGAGTCGTCCCCCAAAATTGTAAAAATGAGCTATTCCAGAGGATTAGCTGCAAAAACCAGAGAACACAGCAAAGCCTCAAATACCCATGAAAGTAGCTACCTACGCGCGACTTCTGCAGTTCTTAGAAGAAGAGCTGGCACTCCCAGAAGCCTCGATCAAATCAACTTTTCAACACAGCCAGCACGACCTCAGCTTACTCCCTATTGCCCTTTGGCAAAACGGACTAATTACCGTTAAGCAGCTAGACCGGGTGTTCGACTGGCTAATTTCCGCCCGCGCAGAAGGCCAGCTCTCTAATATTCTCTCGTAAGAAGGTTCGTGTACTGCTACATGTTCACAACTTGCGAATTTTCCGCGTTCGCAGCTGTCACGATTCTAATCTTTCAGGCTTTGTTGCCACATAGCTGTCATCTTTGAGCTGTATCACCATCAGCTGTGCGGGCTGATTTCCTACTGTGCCGGATTTGTGGCCTTTTCGTCCTTGCTCATCTGCTTTCGTGTTTTGATCTGCACCAAAAGAGACTTCTCCGGGGCCCATTTCGACTCGCATACCATCCATGGTTTCGACATACCAGGTGCCAGAGAGGGGGACGATCCACTGAGGGCGCGGGTTTTCGTGCCATTCGCCGACCCAGCCTACCGGCAGCGTACAAAACAACACTTCTGCAGCACCACTCATTAGGCGATTATTCCACTGCAGATCGGCGTCGCCACCCATGCTTTCTTTCTCAAAGTTCTTGAGCTGGCACTGAGTCTGATGGCTCACCCCCTCATCATCGGTCCACACGTGCCAGTAAGTCAGCGTTGGTTTCTCGTTCTTGGCGCTCATAGCAACTGAAAAATAACGGTACGGTTCAAACCCGCCAGCATCCTTGGCTGTCTGACCCTTTCTAAAAATCTTCGCAGAAAGGGTCATCTAGCTTAGTCTTTTTTCCCAAACAGGCCTTTGATACCGTTGATGGCACCGAGCAATCCACGATCGCTGCGATCGCGCGGCTTTGTCGCTAGCTCGATATCATCGTCTCTCTCACCCTTCAACCGATAGCCGTATTCCAAATTATCCTTACTCTTTTTCAGAACGGGGAAAGCTCGGAACGCACCCTGCAACAAGTCTGACTCGCTATGATAAATCGCCCGGCTGATTTGAGTGGAGCGGCGGACAGCAATAGCCCCGATAGGATACCACTGCTTAGCGCCCGCAGTGCGCACATACACCTCGTACTCAGGCAGGCCATCCGACTTCATCTTGTCGTATTGGGCAGAGGCTTTTTCTCGATTCTTGGTCCGCTCGGACTTTGGCTTCTTCGGCGTTTTTTTACCAAACCCAACTGCTTGAGACATAAGTTGTACCGCGCATGCTTTTACCTTATTTATAAAAGTTTACATCTTTCTCAGCCCATTTGACCGGCTTATCCCCGTTCGTACTGTGCCCGATATACAGGCTGTCCTTTTTCTTGGGTCACTCGCTCGCGGTCGGTTTGCGCTGGGAAAGGGCTTGCAGACAGCCACTGCTTGCCTGCAGAAGCATCGCTCTGGGGTGAAGCAATCGCTTTTGTGTGAGGCTTTGTAAGCGTTTCTATGGCTCTGTCAAAGTTGGGATTTTCATCGAAGCGATCGCACATTTCAGCGCACACCGACTCAATATCTGACTGTAGCCACACTGTGCCTCTCGCTGGCATTAGGTCTGCTAGCACTGCAACCAAGTCCGGCTGCACAACGCGGCGCTTCTGGTGGCGCTTTTTGAACCAGGGGTCTGGAAACTGAATGCTGACGCACTGTAGTCTGCCGGGGTAAGTGCCGAGCACCGGCCTGAGTGAATTGTTCGCATTGCAAAAAATGAAGTGTAGATTTCGCTGCGCACCCTGGGTGATCGCGTGATCGCGCCTCAGCAAAGACCGCTCTACCAGCGGCTGCCGAATCTCCAAACCTAAGAAGTTCCAGTCCGTTTGCTGCTGAGCCATCTCCCGGACAAAGTCCCCCTTCGCACAGCCAATATCCAAGTGCAGGGGGAGGGAAGCATCTTCATACACACTTGACCAGTTGGGTGCGATCGCAGGACTAGCATACTTACTGCTCAGCGGGTTGACATGCTGACGCACGCGGCGAATAGGCGGCATAGAAAAAGCAATCCTAAAAGGCAATCTTTGAAGCAAGATACCTCAAAGCACCATCCCTTAAAGCGCAATACTCAACGAAAAATTTCTAACTTACAGTCTCATTTGCCACATATGGAATCTCATCCAGCGGTTTTGGCCAGCTACGCCGAATAAAGTGCAACAGGAACGGCGCAGATATGCCCATCAAAACAAGCCCGATCCACCAGTTTTCCTGCATGGCAGCAACCGTCACTACCTCCTCCGACCCTGCCGTCGTCAGATCGGAGAGCCAATCAATGCCTACCGCAGCCAGATTGTTTAGCCCATGGCACAGCACAGGCACCCACAAGCTACGCGTCCGCAAATACAACAGGCCCATTACCAGCCCAAACAGCGTCAGTCCCAGAGGATTGTTCACATGGAGAATTCCGAACAGCACAGAAGACCACAGCAGCCCCCAACGCAATCCCCACTTTGTCCCCCAGCGCTGCAACAAAATCCCGCGAAATACCAGCTCTTCTACCAAAGGCGCATACACCAGCAGAAGGAACAGCATCAAACCGTCGTATAGCTGAGGAAAGCTGCTATTTCCACCGCCCAGCATCAGATCCGTTTCTAGCATCTGAGCAGCGTATCTCGGAAAAGCCAAAGACAGAAAATAGAAAACAACTGAAAAACACCCCATAGAGAAGATCAGCAGGCTTACTACCAACAGCCCCGCATAGAAGGCAGAGAACCGAGGAATTTTCAGACCAAATAGCTTACCGAGCCGCAGGCCATGCTCACGACTCGCCCATACAATCACCACCACCAGTACCGTCCAAATCGCGATGGACAGCACCGGCATAGAGATGGGGTCTTCCCACTGCCAGGGTAATAGCTCAAGCTGACCTAGGTAGGCATAGCCGAGCCCTACCGCCACGCTCGCCACCAGATAGGTACCCAGTACCAGATAGCGGCTCTGCAACGTCAAAAAAGGGTTCGATGCATGCTCAGCTGGCAAGTCCCCAGGTAAGTCGCCTAGTCGTTTGTCGACCAGCCCAGCTGCTGAGTTATCTGGCAGCTCATTCGGCGGGTCATCTGGCAGATGCTCGGCTGAATGAGCTGGCAACTTGTTTGGCGGCGAATCTTTTGGCGGCGAATCTTTTGGCGATAAAGGCCGCGGTGACTTAGAAGGCCGTTCCATGGACGTCGGGTGGGTAATTGTTCATTATAGAAAGCTTTGGCTGTCTTCAGCTGCCCGCAGCACTCGCCGCCATAAAGTAAAGGATAGTTAGGCGATCGCCCCACGCGCGATCAAAATTCGACATCTTAATTAAATAGTCATACAAAGTTGCTACAGTAACGGGTAGCTTGAGCGGACCTGTTATGACACCCGGCAGGAAAACCTGATAAGTCAGCCCCGCTAAGAGCAAGCTTGTAGATAGATCCCGCGATCACGAAACTCTACCAATTAAAAGAGACTTCACAAAGATCAAGCCTAAAAGTATCCGGAGATATTTACAGCGAACGGCAAAAGATAGTCATGATCACAGACAGTGTCTACACCTCCTCGTTCTGACCATCAACCGGAAGGCCCCATGCCGCCAGATCGTCCACCAGAATACCAGCGTCCGTTTCCCTGGTTCTGGCTTGGCACTGTTGTTGGTTCTGTCTTTAGTGCGGCAGGGTTGGGGCTTGCAGCCTGGGGCTGGAGCTTCATTCAAGACGATTTGGCGCCCCTCGTATCCCAAGTGCTGACAGACTATCTGGAGCGGCCCGTGGAGCTAGGCGATGTGGAGCAAGTCACCTTTGGCAGCATTCAGGTGGGTCCCTCCTCGGTGGGCGCTTCTGAAGAAGATCCAACAACCCTCACTGCTGAGACGGTCATTGTCGATTTTGACCTGCTCGACACGATTTTCACCCAAGAGCTGGGGCTCAACCTGACCGTCGTCGGCGCAGAAGGCACCTTAGCACAAGACGAGGAAAAAGGCTGGCTCAACGTTGCTATTCCAGAGCAAGAAGAAGAAGAAACAGAAAGACGCTTCAAAATAGACCTTAACAAGGTAGACCTCCAAGATTCTCGGCTCACGCTGGTGCCGCTGCCAGTCCCTGGCCAGTCTCCTACGCCCATTCCGCTAGAAAATGTCAGGGGTCAGCTCGATCTCGACAAGGTAACCGTCGCCGAACAAAACACGCGCCGGGTTCGCTTCGAAGTGGAAGGTCAGCCCATTGCAGGTGGCACCATTATCTATAAAGGTGAGGTCGAGCCGGTTCCAGCCGATTCGGTAGAAACGGAGTCAGATGATGATAAAGCGGTAGCGTTTGCCACTAAGTTTTTCATTCAGGCAGATGAAGCACCGCTTGCAGATATTTTGAACTTCACGCTCTCTACGCTCGATTTTCAGACCGACGCAGTTTCCTTTGAGTCGGGTCGGGTTAGCGGCAACATGGAGATGGCGCTGCTCCCCGGAGAAGATATTGACTACTCGGGCAATCTCAGCGTCGTTGAGGGAACGGTTCAGGCCGATCTGCTGCCGCTGCCGGTAGAAGACATTGCTGGCGAAACCCGCTTCCAGGGAAACGAATGGACCGTTGATCGCATCGTGGGCGAGTACGGCGAGATTGAAGCGATCGCACAAGGACTCATTGACTTTGACAATGGCTACAGCCTGACCGCCACCACAGAAAACGTCACTGTAGAAGAATTTAGCGACACGGTTGATCTTGACTTGCCCGTACCGACCAGCGGCAACTTTGATGCGATCGCCCGCGTCACCGGCCCCATCGACGACCCAGAATTTTCTGGCACGGCCACAGCAGCAGACCCCGTCACCGTCGATAGGCTGACCTTCACCACCGCCTCCACCGACTTTTTGCTGCGCGGCAATCAGCTCTTCCTCGGCGATATTGCCGCGACACCCAGCACCGGCGGTGCCCTCCGTGGAACCGGTCAAGTGCGGCTCGCGGCAGGTACGCCCTTCACTTTTCAGCTCACTGGCCGCAGCCTACCTGCCACCGAAATTGCCAAGCGCTACGATCTCGAACCTGGCTTTCAAATCGGGCTAGTCTCAGCCGATGCCACCGTCGTTGGTCAGGGGGGCACCGTCACCACCACCGTCGACTGGGCTGCGCCTAATGCGCTGTATCCCGGCAGCGGCACCATTGATATCAATGGCACGAACCTAGCCTTTCGCGACACCGTATTTGCCCTGGGTGGCGGCACAGTTAGCGGCACCGGCAGCCTGATCAACGGCCTGTGGGACAGCGATGTCACCTTTCAAAATGTTCAGCTCGGTGTCTTCTCAGATGCCTTGCGTGGCGATGTCAACGGTCAATTTCGATTCAGTGGCAGCACGGCTGATACCAGCATTGGCGCGACCGCAGCCCAAGGCAACGTCACCTTTTCTAACGGGGTCGCCGCGTTCAACCAGCAGTTTGACAGCTTCAATCAGCCGCTGACAGCTCAAGTCGCCTGGAACGGTGAACAAATTCAGGTGATTCAAGCGAGCAGCGATCGCATCACCGCCAGCGGCACCCTCACGCCCAGTTTCGACCGTGGCTTCACCGGACTAGAGCGACTCGATCTCGACATTTCCGCCCGCGACTACGCCCTCGCCGAGCTACCCTTCGACATTCCGAGCTTCCTCGACCTCAGCGGCCGGGGCGATGTCACCGGCACCTTGGCAGGCGCCCCCACCGCGCCCAGCTTCAACGGCAATCTCAGCGTGTCTGACCTCGTTGTCAACAACCTACCCTTCAACCCGCTGCTCACGGGCACCGTCGCCTACAGCCCCTCGGACGGAGTCGACCTCGGCCTCACAGGCAACACCGACCAAATAGCGCTCAACATTGGCTCCACCGCCGGTTTACCGCCAGAGACCATCCCCAATCTCAACTTCGACATCGGCTGGCGCGGCGCAGTTGCCCGTGGCCGCACCCAGGGCAATCTGCTCACCGCCGAAGCGCAAAACTTTCCTCTCGCCGCGCTCAACTTCCCAGCCAACGGCTTTGCCGACATTGGCCAGCTCCGAGGCACCCTGACAGCCACCGATGTTGCTGTCAACCTCGATAACCAAACCCTAGAAGGCGATATCGCCATCGATCAGCTGGGCGTTGGCTACATTCAAGCTGGCCGTTTAGCAGGCAAAGTCCGCTTCGCCGACAGCCTCGCTACCCTAACTAGCGGCGAACTCGTTCTAAATCAAAATCTCTACACGGTGACAGGGCGCCTCGACCTCAACGGTCCCGTGCCCGTTTACAGCGCCAGCGTCGACACCGAGTCAGGAAACGTTCAAAGCCTCCTGACGGCTCTCTCTATTTACCGTCTTGAAGACTTCAGACGAGGGCTTACGCCGCCCGACTGGCTAGAAGATCCGCTCTCGCCCGAGGTGCTAGAACAGCTGCTAGCCACCGTTGCCACCGGCCCAGACAGCTTAGGAGAGCAGCTCAATCGGCTCGCTGAAATCCAGGAATTGGAAGCGGCAGATGCGATCGCGCAAGCCGCCGACCCCATTCCACCCCTACGCGATCTCCAGGGTCCCTTCGCAGGCAACCTACAAATCAACGGCAGCGGTGACGACTTTCAGCTAGACTTCGACCTCGCGGGTAACAATTGGCAATGGGGCGACAAGTACAGCGCAGAAGACGTCGTCGCCAGAGGTAGCCTCACACCAAATGTCCTTACCTTCGAACCCGTTCGATTTGCCTCCACAGTCCCCGTCCCCATCACCCAGCCACCCTCACCCGACTCAGACAGCGAAAATCAGGCCGATTTCCAAACCCCCTTCCCGGTCATCACCGCTGTAGAGCCCGCCGAAGCCTACATCAACTTGGCCGGCCAGCTCGTTTTTGGCCGCGACACACAGCTAACCTCTGACCTGCAGGCCACTGTCAGCAATATCGATGTCGTAGATCTGCGAAACATTTTGCAGCTCCCGCTAGACATTGACGGCCTCGCCAACGCTAGGGCCACATTGGGCGGCACCCTAGCAAACCCTCAGCTTAGGGGCTCTGGAGAACTCACGAATGCCACTATCAACAACACCCCCATCCAAACCGCCCAAGCCGGATTCCTCTACCAAAATGCTCGACTCGCCCTGCTCAGCACCCTCACAGCCAACACCCCAGAGCAGCCCCTTACCCTTACAGCCAATATCCCCTACGCCTTCGACTTCATGGAAGTTGCCCCCGACAGTGATGCCATAGAAGTCAAAGTCAATGTGCAAAACGAAGGCTTAGCCCTGCTAAACATCTTCAACGATCAGGTAGCTTGGGAATCGGGAGAAGGTCAAATTAATTTGCTGGTTAGCGGCACCCGAGAAAATCCGCTCATTTCTGGCGATGCTTCCCTCACCGATGCAGTCCTAAGCGCACAGGTATTGCCAGAGCCTCTAACTAGTGTCAACGGCAGTGCAATCTTCACAGGCGATCAAATTGTCATCGACACGCTGCAAGGCCAGTTCAGTGACGGTCAGCTCACCGCGGCTGGCACCTTCCCCCTGATCGACCCCATCATCACCGGCAATCAAATCGCCGCACTCAGAGCCGAACCCACCCCACCTGCAGAAACTTCTCCCGAATCCACGCCACCCGAAAACAACCCTGTCAACAATTCGGAGCAGCCCCCACAAAACCAGCTCTTCCCCCAGCCACTAGAAGCCAATCGTCCGCTCACCGTCAATTTAGAAAATATCGACCTCGCACTAGACACCCTCTACAGCGGCGGCGTCAATGGCCAGGTCATTGTCGGCGGCAGCGTACTGGGCGATGGACCTCAAATCGGTGGCCAGGTGGTGCTCTCTCAGGGACAGGTACTACTACCCGACAACACTGGCAGCGCGGCTGATATTGCAGACTCTTCTCAGGCCTCTGCCCCGGTTGCCGTTGACGACACCTTCACCGACTCCGCACAGCCGACCCCCATCAACACTGACCCGATAGACCTTCCCACAGAACAAAGCCAGCAGGCCGCGTCGTCTGAGAACGGTATTACCCCCATCTTCCGAGACTTAGAGCTTACCTTGGGAGAGTCTGTACGGATCGTCCAGGGAACGCTACTGAATTTTGTCGCCGACGGCAGTCTGTTGCTCAACGGCCCACCCAGCGATCTTGAACCCGATGGAGTCATCCGCCTCAGGTCAGGGCGGGTAAATTTGTTCACCACGCTTTTCCGGTTGCGAGGTGGTGACAACACCGCTAGCTTTACACCAGAAATGGGACTGCAAAATCCCTTCCTTAATGTTTCTTTGCGAGCATCCGTTCCCGAAGTCGACAGCAGCGGCCTGCTGACCACAACGCCTTTTGCGCGCTCCGAAATTGTCGACGACTCAAATATTGGCTTCGATAATCCAGGCTCCCTCCGCACCATCCGAGTTCGAGCCAACGTCGAAGGCCCAGCGAACGCTATCTTTGAAAACTTGGAGCTTTCTAGCTCTCCGCCCCGCTCCCAAGCCGAGCTGGTTGGGCTCATTGGGGGGGGCTTCGTCACGGCCTTAGAGTCGACGGTAGGTAGTCTATCCGGCGGGGGAGATAGCTTTGAGGGCCTGATCAACTTGGTAAGTGGCGCGCTGCTCAACAATATCCAAGACCTAATTGGCAGTACGCTGAGCCTCAGTGAATTCAGGCTATTTCCAGTGACCGCCGCCAGCCGCGCGCTAACAGAAGAAGATAATGAAACGGGCTTAGACGTCGCGGGCGAAATTGGCTTCGATATCACCGAAGATGCCTCGGCCACCGTTCTCAAAATTCTCACCGACGATACCAATCCAGAGTTTGGCCTCAACTACCGTCTGACCGACTCACTCACCGTCCGAGCGAACACGAATCTCAGCGATATCAATCAAGTTTTGCTTGAATATGAAATCAGGTTCTAGTACTTTCCGATCATTCAGCTGTCCACCCATCCGATAGAATCGTGGCATCCTGTGCTGAAATAAGATTCAACATCTACACAGCGCAATGACGTGGCCCATAGCATTCCGTTTGTCTTTCTATCCCTATAATCCCCGTGCTCAAACAACTCACCCTCTCGATGTTGCTACTCGCTGGGGCCTGGACGCAGGCTAAGCCAGCCATTGCTCAGGCACTGCTCCCCTACACCCTACCTTTAGATGAGGAGCGCCTACAGGCGGACGGCGAAAGTTTGGCGCGAGATGCGGCCCAGCTTGCCCAGTTCCAGCAGTTCGATGAGGCGCTAGCTCGCGCTCAGCTAGCCGCGCAGCTTCTACCGGGCAATGCAGACATCTTGGCACTCCTCGGCAGCCTGTATCTGCAGGCAAGCGAGCCCCAACCTGCCCAAGCGATTGTCACCCTAGAGCGGGCAAAGGCACTCCAACCCGAAAATCCGCTGGTGATGTTCGCTTTGGGAAATGCCTACTTCAGCCAAACAGAGTACGCCCAGGCCGTTGCCTCTATCGAGTCGGGCCTCAAGCTAGAGCCAGACAACCCCAATGCACTCTTCGACCTTGGGAATGCCTACTACAAGCTCAAGCAATATGACAAGGCGATCGCACAGTACGAAAAAGCCGTCGACACCGACTCAGCCTTCTGGCCTGCCGTCAACAACATTGGCTTGGTTCTATACGAAGCCGGTGATGTGGAAGGCGCGATCGCAAAATGGCAAGAAGCCCTCACCCTGGCAGACAATCAGGAAACCGAACCTCAGCTAGCGATCGCCGTCGCCCGCCACACCCAGAGCGGCCAAGATACCGACAATACGAATACTGCGATCGCAGGCCTAGAACGCGATCCTCGCTACGCCGAAATCAACTTCCTCGAAGAGAACCTATGGGGTGAACAGCTCATTGCTGACACGCAGCAATTCTTTGCAATCCCGGCCCTGAGAGAGCTGCGGATGCAGTTAGGACATTCTCACGAAGGACATTCCCACGAAGGACATTCCCACTAACGCAGATAGAAAAATAAGCAGACAGCCAATCCACAAACGTTCAATCAATCAATAAAAATAAAAGCGGCGACCTCATCTCTGCAGGCCGCCGCTTTTTGACATGTGTATAATGCAGAATAATACAGGTGAACTAATTCAGCGTTCTAACCGCTAATCATCGCCGCAATGTCATCTACAAATTTTTGGTGATCGACCACCGGCTTAGAAATGTAGCCATTCGCGCCGCTCTGGCTCAAGAAATTTTCCTTGTCCCCATCCATCGCATGGGCCGTCACCAAAATGACCGGCACGTCAGAGGTCTGAGGATTGCTCTTCAGCATTTGAGTAATCTCGATACCGTCGACCGGCTTTCCCTGATACATACTGTGAGAGAGCGAAACATCCATCAGGATGA
>JBCBIK010000032.1:0-35042 GCA_038524545.1 Cyanobacteria bacterium J06623_4 | reverse complement strand
TCTCCTGAATTGATAGGATCTTAGTCCGCTTACACAAAATTATGTACAGTCTCCAGAAACTTACTGGGAGTGGCTATACATCGCTATCATTGTTGTCCCAGAGCAATGGCGAGGCCACGGGTACGGCGCTGCCCTGCTGACAACGGCAGAGCAAACAGCTAAGCAGCGCGGTTGTAAACATGCGTACCTAGATACGTTTAGCTTCCAGTCGCCTCAGTTCTATCTCAATCGTGGCTATGTTGTGTTCGGAGAGCTACCGAACTTTCCAGCCGGTAACAGCCGGTACTTTCTTCAGAAGTCTTTGCAGTAGCTGCTTCTCTGACTGTTTGCGCCCCCGGCAGCTAACCAAACGTTTGAGAAAGAAGGTGATGCTGGATATTAGCTGGCTATAGCGTCAACGATAGCTTGGTAAAGGTTAGGTGGATGCTCAGCGAGACGGTTACATAGATACAAATACCACTCTTTTCCATAGGGTAAGTAAACACGAGTAGCGTAGCCGCGTTTTTGCATATCTACTAGCCGCTCTGCCGTAACACCTTTAAGCATCTCAAATTCTATAGAGTCGGTCGGAAGCTGCTGACTTTCGATGACGCTATGCGCATTGTCAAGTAGGGCCTGGTCGTGTGTTGCAATCGAACAAGCATGACCACTGAGCAACAGTGTCTCCATAAACTGTTGGTAAACCGCATCAAGCTCAGCACCTCTAGAATGGGCTAAGCCGTCTGGTGCTGCATAAGCTCCTTTGACTAATCTAATTTTGCCAGGAAACGCTAAGGCTGTTTCTAAGTCCTTAACCGTTCGATACAGGTATGCTTGTAGTGTAATACCAACGTTTTTATACTGCTCGCATAAGCGCTGATACATCTCTAGAATTAGGTCAGTTCGATCTGTCCCTTCCATACTAATCATCATTTCTGTGCCAGCCTGCTGTGCGCTTTCAGCTAGACGACAAGCATTTTGATAGCACAGCTCCGAGTCGATTACCATGCCGATATGGGAGAGGTCTAGTGAGATAGAAGCATTCACGTTCTTCTCCATGATCGCCTTGGCAGTTTCTAGAAACTCTTGTGTAGCTGATTTTGCTGTAGCGATATCGCGTGTACTTTCTCCCATAAAGTCAATGGTGACCTTATGGCCTTCGTCATTCAAGCTTGTGGCTACGTCCAGACATTGAGTCAGCGTTTCACCACCGATAAAGCGCATCGCAGCTTTTTGGAGTGCGTCATAGAGAGGTGGATGTTTAAGAACGTACGACTTTGCCTCTTCATCTAGCGCAATAGTCTTCAGTGCGGTGGATACGTCTGATACTGAACTCATGACATCGCTTCCTTTTCATACTGCTTGCACACTATACAGGAGATATCTAGAGGTCACGCACAGCCGCTCAAACAAAAAGCTTGTTATGTTTCACTGTATATAAGGCTTTTTGAGAAAGCTATTTTGATACATGGAATGAGACATAAATTTTGAAGGTACAGAAAGGTCTAAGTTTTGAGACTATTAAAGGCTGGATGGTCTGTTAGCTCCCTACCTTTTCGTCTGTTAGGTAGTATCTTTTCTGTGTCTCTGACTATTGACGGCTGTGATTCTGGCACCATAGTGCTTTCAGCCTATGACTGAGTTTTACAGCAGTCGGATTCCTCTCTTTATAGAGACTTGTTCAATAAAGCGTAGAGATCCGTACTAATTAGTATATCTATGGACTGCTTATGTTTTCCAAGAATCTAGAAGGGCATATGCTTGTTTCTGTGGGAATTATTTAGTATCGGACATTGAGAAGAGGAACACGTAGCCGTGGTCAGTAATATTGATGATATGAGTACGGAAGATTTACTGAAAATCCTCCTGAGTCGGGCCGATGAGCCTCACTCCTCTGAAAATACTGATGACAGCTCACACGAACTGTCTATATATGACGATGATGAAATCATATTAGAGTCTGATGTTGGTATTGATTACTCAAACCTACAAAAAGTTTTGTCTAAAAGGCGGTTCCGACAAGCTGACAAAATGACATATGATTTGATTTGTAAGGCAGTTAGCAAACCTGTTGGCAGTTACTTTACATCTGAAGATATCCGCTATTTTCCTGAAGCTGACCTATTAACTTTGGACAAGCTGTGGAACTACTACAGTAACGGGATGTTTGGCTTCACTGTCCAACGAGAGTTTTTTAATGATGCAAGCCAGGATTTGCCTACTTTTAAGTATTGGGTCGGATGGAAAGACAATATACTCCAAGACCATGATTATCCTGCCGATAAAGACATGCTAGAACAGGCCCGTCCAGGCTTCCTTCCTTGTCTTTGTAATTGGAAAGGCAAGGTACTCTTCATAACAAATCAAATTATCGTGCATGATTTTGCCGCTCGACTGGATACAATCGCACCAGATTAGTTCTTTGCTAACAACTCTATCTCAGCCGTTTGAACGAACGAAATCAAGTGGCGTTCTCCTGGTTCCTTGCGTGTAGTACAACAAAGATAGAGAGGATGTGTAATTATTTCTTCCTAGCAATAAGACGAGCGGGCACTTATTGACTCTTGATTTAGTACAGACTAACTGCTCCAAAAACCTTCGTTTTTGACACTACTGCTGAGAGCTGCTCACTTCGTCGTCGTTCATATCACCATCAAGTTGTACCTCGTATACCAGTTCACCGTCAGGCGTTTCCAGCTTCAAAGAATCATTCGAGATAACATAGCGATTCACTTGAGAAAGTAGTTGCCCATAGAGAGAGTCTGACATTGTTCCAGACATCGCGCATTTCATTAGGGTATGGCCTAGAACTGAGACAACCATTTGTTCACCAGCTCGCTGTAGATATCTACCATAGTAATAGTTGCAACCGTCAAACCCGTGGAGTTCGCCTCCTGTATCCAATTGGATAGTGAACTCAGTATCTGATTCCACAGGTTGCTGATTGTAGTGGGTGAGTCGCCAACTTTGTCTCAGATTCTCAATTTCGCTACTAGTGGCATCGTTAGCGATCGCAACTGTATTACCCATCAGCGTTAGAACAAATGCAATAGTCCCTACCAAAACCACATCTAATCGCTGGCCTAACTTCTGGTGCTGTACCATTGCACCATTCCTCCAATCTTCTAGGAACAGTCCTAGCATGAGTGAGAAGTAACACCTCTGTCAGTACTCGCTGGTGTACTTAATCTATGTAAACCAAAATAGTCACAGGATGCAATCAGGTGAGCACATCAGACGGACTGGCGCAAACTGAGAGGGAGCAATCTTCTCTTAAAATGACTTTGCTATCAATCGGAAATGAGCCACGACCTTTCAAAACATAGAATCGCTTAGAATAAGCCTAAAAAAGCAAACATAGGCAAAACATTCAGGTCAACACAGCGGGCAGCACTATGATACAAACGCCTACTAAACCATTGTCCTTAGATGAGTTTCTGGCCTTCCCCGAAACTGAACCGGCCAGTGAATATATCAATGGCAAAATTATTCAAAAGCCAATGCCTCAAGGGAAGCATAGTATTATTCAACGAGAACTGTGTTTTACCTTGACTCAGGTCTTTCGGCCCACTGGGATTGCGCAAGCTTTTCCAGAACTCCGCTGCAATTTCGGGAACCGCTCAATCATTCCAGATATTGCTGTCTTTCGCGCAGAGCGAATTCCGCGCGATCGCGACGGCCAAGTAGCCAACTCGTTCAACATACCGCCGGATTGGACAATTGAGATTCTCTCCCCTAACCAGAGTCAAACGCGGGTAACTCGCAACGTTATCCATTGCCTCAATCATGGGTCAGAAATGGGATGGGTGATAGACCCTGCCGAGTCCTTGATATTCACCTACGCTTCGGATAAACCAGTCAGCGTATTCGAAGAGCCGATAGAGCAACTCCCTAACCCTGAATTTGCAGAAGCGTTAAAACTAACACCGGGCGAAGTATTTGCTTGGCTAAAAGTGTAGTTCAGTTTATCGCTGTAGGCCCACACACATTAATGCTCTCTACAGAGAGTAAGCCTCGGGCCTATCTGCGCAGGCCTGCTGTAGCTGGCGCGGCAGCCAACCTACATACTGCAGGTACACCGGCAGGCGAGGCTTCAGCGACCAGCCATGCTGTTCCAGCAAGGTGGTGGTGGCTCGGTGGCTGCGGTGGGTGTAGTCTGGGTTGACTTCGTCTTTGGGGACGATGCCGCCGAGGTCGCGGACGCCTGCATCTAGGCAGGCGAGGAGGGCGGTTTCTGACTGGATGAGGTTGGGGGGGATTTGGAGGGTGATGTCTGAGGGGAGTCGCTGGCGGGCGAGGGTGACGGCTTGCAAGAGGGTGTCGCCATGGCAGGGTGATCGCACTTCTGCCTGCTGCTGTCCTGGCTGATGAGGCTGCAATATCACCTCCTGAATGTGGCCATACTGGCGGTGGCTACGAGCGATCGCATCCAAACTCTCTCGCCAGTCATCCACTGTCTCCCCTAAGCCCAGTAGCAAGCCTGTTGTAAACGGAATCTTCAGCTGCCCAGCAAAGTCCAACTGCTGCAGGCGTACGCTGGGCTGCTTGCTAGGCGCATGGGCGTGCACTGTGTCCAATAGCTTTGGGCTCACCTGCTCTAGCATGAGGCCCATCGAGACATTCACCGTCCGCAGCTGAGCCATTTCCTCAAAGCTCAGCGGACCCGCATTGGTATGGGGCAAAAAGCCCATATCAAGCGCGATCGCACACAAGTCATAAATTCGCTTCAGCCACTCCGAGCGCCGAGGACTGCGCGGATGCACTTCACCGCTCAAAATCAAAATCTCAGTGACCGCTGCAGGATCTAGGCTGCCAAGTTTCTCCCGAGCAACCGTCAAGCTCATCCACACGTCTTCGCCCGGATCGGTGCGAAAGTTGCAGTAGCTGCACCGATTGAAACATTCATAGGTCGGCACCAGGGTGTAGGCCGGGCTGTAGGTAACGGTTCTCTCCATGGCTTCATTTTAAGGTGGCCTTAAGGTGACGCATTGGTAAGATATCTCTGGCAATCATCTCGCAGCCATCACTCATATCTCCATCTCGTAACCCCATACAGCAACCACCTTATAAGAGGGCAATTCCGTTGAAAACTACCGTCATCATTGTGCGTCACGGACAGAGCACCTCTAATGCTAAACGCGTCATTCAAGGCCATCACGATGTCGCCACCCTCACCGAATTAGGTCAACAACAGGCACGCACCGTTGGCAATACCCTCGCTAGCCTTACTCTAGATGCCATCTACGCCAGCCCGCTCAAGCGCGCCCGCCACACCTGCGAGCTGATTGTAGAGACTATGCGCTCTGCCGAAAGTGCTCAGCAGCTGCCAGACATCACCATTACTGACCGCCTCAAAGAAATCAACTTACCCCTCTGGGAATCTCGCACCTTCGACGATGTCGAAGCGACCTATCCCGACATGTACACAGCATGGCGGCACCAGCCCAATGAATTCAAAATGCCGCTGCCCAATGACGACGGCACCACCACAGACTTTTACCCGGTGCGCGAAATTTGGGAACGCGCAGCAGGCTTTTGGCAAACCCTGCTCAAAGACCATGCTGGCCAAACCGTTTTGCTCGTAGCCCACAGCGCCATCAACCGAGCCCTAGTTGGCTCAGCGATTGGGCTCGGCCCCGAAAGCCTCAATAGTATGGGGCAAGACAACTGCGCCATCAACGTGCTGAACTTTGCAGGCAGATGGCAAGACGGCGTACAGCTAGAGTCGCTGAACCTAACCAGCCACTTAGGCCTGCCACTCGCCACCCGTCGCTCCCGGTTCAAAGGGCCACGCCTGCTACTCGTGCGCCACGGCGAAACGAACTGGAACCGTGACGGTCGCTTTCAGGGTCAGATCGACATTCCGCTCAACGAAAACGGGCACAAGCAGGCTGCGCAAGCCGCTGACTTTCTCAAAGACATTCACATAGATGCAGCCGTCAGCTCATCGATGCTGCGACCAAAAGAAACGGCAGAAGGCATTCTCAAGCACCACCCAGACATAACCCTCGAAACCACTGAGCAGCTTTGGGAAATCAGCCACGGCGAATGGGAAGGCAAGCTAGAAACGGAAATCGAATCGGGCTATCCAGGCATGCTGGCCCAGTGGCAGAGCGAGCCCGAGACCGTGCAGATGCCGGGGGGCGAAAACCTAGAAGATGTGTGGAATAGAGCAAAAAAAGGCTGGCAAGACATCGTCACGGCCTACAGCGAGCCAAAGGCAGATGGCAGTCACCAAACGGTGATGGTGGTTGCCCACGATGCGATTAATAAGGCCATCTTGTGTCAGGTCTTTGGCCTTAGGCCCGAAAAGTTCTGGCAGTTTAAGCAGGGGAACGGGGCGGTGAGCGTGATCGACTACCACGGCGGACCCGATAGCGTCCCTGCGCTGAGCGCGGCCAATATCACTACGCACCTTTCAGGCAGCATTTTTGATAAGACGGCAGCAGGCGCTCTATAAGGGGAATCACTCTAGGTAAACTCATCGCAATGCTATGGCTCAGCTGATTAGACAGGTACATCTGCTCAATGCCGCTGCTGATATGGGTGGCAACCCAGTAGGAGATGTGCTGATTGAAGCGGGGAAAATTGTTGTGATCGCCCCCACCCTCACCAATCCCCCATCAGAGACAGACATCATCGAAGCCGAAGGACAGTTTCTAGGTCCTGGCCTCATAGACCTCTACAGCCAGAGCGGCGAACCCGGCCACGAATCTAGGGAGACTTACCGCTCTCTGGTGCAGGCAGCCACAGCAGGCGGCTTCACCCGCGTCGGCATTTTGCCAAATACCCAGCCAGCCACTGACAGCGTCAGCGCAGTCGCCGCAATTCACCAGGTCAATCAAACACAAAGCAACGCGGCGAATCGTCAGCTAAATGACACAGCAGGCGACCACGCCCAGCTGATGCCCTGGGCCGCGACGACGCTACAAACCAGAGGAGAGCAGCTCACAGCACTGGCCGAACTGGCCTCAGCAGGCGCTATTGGCTTCACCGATAGCCTACCGCTCACGAACCGGCTGCTGCTACGCAGATTATTAGAATACACGCAGCCCCTGCAAAAGCCCGTAGCGCTCTGGCCTTGTGACCTGCAAATCGCGGGGAACGGCGTCGCGAGAGAAGGGCCAGATTCCCTTAGGCTCGGCCTCATCGGCGTTTGCGCAATGGCTGAAACGACGGCGCTGACGGCACTCATTGAATTAGTCAGCGACCTCTCTACCCCAGTTCACATAATGCGGGTTTCAACGGCCCGCAGCGTAGACCTCATTGCTGAAGCAAAAGAGAGAAAGTTACCCATCACGGCCAGCGTAGCCTGGCATCACTTACTGTTCGATACGCAAGACCTGAAGCACTACAATCCAAACCTGCGACATGACCCACCGCTGGGCACACCCACTGACAGGAAGGCTCTGATCGACGGGGTAGCAAATGGCGTACTCGATGCGATCGCTATCGACCACAGTCCCTACACCTACGAAGAAAAAACCGTCGCCTTTGATGCCGCGCCACCGGGAGCCATCGGCCTAGAGCTAGCGCTACCGCTCCTTTGGCAAACCTTTGTAGCAAGCGGTCAGTGGACAGGGCAGCAGCTATGGAACGCGCTCAGCACTCAGCCCGCCCGCTGTCTCGGGCTGCCGGTACCTACGCTCAAGGTGGGCGCGCCCGCAGAGCTGACCTTATTCGACCCGCAGGTGCAGTGGACGGCAAGCAAGGATGCTTTGCGATCGCTCTCCCACAACACCCCCTGGGCCAACCGCAACATACAGGGTAAAGTCACCCGCATTTGGACATCTCACCTCTGAGCACACAGTTAGCCAGCATTCTCACAGCCGTATCCCAGGCTGGGTAGCCAGTCTAGCCCCGGCCAGGTTCCGAGCTACTCTAGCCCGCCTACCCGATTCGGCGGCCAAAAGCGAGCCGTCGCCCTGCCAATGATCGAGTCCTCTGGCAAAAAGCCCCACACATGGCCGTCAGAACTGCCGTTGCGGTTATCACCCAGCACCAAGTACTGACCGTCTGGCACAACATTGGGTCCCCACGTGTACACCGGCGGCGCCTTTATATATGTTTCAACTAGCGGCTGATCGTCGATAAATACTTTGCCATCGCGGACTTCCACCATTTCGCCCGGGAGGCCAATAATGCGCTTCAGGTAGGCATCGCCCGTGGTGGCATTTGCGGCTTCCAAAGCTTTTTGAGGTGCCCGAAAGACAATGATGTCGCCTCGCTGAGGCGCCTGAAAGCGATAGCTAATCTTCTCAATAAACAGGCGATCATTAATTTCTACCGTTGGCTGCATAGAGCCGGTTGGCACCACCCGCGCTTCAGCCACAAACTGACGTATGCCAAACGCCATCAGCACACTCAGCCCCATGGTCTGTAAGGCTTCTACCCAAATATTCGGCTGCTGCTTGGCCATAACGATACTACCGGCGTAAGTGACTAAAGGGTACTGACTAGGCTAACCCTGCTGTCGCGAAAGAGCGCATCGAATCTATGCCAGTTAGGCCGGTGGACCTGTCTTTCAAAAGGCAGGACTTTCGCACGCTTCTAATTCAACGTACCGAATACTTCAACGTACCGAATACAGCCATGCTCAATCGAGCCGTCCCTAATTGAGCCCGCCAATTCGCTGCAGGGGCCAAAAGCGAACAATCGCTCGTCCAATAATGCTTTCGCGGGGCAAAAATCCCCAAACATGGCCATCGGAGCTGCTGTTGCGATTGTCTCCTAGGACCAGATATTCGCCCTCGGGAACGGTTTCGGGTCCCCAGGTGTATACGGGCGGCGCATTGATATAGTCTTCCGAGAGCACAGTACCCTCTACAAAGACTTTGCCATCGCGGACTTCAATGGTTTCTCCGGGTAGGCCAATGACTCGCTTAATGTAGGCGTCGTTGGTAGTAGACTTTGCGGCTTCTAGGGCTTTCTGAGGCGCTCTGAATACAATGATGTCGCCCCGCTGAGGTGGATTGAAGTGATAGCTGATCTTCTCTACCACTAGCCGATCGTCGATTTTGAGTGTCGGCAGCATGGATTCGGAAGGAATAAACCGGGCTTCTGCCACAAACTGGCGAATGCCTAAGGCCAAGACAATGCTAAGGCCAATTGTTTGGAGTCCTTCAATCCACGGATTCTGTTGCTTTTCAGACACGACAGTTCAATTCAGGTAGGTAATAGAGCAAACACAGCTAACAACAATGCAGTATAGCGCTTCGGCCCAGCGTAGCGGATTTCCTTTACAGCCAAAAAAGAGCCCAGCCAAGATTCCCAAAACAGCGCATCTGGCTACGACAGCTCTAGGGCACGCCAACACCAGTTAGAACATTAAATTTGCCGGGACGTTTGCCGACTAATTCCGGCGATTCTTCAATCATAGTAAAGATAAGCACTCGTTAATAGACAGCAAATAAACTACAGGGTTAGGCAGGTCATGAGCTACGCAGCGCCACCGGCGAAACAACCATTGATTATTCAGAAGGCCCAGGTACTGCTCCCCTCTGGAGAAATAGAGCCTAGGGAAGTTGCGATCGCAGATGGCAAAATCACGGCTGTCGGCACCCAGCTAGACGTTCCTAGCAATACACAGACCCTAAACGGTCGGGGCATGACCTTACTCCCAGGCGTCATCGATCCACAGGTACACTTTCGCGATCCGGGACCGGCGCATAAAGAGGACCTCTTTACGGCGAGCTGTGCCTGTGCGAGGGGCGGCGTCACGTCTTTTTTAGAAATGCCCAATACGCTACCGCCGACAACAACCCAAGCAGCCCTGACCGAGAAGCTAGCGATCGCAGCCTCCAAAAGCCTCGTAAACTATGGCTTCTTCATAGGCGCAACCCATGACAATTTACCGGATTTGCAAACGGCCACTCCCACCTGTGGCATCACCCTTTCCATGGGCTCAGCCGCCATCGGCTCAGCTTCCACGGGCTCAGCCAATGGTCCCAGCTCAGTGGCCACCTCTGACACCATCGACTCCATCTTTGCGGCGGGCGATCGCCTAATTGCAGTCCACGCAGAAGATCAGGCACGCATGATGGAGCGACGGCAGCAGTATGCCGCTGAAACAGATCCAGCCATTCACACGAAGATTCAAGACAATGAAACCGCGCTCATTGCCACCAAGCTCGCCCTGAACCTGTCTAAAAAGTATCAGCGGCGGCTGCATATTTTGCACATGTCTACCGGAGACGAGGCGGAGCTGCTGCGCCGAGATAAGCCTAGCTGGGTAACGGCAGAAGTCACCCCCCAACACCTGCTGCTCGATATCAGCGCCTACGAAAAGCTGGGCACGCTGGCTCAGGTCAATCCATCGCTCAAGTATCCGCGCGATCGCGAACTACTCTGGCAGGCCTTGCTAGATGGCGTCATCGACTTCATCGCCACAGGCCATGCCCCGCACACTCTAGAAGAAAAGGCCCAGGGCTACCCACAGGCACCTGCTGGCATGCCCGGCGTCGAAACGTCTTTGCCACTCATGCTGACCCAGGCCAAAGAGAATCACTGCAGCGTCACCCAAGTGTCGCACTGGATGTCGACAGCCGTTGCGCAGGCTTACAACATTCCCAATAAGGGCTTGATCGAGCCCGGCTACGATGCCGACCTAGTGCTAGTAGACCTCTCTACCTATCGCCCCGTCCGCCGCGAAGAGCTGCAAACCAAGTGCGGCTGGAGCCCATTTGAAGGGTGGAATCTGACCGGCTGGCCAGTCGTCACCATCGTCGGCGGTCAGATTGTGTACAATCGCGGCAAAATCGATACGACGGTACGTGGCCAAGCCTTGGCGTTTGAGTAACCCGCTTGGATTAGTCCTTTGGGTCTCTACTCAAGTTACCTTTGCTGTCGATGCCTGCTTTCCTCGCTACTAACCCCCATTTCCCCATGACAAATCCTTTTCGGCCCATGAAATATTTGCCTTGGGCAGAGCTGCTTCAAAGCGCTTTCGTAACCGTGGTAATCGCCACTGTCTGCGACTATCTCTTGTTGATAGGACTAATTGAGTTCACCAATACCGATATAGATATCGCACTGCCTCAGTTTCTGTTTCCGCTGTTGGCGCTGCTCATTCCAGCCGCCGTTTCGCTGGGCATTGGTGCACTATCTATTTTCATCACCGCCCGATTTTTTCGTCAGGTGCTGCTGAGGGCAGGCACCATGTGGGGACTGATAGGCTGTGTGCTAATTTTCTTATTTTTGCGCGGCTTTTTGCCAGTTCCAGGGCTACTCGTTGGCGGTATCGACTATTTCTCTATCATGGGCATCGTCGTTGGCGCATTCACCTACGGACGCCGCTACTGGCGCTACTGAAGAGGCCTGCTAGAGCAGGTTGTACTGCAGCGAGAAGTAAATGCCATTGTCTTGGAGGGTGTCGCTGGTGCTGTCGATATCCACCAGCGGAATGCCCCAGTCGATGCGGGCAGAGAGGTTGTCACTCTGCTGCCACAGCAGGCCAAAGCCTGTGCCCACTAGAAAGTTGTTGCCATCTGGATTGTCGCTGTGGTTCCAGGCGGTACCCATGTCTAAGAAAGGGGTGATTTGCACAATGCTGTCATCGGAGAAGCGAATGATCGGGAAGCGGGCTTCTGCGGAGACCAGTGCGCCATTGTCTCGCAGCAGCGCGTCTTGGCGATAGCCCCGCACGGTTTGCTGACCGCCGAGGCCAAATTGCTCTGAAGAGAGGAGGCGATCGCTCGCCAGCTGCACATCACTCCTGAGGAAAAAGAGCGAATCTCTACCCAGCAGGCGCACCCACTGCCCTTGCCCCCGCCAAGACAAAAACTGACTGTCGGGCTCATCGCCATCATTGTTTGTCGCATTGAGAATATCGACGCCCAGGTTAAATTGAGACCGCGCTGCGAAGACCTGCTGCTGACTGCGCTGGGTCCAAGCTTGCGAAAAGCGCAGGGCGGTCACCCGAGTTTCACCATTGTCATCGGCACCAGGCGATAAAGGGAAAGGGCCAATATCATCAATGCCAAGTCGGGTTTGATTCTCCTTGTGAGAAAGTTCGAAGCCGAGGGTCAGCTCCTGCGTAGGCGTTTCTATCAGCGGGTGCTCTACGCCCACCTCGTAGTAAAACGCGTCCGAGCTGATATCAAGCACGTCGAATGTATCGTCGATCACGCGGCTCTCAGAAATACCGCCTTCTAAAATAACCCGCGTATTGCGAGGGCTCACCGGAATAGAATAGCTCAGGTCTAGGCTGTTGCTACCGTCGGTATTGGCATAGCCCACAAAGGCGCGATCGCCAATCCCAAACACATTGCCCTCGTTGATATCTATCCGACGGCGAAAGCTACCGATGTTAGGCGATCGCCCGTTATCTATCCCGACGGTCAAGTCAAACGAGTCAGCCTCAGTCACCTCCACCCGCAAAATGCTAGTACCTGGCTGCACACCGGCCTGTAAGTCAGCAGAGACCGTTTCGATCAGCGGGTCAATCTGCAACCGCTGCAACCCTTCCAGCAGCTCATCGGCATTGATAGGTGGCTGCGCAGCCAGTCCCAAACGACTGCGAATGTAGTCTGGATTCAGCCGCCGGGTACCCACAATCTCAATCTCTTCAATTACCCCTTCGATCACCTGAACCGTGACCACACCTTCTTCTAGGGTCTGCGGCGGAATAAAGGCACCCGATGTTAAAAAGCCTTCTTCTACATATCGCTGCGTCACTGCAGAACGCAGCTGCAGCAGCTCATTAAACGTCACTGGCCGGTCGATGTACTGCGCAAACAGCTCAGCAAAATCTTCAGTGGTAAAAACCGTGCTGCCCTCCAGCTCGATTCCGCTGATTACAAAGGTTTCTTCGGGGCCGCTGGTGACGCCGCCTGGTGTGTTTGATCCATCTGGGTCGCCCAGCAGTTCATCTACCGGGGGCAGCTGAGGTAAAGGTCGATCCGGTAGTGTCTCTATCGGGCGTACAGGAGAGACATCGGCAGGAGGAAGCGGCTCGCTAGGCACGGTGTCTGGAGGGAGCGAAGGCGGCAGGTTTACCTGGGAAACCGTCTGAGCTTGAGCTGCCGACAAAACTTTTAGCGGTGCTACCCATGCGATCGCAAAGAAGCTATGTACAGATAATTTAAAGAGTAAAGAACGCGAGGGAGTCATGGTAGCAGCAGCGCAAAGAAGCTTCACCCTGTAAGATTCCCGAATCATCAACTTACGTTCACAAATCATTCATTCAACGTCCCTACGAGTGGACTTTCTAATAGGTACTGAAAGCCCATAGCCATTAGTAACTAACACTTAGACCCTGCCTCCTATCAGACAGTTTCATCACCGTTTAGAAGACATTCCATTATCACAATCCACCACCAACTATCGGCACCTAACGGGCAATCAGCACTGCCCGCAGACCAGCCGCCTCTGCTCCCACGTAGTCTTCCGACCGACTATCACCTATGTGCCAGGCATCTTGTGCAGCGCAGCGATGCTTGGCCAAAGCTGCCTGAAAAATCTCAGGAGAGGGTTTAGCCGCGCCCACTTCAGTCGAAATGGTGACTGACTGAAAGTAATTAGCCAACCCCAAAACGCTCAAAACCCGGTACAGACGAGAGTCAAAATTAGAAATAATCCCTAGGCCTATGCCCATCCCATGCCATCGAGTCAAAGAGGCCAGCGTATCGGGATAGACGCGCCAAGGCGCGCTGGTTTCGAAGTAGCCGTAGAGTCCGGCATAAAACGTATCGAAGTCTTCGAACTTACCGAGAGCACCCACCCGCTCGAAGGTCTCAGCCACGATAGCCTTCCACCAGCGATACTCAAGCTCTGGAATCGCCGAGGCAACTGCATGGGGAAACGCCAGCCTGTCAGCAGCGGTGAAACTCTGATAAAACGCTCGGTTAACCGCTTGTGGGTCAGTATTTACCTGAGCGGTCCGCGCAAGACCGCTATACAGCTCACCGACGCTACCCTTTACCCCAAATAGGGTACCGAAGGCATCTAGAAAGATGACCTTAGGAAGCGCCTGTGAAACAGCAGAGGGGGGCACAGAAGAAAGCATGTATGAAAAAGAACGAATAATGCATTATGGCCGATGATGTCGAAACTACTGACATTCTATTTGTCATAATTCATACTTCAATACTTTTTTCGGTGCGGTTTCAGCACTGTTTCAGGATTATTTTTCGGTTTTCACCAGCAGATCCTGCACGGGCTGAGTCAGCCAGTTCAGACCCACTCGAATCTGGTGCTCTAAGGTGGGCATGCGATAGAGGTAAGTTAGGCGTCTAGCCAGGTGGGCCAGGCTGCCATCTAGCTTAATGCCTAGGCCAGTCAGAGTGGCGTTGTCGCTGCCGAGGGTCATCATTTCGCCCAAGTGCTGATAGCGGAAGGGCAGTAAGGGTCGACCGGTCAGGCTCGCCCAAATATTCCAAGCGGCATAGTCTGCCTGCTGAAGCGCTGCTTGCGCTGTGGGCGGTACCGTTTGCCCAGTTGCATCTACGCCATCTGCTAGGTCACCCAGGGCGAATATTGTCGGCTGGCCAGTGACCTGTAGCGTCGGATCGATGGTGAACTGTCTGCGCTGATTGCGAGGCAGATCAAGGGCATCAAGCGCCGGGCTCACTTTGCTACCCACCGTCCACAGCACGACGTCGACCGGAATCGTGTCTACTTTTTCTTTGTACTCTAGTGAAATTGAATCAGCCGTCACCGCTGTAACGGTCGTTTCGTAGTCGACCCACACGTCTTTTTCACTCAGCGCTTTTTTGGCGGCTTCTTGATTGAATTTTGGGGAGGTTTGCAGGATGCTGCCTGCCCGCTCAACGATGCGAACGCGGCCCTTATCACCCAGACGCTCTGCGACTTTGCAAGCAATCTCCACACCGCTATAGCCACCGCCGACAATGGCGACGCGGATTTTTTCGGGGTTGGCATCTTCCAGCTGTCTCAGTCGTTCTTTGAGCCGGTAGGCATCTTCTAAGGTGCGGAAAGGAATGGCGTGCTCTGCAACACCGGGTGCCATGTCCATGGGCGTTTCTCCGCCGAGCGCCAGCACGATGCGGTCGTAGGTGAGAGACTGTCCGTCTGTGAGCGCTACGGTTTGCGCGTTGGTATCGATGCTTTCTACGCCGCTCTGGTGAAAGCGCACGCCGGTATTCGCCAAGAGTTCTTCGTAGGGAGGCGCAATTTCCCAGGTTTGGAGTTCGCCGGTGACCAGTTCGTATAGCAGGGGGGCAAAGACAAAGCGATCACGCTGATCAACGAGCACAATATCGGGCTGAGCCGCGTCCCAATTGAGCTTACTGAGCGCAAGGGCTGTATACAGACCGCCGAAACCGCCACCGAGAATGCAAATAGACTGGGACATAGAGGAGCATAAATCTAACAAATTTAGAATAACGCGTTGACTAAAACGATGCCCGATAAAACCCGACTAATCTGTCTTAGGTGTTACGCCAGTCTCTTATGGTTATGCGGCAACCGTGCTTTTCAGCTTTTGCATCCAGCTTTCTCGACCATAAACACCGTTTAGCAGTGCATCTAACTCGAACATCTGCTCTATCTGAGGCCAATAGATGTATGCTCCACCACCATAGGGAATAACATCTATCAGTTGCTCTCTCGTTGGCGTTGGCAGCGGCTCTATTTTCCCGTCAACGTTAATGATCATCTCCAAGTTATCAACTTGCCATGCATGGCGTGAGTTATCCATTAGGAGCACTTCGACTTCTCGACTGATAGGCAAGTATTGAACGGCTTTAATCATCAATGAACTCTCCTTTGTTGACGTACTGCTTCCAAATATTCTTGCACTCTTCTCTATGAGCGGTTACCTGCGCAATCGCTTCTTTTATGAACTTAGGTGTGTGCTTAATCTGCTTCTTTTTAGAAAGCGGTTTTACAACCACTTCCGGCGCTGAAATATCCAACTCTACCGAGTAATCTGGGGAAACCACATGCACATGAGGCGGGCCGTGCTCATCACGGGTCATTACTTGAACGATGACGTTACCGTAGGTAAAAACTTTAACCATCTTAGAGTCTCAAGCAAATGAAATATCACCTACGCTTTGCTAATACTTACTGCTAGCCCCCTTATTCCCACTCGTTGAAATCTTGCGAGTATGGATTTTCGACGTAAGTGTTTCGGTAAGACTGCGAATTGGTGAACGTGCTGCGATCGCGCCCTTTACCCCGAGAATCTTGCCAGGCTGCCCCCATCCCCTTAAAAATGCCTCTACCGACTAGGCCAATGCCCCGCCCTAGCACCTCAGTGAGCACATACACAACGCTGCTACCGACAAATGAGATGGCAGTCCGCAAACGAGGGGAGAGCGCATCTCGGGTTTCCATCGCCAGCGTCACCACCAGCGGAATACCCTTGAGCCGATCTAGCTCGGCCCGCCGGGGCGCATAGATAGAGGTGCGAGCAATCCCGCCCGGCGTCAGCGTAAAAAGATTGTAGCGACTCTCGAAGATGGCTTTGGGCTCATTTACAAGCCGGTCCATTCGGTAGCGCCAAGAGAGATCGTTGCGAAAGCGCTCAATCTCCCGAGAAGACATCAAACGGCTGGTATAGAGGCTTTTTTTAATGGGTTCCATGTCTGCCAGACGGTTTAGCAAAGGTTGAATTACCGCATTGGCTACTTGGATCGTGAGATTTTCGAGGAGACGCTCACTGTAGGCGATCGCCTGAGGCGTGCTGGCCAAATACGGTGAACTCTCAATCACCATCGGCTCCTGAAAAAGCCAGTGGCCAAACAGCTCGGGCACCATCGGAATATTCTCTAAAATTTGCGCCTCCACCACCGGCTGCTCACGCTGCAAAATAGTCACCACTTCTTCTTCTACATTGCCGATTCGCACCGTGTAATATTTGCCAAAAAAGTCTGTATTTACAACATCCCAAAGGTCGCGAATCACTCGGGCAGACCGCGACGGCAGCTGTCCTGGCTGTAGGTCAGACGCTCTCAGGTCTGCGAGCAAATCTTCGAGCTGCCGCAGCACCAAATACAACAACTCTAATTTTTTGTCGGGGCGCAGAATATCAATCTCTAAAGGGTAGTCGCTAATGTTCTTGAGCGGACGCTGTAGCTTAGCAAAAACCCCTTCAAAAACAGCATTTTGCACATCTCCCGCAGGTCCTTGCAGTCCGCCAGACTGCCGCGCCTCTATGGCCGCAACCGCCGCCGTCGCCGTCGGAATCAGCGCATCGCGATCTAGATATCGCGCGGCAGTCCTATCAGCATTGGTACCGCCATACTGCCCCTGCGCAAACCGAATCCAGTCTGTGCTGGCTGAACGACCGGCACGACCAGCACCCGGACCCACCAGCTGAGCTTCCGCCGCGCCCGCCTCAAACCGAGGCGTGCGCCATAGCGCCGACATTAGCCATCGAGCCGCAATCAGCTCTCTCTTTTTGCCCGCTAGCACCGCCTGGTTTAGCCAGGAAGCGGTCTGCTGCCTAGCCCTTTCAACGTCTGAAAGTGACTGGTTTATCTGCCGAACACCCGAAAGCCGCATACTGATTCGCATCGCGGTGAGGGGACCTGGAATGTCATTCAGGCGAGAGAGGGCAGCAGTACGGTCTTGCTCAGATTGAGCATTAGGTCGAGTGCTACGTTGAGCATTGGATGGAACAGATTGCGATCCGCCACCCGGCCCCACGTCTGACTGAGCCATTGCATCGCGATCGCGCCCTTCTACACTTGTAGAAATACCCGCCGAGGTCTGACGGATCAGCTGAGCCAGCCGCCTCACAGACATGCTCCGCGTACCGTAAGCATTTGCGCCCATCCGCTCTGCAGCTGCCTGCAAAACCGGTTCTGCCTGCGCGCTCAAAACGAGAACAGGCAAATTTGGAAAGGCCTGCTTCAGCTGTTGGCAAAGCGTCAGCCCAGGCATGCTGTTCGGTTCTTTGGCACCCATGCCAAGGTCTAGCAGCACGAGATCAATAGGTGGAGTAGGCGGCCCGTCTTTGTTTCGTAGCGATGGGTCATCTAGAGACTGTTGATAGCGGTCGAAGCGCGATCGCACATCTGCCAGCGCATCAGCGGCAGTGCCCGCTTCTGACACAACCGTAAAATCTCCTTGCTGCTCTAGCCACACCTTCAAGCCCAGGCGAAAAACGGGGTCTTCGTCAACCAGCATTAGTTGAATGGGGCGATCGCTCATCTGGACTTAGCTAACTTCCATGGCTGAATTGACGTTTATTCTATAGCATCGGTTACGCTGCTTTAGCCGCCACACCATCGCTAGCGCACGCCCTAAAACCCATCATCGCCATAGTAAGCATCATCGCTGTAGCTATCTTCATAGTAGCCATCGTCGTAATAGCCATCGTCGTAAGAGTCGTCTTCAATAAAGCTGTCATCATTAAAGCTATCCCCTCCGTCAGGCGCATCCAAAGACCAGATGTAGGCCCGTTCATCTTCCCAAATGGCGATGCTGGCACTGGCTTCGCCGTACAGCGCCCTACCCGGTGCGATCTGCGCAGCAACCTCAATTGCAGCACTCAGGCTGCCAATGGCCGCTAGGTTTTGCGCTTCGATCAAGATAGGCCGGTCTTCAATAATCTGTAGCTCCTCGGTCCAGTCTTTGACGGCATTTTGGGCTTCTGCATACAGCGCCCTGCCTTCTTCTACTTTCTTGGCCTCGGCGATCGCCTCACTCAGTTCACCCTCATCAGCCAAGGACCGAGCTTTTTTCAAAATAGGCTGGTCTTCAATAATCTCTATCCGGTCAACCCATTCTGCAATGTAGGTCTGGCCCTCTATGCGGAGTGCGCGGCCCTGTTCTACTTTGGCAGCTTGGGCGATCGCTGCCTGCAGATTGCGCTTGCCGCCCGCCGTAGCCAGCCGAACCGCCTCAGTCAAAATGGGCCGGTCTTCCAGCCGCTCAATCTCTTTTTTCCAGTGGGAGACCAGGGTCTGCGCCTGTACTCGCTGGGGACGTTCCTGAGTGATTTGCTCAGCTTCTGATATCGCCCAGCGATAGGTCACTTCCTGACCCACATCGGCCAGAGTGCTGGCGTACTGCAGCTGCACCATGTCGTCGAGCTTTTTTTGCCACTTGGTGAGGCTGTCTTGCGCCTCTATGTAGAAGGGGCTATCGGGCGAAATTCGCTGCACGGCCTGAATCGCTTCTAGCAAGTTGTAGATTTGTCCGTAGGAGGGCGACCACTGGTCGTAGGGGTCGCTCGCTAGGCGCTTGGCATGGCCAAAGCTGATCAGGTCTTTGGCTTCGGCGGTATTGGCCATATCGGGCGGTACCAGCTGCACCACTGCGATCGCAGCTTCAATGTCTTCTTCTTCCCACTTTTTGAAGCTGTACTGCAGCACCTGCTCCGCCCACTGGTTAATTTCTGCCTTAGATTCTGACCAGGCAGAGGTTTCGAGGTTGATGCCTTTGGTGAGCGCTAGGGCCTCGCCCAGCTTTTCGAGGTCGCCTGTTTTCACGAGCTCGCGAGCTTTATCTAGCTGAACGCGGGCCGTTTGCTCACGGTCGATTTTAGCCTTGAGCTGGTCGTGGCGAGTGCGCACCCAGTAGTTACTGTTCAAAATTTTCAGCCTTTGCAGGTTTCGCCGGGCGGCGACCCAGTCGCGGGCTTTGATAGCTTTGGCCACTTCTTTTTCAATCTCTTTGCCGACGGTCCACTCTTTGCTCCAGGTAGCGATCGCACTCTTTACCTGGGGATAAATGGCAACCCGCTCAGGAATCCGCTCTGCCAGTGCCAGCGCCCGACGCATCTCTCCCCGCTGTGCCATATTCTCCAGCTCGGCGAGCAGTGCCTGCGACCAGCGATTCATCAGTCGGTTCGCCTCTTCGTACTGGGGGTGACTCGGTCGCCACGGCTCCACCAGCTCAATGGCCTCGATCAGGGCCTGCGCAGAGCCAGACTGCACGCTGGCCTGCGCGCACAGCAGTCGCTCACTATCTGACCCGAGGCCCGCAGCTAGCTGTCCGCAGTCGGGCAGGGGCGGATTTTGAGTCATCACTGTGACGGCTCTGAGGCTGACGCCCCCCACCGTTGCCAAAATAGCCGCCCACACCAGCGGCCAAATAAAGCCAGAGAGGCGATTGCGAATGCGTTGGCCCAATGGGCGACGGCTAGAAGAGGAAGAGGGCGGAGTAGATGTCATGTATTGTGCAAGCCCCGGCAGCGGCAAGTGCGGTGAGCGAATGAAAGCCTAGACAAAGGCCCGGATGAAAGTCGACTGACAAGCCTAAACTGACAGGTCTAAGTCAAGGGCTCATTAGAAGCCTAGTAAAATCAAAAAGACCTGATGAGTGTAAGCCACCTTACAATTCCCGCAAAATGGGCAATGTTTGCCAACAAATAACAGAGAAAACCGTGGCTTGGCCCGATTTTTTGCTGCCATTGTAGAGGGAATCGTCCCCTATCGCACCGCTTTCATCAGATTATTTTTATAGCTTCTCTGGCCGCGTGTCAGAGCCTTTCTTTAGCCCTTAAACCTTTCTTGGAGCATGGCAAAGAGCGATCGCATACCCATCGCTTCGCCACCCTCTGGTCTCCCCGGCTGACTACGAGTGTTGTAAGCCATAAAATCGATATGAATCCAGGGGGTCTGCCCCTGCACGAATTCTCGGAGGAATAGTGCGGCTGTAATAGAGCCACCGTAAGGCGCACTCGAAATATTGTTGATATCAGCAACTTTGCTATCAAGCATGTTGCGATAGGGTTCGTGCAAGGGAAGCTGCCATAGCGGGTCGTCCACGTCTACGCCGGCTTTTAGCAATGCTTGAGCCGTCGGCTGATCGTTACAAAACAGCGCTGCAATCTCTGCGCCTACCGCCACCCGAGCCGCCCCCGTCAGCGTCGCACAGTCAATCAGCATCTCTGGAGACTCGCTACTCGCTTCTGTCAGGGCATCCGCCAATACCAAGCGACCTTCCGCATCTGTATTGCCAATTTCCACGGTTGTGCCCTGACGCGAGGTCAAAATATCTGATGGCCGAGTGGCATTGCCCGCAATGCTATTTTCTACCGCTGGAATCAGCACCCGCAGCGACACCGGCAGCGCCAGCTGCATAATCATGCGTGCCAAACCCAATACCTGAGCAGCACCACCCATATCTTTTTTCATCAGCTTCATGCCCGCTGATGACTTCATATTGTGGCCACCCGTATCGAAGCAGACCCCTTTGCCCACCAGGGTCACCTTGGGCGCCGCAGCATCTCCCCAACGAATGTCAACCAGCCTAGGATCCTGCTCGCTAGCCTGACCCACGGCGTACACCATAGGGTAGTTCGCTGTCAGCAAATCCTTTCCCACAGTTACCTGGCAGCTTGCCCCAAAGCGCTCTGCCAGCTGCTGTGCCGCTTCGGCTAGCTGCTGCGGTCCCATATCGAGAGCGGGGGTGTTGATCAGGTTGCGGACCAAGTAGGTCGCTTCAGCTGCCGCTGTGATGTATGCCTGATCTGCGATGTCGGGGAAGGCGAGTTCAGGTAGGGCATCTGCAATTTGCTTGTAGCGCGTGAACCGATACTGGCCCAAGACCCAGCCCAAGCAGAGCTTGGTCGCAATGTCTGACGGTAAATCATCAGCGAGGGTATATTTTTGGGCGGGTAGGGTGTGGGCGAGGCGACCGAGCGTCCAAGTGTCAAACGTTTTTGGTTTGCCAACCAAGACGCTGTCTAGCTCACCATCGAAGGAGGGTAAGAGGCAGTGCGTGCCAGGTCTCCCGGTAAAGCCAGACATCTCCAGCCATACCGACTGGTTGACATAATCTCTTTTTACCTGTTCTTCGGTTACAAAATGCAGCGGGATAGTGCGGGGCAAGGGCTGGTCTCCAAGTCAGATACCCTAAACTCTATATCATGGCTCTTGCCTCTTACTATCTGTCCAAGGCTGTGCGAGGCAATTGCGCGATGATAAATGAGGGTTTAGTCTTGTTGCTGCATGAGCGGCAATTCGATGATAAGTTTTGTACCTTTCCCTGGGGTAGATTGGCACCGCAGCTTGCCCTGATGTCGACCTTCAACAATCTGATAGCAAACGGCGAGTCCCATACCCGTCCCCTCACCTACTGGCTTAGTTGTAAAGAAGGGATCGAACATTTTGGACTGAGTTTCAACATCTATGCCCGTGCCGTTGTCTTCGATGGTGATGAGAACGCTATCGGACTGAGCAGTGGTACACACTGAAATTGTGGGGCAGTAATCATCTGAAGCAATTTTTTCGCTGTTGTCACCGCCCTCCTCATTATTTTCCTTATCCGCTTGTTGCATCACCGCATCAATAGCATTGTTCAACAGCTGCAGGAAAACCTGATTGAGCGCCCCCGGGTAGCAGATGACAGCTGGCAGCTGGCCATACGCTCTGCGGACGGTAATCGGTGGGTGAGACTGCAGCAACCGATTGTTTAACAGTAAGATTGCGCTGTCGAGCCCTTCGTGCAAATCAACCGCTTTAAAGTCGGCCTCATCGAGCCGGGCAAAATTCCGCAGGGAAAGCACAATAGACTGAATCCGCTGGGTGCCTGAGCGCATCGAGTGCAAAAGCTTTGTCCAGTCGCTTTCAATAAAGTCTAAATCTAGGTCGTCGGCTTCGTCTGCGCAGAACTGGGCAGGTAGTGGCTGCGATCGCTGATCGGTCGTATCAGAAATAGTGGAATGCGATCGCACTCGCTGCACAAATGACATCATCTCCTCGAAGTAGCTGTCGATATGGTGCAAGTTACCGTGAATAAAGCTGGCAGGATTATTTATCTCATGGGCAATGCCTGCTACTAGCTGACCCAAGCTAGACATTTTTTCACTTTGCACCAGCTGAGCTTGCGCATCCTTGAGTTTGGCTAGCGCCTGCTGAGTAGAGTCGATTTGCACCTCTAGCTGAGCGGTCCGCTGGTTGAAGGCATCAATCACATCGTCTAGCTCATCGCGTCGATTGGCGGCTGAGGCCCTCGGCGACAGGTAAAAGTCTTGTGTGGTCTCGGCTGCGACTGCTAGGGCAAGCTGATGACGAATGCGCTGGAGCGGCGAAATGATCAGCTGCTGTAGGACCCAGAACGTCGTCAGCGTGACAAAAGCAGAAATCAGAATCACCAGGCCAATGATCCGCCGAATAAAGGCATAAATATCTTGATTAATAGCGGTTGCGTCGTAGCGCAGCACCATACTGCAGGGCCAGTTCAAAAGGGCAGCTGAGAGAAAAATTTCGTACCGGTTACCGCCCAACCAAGCCGCTTGAATCCCGTTGGCGCTGTGATGCATGGAAACCGTCTCGTTGCCTCCTGTTGTCGCTTGGGTAGGCACCTGCGGATCAGGGAAAAGGGTGACAGATTCACCAAAGGCACCTGTAGGTGCACCCGTTCTGCTGTACAGCGCACCACCGACAATTGGGACGGCGGCCATCTCTAGGCTAGATTCGATTGCGCTAAGCATAAACTGACGGTTCATCGCTTCATCTTCGAGCCACTCAGCCGGTAGCCAAGAAGCGCTCGACTTTTCGGTAGCCAGGGCTTGAGCGATCGCTAACGTTCTCACAGAGGCTAGGGCCTTCTCTTCTAATCGCAGAGCAGCCTCACGGCGACGGCGAGACACCGCAGGCACCAAGATAATGCCTTCAATGACTAAAATGCTGCCAAAAATCCACAGTACGATCTGACGAGAAAGGCGACTTCTGAAGACATTGACCCCATAAAAAGAACGATTTTCCATGCTGCTTTCTCAGCTGTCTGTTCTATCGATGCTTTCACATCAACTCAGCTAGATTAGGATGCCCACTCTCAGAAAGTGCTTTTCCCCTAGCACTCTTGCCAATATTGGAAATACGGCGATGAATTACCCCCAAAACGGCTATAAATCAACAAAAAAGCGACACTAGCTGAACGCTAGTGCCGCTTAAGAATCTATCTGTCAGTAATGCATTCAGTTAGTGATGCAAACAGGGAAAGCAGACTACTGAGCCGCAACTTCCGACTTCTGAACGCTCTCAGCCTGGTAGGCCTTCTCTAAACGCATAATTTGCTTCGCCTTGGTTGTTAGCGCTCTCACGTCGATGCGATTAGCAATTAGAGCATCGAAAGAAAAGAGACCGGCACCGTTGACAGTGAGGTACAGGAAGCAGGCCGCGTAGATAGCAGACAGCTCAAGGTAGGGGAGGCTAAGGCCTGCAACCTTGATGTGGTGGTACATGGCAACACACATTGTGCTGAAGAGGCCAAAGGCAGCGGGGCGAGTAAAGAGACCCACCATAACCAATGGCGATGCAATCAGCTCTGTGTAAGCGGCAACGTAGCTGAGGAAAATGGGGAATGGCAATCCGAGATATGCCACATACGCCTGGGCAAAGCTCTCGATATCAGCAAGTTTGTCCTGACCGTTGTGAATCATCATTAGGCCGAGGACAACACGAGCGATCGCAAGCGTTGTCTGAGAGGCAAGGTTTGGGTAAACGTTAGGCTTGAAAAGCAAGCTAGCTAGGGAGGTGATATTCATGTGGGAGCGAAATAATTAATGTTTCGAAATACTTATGTAAACAAGTATAACGAAGTCGTGGCGCTTTTGGTTATGCACAAAGGCCTATTTTGACAGGGTTTCCAAATTTTTTCGTCAATTCTTATTGCTTACATGACCTAGAAATTGCCTCAGAAAGCAGACTTTTAGTTACTTTTCTTAATTTATTTACTCAGATAATATTTACTCAGACCATTGGGTCCGACCGTTCGTGCTGCTTACTTCGGTGTCGTAAGCTAGCTAGGCTTGACTCTGCATTAGATCCGCAGAATAACGACGTTCCCTGTCAGCTATTCATCCAAGGTAAAGGGAACAAAGTCATAGCCTGCCCCTGAGCGGGTGCCAGGCTCAACAACCACCAGTCGATCCACCTGACGGCGATCGCCCGACGGTAGGAAGTTGATCTGTCCAGTTGCGCTATCGACGCTGAAATTATTGTCATCAAGGGCAGCTTTTAGGCCTTCTCGGGTGGCATCGCCAGTCAAACCTGCTGCGATCGCAATGACCGCATCATAAGCAGTCGCCGTCCGCCAGCTTACATCCCCCTTCCACAAATCCCGCGACGTTTCGACAAAGTCGCTGACGCTGTCACGAGAGAGTAAATGCCAGGGGACCGCGACGGTCAGTGCCCGTGCATCCGGGCCGGTTTCTTCAAGAATGGTGCGATTGTAGAGATGATCGCCCGCTAAAATTGGCAGCTTATTGCGGTTTTCGGTAATCACTTCTGCCGATTCATCCAGCGTTGCCGGGCTCGCGGCCAACATCAACGCGTCAATGCCCTTTTCTTCTACTTCGGAGAGTACATCTGCCGTGAAGCCACTATCTGCCATGTCATATTCTTCAACAATGTCGCCACCCCATGCCGACACAAAGCTAAAGAATTCTTCTCTGAGCGACTCGCTAGCCTCGCTAGTAGAGTCATAGAAGACCATGGCTTGGCGGTCGTCATTGTAATAGAGCATGTAGGCTGACAGAGCAGCAGCAGCAAAGCTATCCGCAGGTACCGTGCGGTAGAGATAGGGGCTAAGGCCGGAGAGATCAACAGCCGAACTCACAGGAGTTATCGTTACTAGCTCCCCCTGCTCATAGATGGGCGCAGTCGCCAGGGTCACATCGCTGCTGTAGTGACCTACAACGCCCAGCACAGAAGGGTCTTCTACAAGGCTGCTGGCAATGGTTTGGGCCAGTTCGGCATCGTTCTCATCGTTGATGACGATCAGCCTTACGGGCACCCCGTCAATGCCACCGCTGCGATTGATATCGTCTTGGGCTTGGGCCGCCCCTCGCAAAATTTCTAATCCGATTGGGCTCGCTTCTCCAGCGGGTGCAATCACGGCGATGGTTAGCGCTCTGTCATCTCCGATGCGCGCGTTGCTGCGATAGATGAAGCTTTCGGGGTCATTGGGGTCGGATGCAAGGGAGGCATTGAGCGCAGTCACCGCACCGGCGAAGTTGTTTTGTGCGATCGCTTCAATGCCGTCTTGCTTAGCATCTGAAGCATCTGGGAAAAGCACGTTTTCACCGGCGCTCACCCGCGTTCTAACTGCTTCAGGCAAGCTGTCGCTATTGATAATGCTGTTGTTATTGTTCGACTGCAGCTGTACGGTGCCACGCTCAGTAAGCGACCACAAGAGGAGGGAGACGCCCCCTACCAAGCCAAAAGCAAGCAGCGTTGCAAAAATGGCAAACCGACTGTCGTTATCCTGCGCCATACCTGAACTAACCTGAGCCCTTCACTCGGACTCTCGACGATTTTCTGCGATGGCCCTTGTCCTTGCGTAATCACCGCACCATCCGCAAATACCAATATACGGTGTTTCAGCACCCAACCTAATTAAGTGTCAATAATTACATACGCTGTGGGTAAGCACTCATTTTTGATATGTTTATATCTAATCAGCAATTCACCTGTACTGGTACTGGGACAGCATGAGCGAGCGACTAGACCGAATCGAAGCCATCCTTGAGCGCACCGCACAGAGGCAAGAAAAGCAGGCTGAGGATATTGACACTCTGTTGGGCGTAGTCGCTACCAACGAAAGGAAAGTACGCGAACTCACAGACAAAAGCAAATACAACGAGCAACTATTCGAAGTTTTGCGAGCTGAAGCTCAAGCAGACCGAGACGAAACGCGGCGCTTCTTCAACGACGCCGTCAGCCAGATGGAAGCGGATCGTCAGCAAGTAGAGGCAGATAGAGCAGAAAGCAAAAGACGCTTCGATGCTCAGCAGGAAGTCATCCAGCGTCTACTGATTGAGCTAATGGAGATGAATCGTGACGACCGTCGCTTGAGTGCTCGACTAGACAGGTTAGAGGCTAGCTAACTGAGGGATTCACCCATAGATATCGCACTTCCTCGCCGTCAGGCTATTTCAGATAATCGCCTTAATCGTCTGCTGATGTTGCGCAACGGGCACAAGAGAATGAGCCGCCATCATGCCACTGGCAGCGACCGCTGGTAGCCCAATGCCCGGAAACGTAGAATCGCCACAGCACAGCAAGCCCTTAATCGGCGTTTTGGGACCTGGAAAGAGCGCTTTGCCAGCTTCAATCGCTGGGCCATAGGTCCCTTGGTAACGGCGCAGGTAGCGCTGGTGAGTTAGCGGCGTACCCATCAGCGATAGAGTCGTGCGACTGCGAATATCGGGAATCACTCGCGACAGGGCTTGCCACATGACCTCAGCCCGCGCGCGCTTTTGCTCAGCGTAAGCCTGCGACGTTCTCTCTAGGCCCTGCCATAGCTCATAGGGCTCGTTGCCAGGCGTATACACATGCAGCGTATGCTTACCGGGAGGAGCCAGCGCAGGATCTAACACTGAAGGAATAGAAATCAACACTAGATTCTGCGGCGCATCAATTCCCTTCTCCCAATCGTTCACCACGATGTAGTGACAGGCCATGTCTGCCGGTAAGCCGCTTGCCTCTATGCCTAGATGCAAATGCATAAAGCTATGGCAAGGTGGCATGTTCTGCTTTTTGTGAACAAAGCTTTGGGGTAAAACGCCTGGGGGAATGAGTGACAGCGTATCCCAGATAGAGGCATTGGAGACGACAGCGATCGCAGCTTGAATGCTGTCGCCATTGCGCAACCTTACCCCTGTTGCCCGCCCAGCTTGAGTGTTGATTTGGGTCACGTGTGCACCGGTCTTGACCTCGCCACCGTGCTTGGTGATGCCTCGGACCAACGCTTCTACCAGGGCCGCTGAACCGCCCATGGGGTAGTCGAGCTGTACGCCTGGTCGATACCAGTCGGCAAACATAAAGGCGACTTCGGCTGTGCTGGTGCCGCTAGCAGGCAGGCCAGAGAGCAGAAAGCACAGCATATCGAGCCAGTTGCGGATAAAGCGATCGCTGATCACACTATCCATCACCCGGCTAAACGGCCCCGTCAGCTTCACCGTGTTTGCTGTGTGCCGTAGCAGCTGTGGCACAAAGGGTGCCGCCGTTCGCAGTGCGCCCCAGTCGAAGCGGACTGCCGCTGTAGGCAATGCCACGGCAGCACTTGCCAACGGCTTCATTACCCGCTGCAGCTCGCGCCATTCTTGAACGGCGGCGGGGCCTCGCAGCTCAGAGAGCACGTCACAAAATTGGTCGGCCCCGACCGTGGTGCTGAAATCGCCTTCCGGGAGGCGGCATCCCCAGGTGTCGTAGTTCGCCCAGTCGAGGTCTTCGCCAATGACATCGAGCACTTGGCGCAGCGGATTGGGAGAAGGGCTGTAGGACAAGCCAGAATAAAGGGAGGGTCCAGAATCGAAGTGGTGACCTTCGCGCACGAAGCCATGGGCCGCACCACCGACTAGGGTATGGCTTTCGCACACGATGACCTTCAGGCCGTAGTGCGCCAGTAGCGCCGCACAGCAAAGCCCTCCTATGCCGCTCCCAATGACAACAACATCGGTTTTTTCTGTGGCCATTTTGTTTTCTTTACGCTTGCTTTCTTAAGGGTGGCTCACGATCCGAACTTGGCCAGTTTCTCTTCTTCTTTGGCACGAAAGCCAACCATGACAGCCTCACCCTCTTTTTCAAACAGAGGCCGCTTGAGCAACATCGCATCACCAGCAAATGCCTCTGTCCACTGGGCGTCGCTCCATTCTTTTTTCTCTTCACCCAGCGCCCGATAAGACAGGCCAGAGGTATTTCGCATTGGCCGAGCGGTGAGTGCAGATACCCACTTTTCTATTTGCGCTTTGGTGGGTGGCTGCTCTTTGGTATTGATAAATTCATAGGCAATGTTGTTCTCTTCTAGCCAGGCCATTGCCTTCTTGCAGGTGCCACAGTTGGGAATGCCGTAAACGTTTAAACTCATGACCTTGAAATTGTGAAAAGTAATCGAAGCGACGAACAGAGGACTGCTAAATCGTAGCGCTTTTTGGGCTTTCTACTGCTGGCTATCTTCTACTGGTGTTTGTTCTATTGGGGCTTCTTCTGTGGTAGCAGCAGGGGGAACCAGCATCTCGGCTGTCAGCGTATCGACAAAGTACAGTGGCGATGATGGCTGACCTGCCCGCACAATAGACGCTTCTATAAGCGCGTCTTGATAAACCGGGTCTTGGTCAACTTCAGCCTGAACAAATCCTAAGCTCAAAGACTTGAGATAGTCGTTGACAATAGGGAGGTCGGCACTGACCAAGCCATTGCTACCCGGCGCAGTGTCTAAGCCAGGTTCTGCAATCTCTTCGTAGAGATGGGAGCCTTCTTCAATCAGCGCCAGATAATGGTCAATAGCGTCACTACTTGCACCCTCTCCGGATTCCACATTGGGTTGATTGAGCCAGGTGAAGGGCTGAATCTGCTCTAGGAGGGCGGGGGCGATGGGGTCGTTGCCGCCAGATACTAGCAGGCTAGGAATGGCGAGCTGTGAAAAACCTGCTTCGCCAAATAGGCTACTGCCAATTGGGTTGAGGGCTATGACCGCGTCGATACGCTCATCTCGATAGTTTTGTGAGAACTGTTCGGGAGCGAGCAGGGCCGTGCATTGCAGCAGCATGGAGGGATTTGCGCCGTTGAAGATGAAATCTTCGGAATCGCAGTTGGCCTGTAGGGTTTCGAGGCTGAGCTGAGCGCCCGAGACGGCGAGGGCAGTGTAGCCACCAAAGGAGTGACCAATCATGCCTACGCGGGAGAGATCGAAGCGACTGGCAAAGGGGCCATTGCCTTCGTTTAGCCGGGTTAGCTCATCTAGCAAAAAGGAGATATCACGGGGGCGATCGCTAAATTCTAGAGGTTCTGCAATCTCACTCTCCCTACCCCGCAGCAAGGCATTGAGCTGAGTTCGGTTACTGCCTGGATGGTCTAGCGCGACTACGGCATAGCCATGGCTGGCCAAGTGCTCTGACATCGGGATAAACCCTTTGCGATCGCCCGCCAATCCATGGGAAATCAGTACAACTGCAGCAGCAGGTGCATCGGCAGGCAAATACACATCGGTGGGAATTTCGCGATTGCGCTCATCATCGACAACCGTCAGGGTTTGCGTGGTCACCGCGTAGGGGCCGGGCTGGGCAAGCGCATCTAGGCGTGGCACGGCTGCACTGAGGAGGGTAGAAGGTGCACTCTGGGCCTGGATTGCGGCGATCGCATTGTCTGTATCTTCTATGAGACCAGTCACCGAGTTAAATAGGCGAAAGGCCCGCTGAGAATCGATCCGCACAGCACCCGTAGGAAACTGCTCAAGCGCACCTAGCAGTGTGAAGCCCTCCGGCTCAGCAGCCGCCAACACCAGCGCACTCCGCAACGCCTTCCCTCCACTCCGGCGACCTTGCGTCTGAATCACTTGGCCAGCAGACCGCAAAATATTAGTTCCAATGGCAGAGTACAAAAACTGAGACATCTGCACAGGGTCAATATCTCTGCGCAGCTGCAAAGCCTGACGAAACTGGGTCTGCTGCTCCTCATTCAAAAATCTAAAATACGGCGCTAGCTCATCTCCCACTTCCCCCGTCTCTGCGTAGGTTCTCAGCGTGTCTAGGCTGCTCGAAATTTCTACAATGCCGTAGGTTAAAATCACTCGCTCTGCCGCCACCACTGGCGTTGATAGCAGAAAGGGCAGCCCGCCCCCAAGGCAAATTCCACCTAAATAACCCAAAGCACGCCGCCAGCGAAAACGTTTAACGCGCGCCTCAGCACGGTACAGACAAGAAATCATCTAGCGCCTCCAGACAACCAACCAACAGCTCACTAAACCGATCAGTTTAGTTCAGTGTCATTCTATCGAACGATACGGCTTTTACCGGCCTGGATGTCAGCCAGCATTTTGGCTTGATTATGTCTTTACAAAGCACGGCTCAAAAGGCTCAAACCTGAAGGCTTACTGGGCGTACACCTTCACGCAATCCTTTTTGTTCGTGCAGCCAAATATTTTGCGCAAACTGAAACCGACCGAATAGGGATGCGATCGCCTTAAACCCCTGATAGGGCAATCCAGCCTGAGAAATAAAAGCCACCTTCCGCCACTCTGCCAGCTGCATTTTTTGCACGGCCTCCACTTCTGGCTGCCGCTCCGCCTGAATAGCTCGGAAAACATCAGTGGTCCTATGCCCACTGATGTTTTCCGATGACTGTTCAACCGATTGAACGAAATGATTGGTCACGACAATCGCGTCTCGTAGTGCCATATTGATGCCTTGTGCCCGGTTCGGTGCCATCGGATGCGCCGCATCACCAATGAGCAAGAGCCCTGGCACACTCCACTGCGCGCAGCACCCCACACGCACATCTAAAAAAATAGGTCCTTCTAGCGCATCGGACTGCTGCTGAAAGTGCCGCGCCAGATCTGGTGGCAGTGCCTGTGCAAAGGCTTCGATCCAATCTTTTGCTGAGCTAGTTTTGGTGAGTGGTGGCTGGCGATCGCCCTTCTCCACAATCCAACCCAGCTGCAGCCGGTCATCCCAGGAGGGATAAAAGGCAAACTGCCGGTCTGGCTGTAAGCAGGCGATAAAAGGCGTTTCGTCCTTTAAAGATGACGGGGCAGGTAGCTTGAACCAAAGCACGTCGAACTGAGCCGGAGAATCTTCTAGGGTTAACCCAGCCAGCTTTCGCAGTCGAGAGTAGCGACCATCCGCAGCAATTACCGCATCTGCCAAAATCTCTCGCATCTCCCCACTGCGCTTATCCTTTACCTGCAAACCAATAATCGCACCGCCAGTAGATCCATCGGCTTGGTCACGCAGCAGTTCAACGACCTGACAGCCGGGCTGAAATGTAAAGTTCGGATACTGCTGCGCCTTTTGCACCATCGCCTCAAGCAGGGCGGTCTGGTTGAAAATTTGAGTCGCCAGCCCTTCTTCCACTGGCTCAACCACACGCATCCGTCGCCGCCCGCCCACATAAAAATCCCAGGCATCTAGCTGGCGGGAAGGAATCGCATCGAAAGTGTCTTTGAGGCCCATTTGGTGCAGCGCAGCCAAACCAGAAGGCATCAGCCCTTCACCCCGAAAGGCCCGGTCAAAGGTTGATTCTTGTTCTAGCAGCGTTATTTCAAAGCCGCGCTGTGCTAGCAAAAGTGCTGTAGCGACACCTGCCGGTCCGGCACCTGCGATCGCAATATGTTTCATAGTCGATTTAGCCATAAATCGCTGCGCCAAACCCTTACCTTCTAGCCCGAGAGCCCAGCGCTGGTGTAATCGGACAGGCCCTGCTTATGATGTAAGCAAACGGACTGACGACTCAGCAATCTCTATTCTACGCAATATCAAAATTCATATCACTTTCTAGAACAAACCTGGTCGAATCCCATCGAGCCGAAATTTCACTCCGTACCTGAGACAACAACAAACCCATAAGGGTGACGCCTAAACAAAACAGAGCTTGCAAATAACATAGGAGATAATTCGCATGGCCATCAGCAAAGCGCAGATTCGGAAATGGCACCGTAGCATCGCCCCCATCATGGTGCTCCCCCTAGTTCTAACGGCGATTACTGGCACGACCTTTCAGCTGGCCGTCAACAGTGGCAAAGCCGCCGACTTTTTCTGGCTGCTACAAATTCATAAGGGGCACTATGGCCCAGTAAATTTGTCTTTTATTTACCCTTTCTTAAACGGAATTGGGCTACTGGTGCTAGTGTTTACTGGGCTGACCATGTGGCTACAAACTCGTCGACCCAAGAAAAAAGCTCAGAGCCAAGGCTCAGCCGACTAAATCCTTTACCGCTTTGGTCTCCCGACTGAAGCGCACAGCCACGTCTACTCCTAGAGGCTACGCCATGTCCGCCAATGCTGCTCCCCCTTCAGCCACCCCCAAAGAGATTCTGGCTGCCATGCTGCCATTTCTAAAAGTTGCAGCTGCCTACGCTCAGCAAATCCAGCACCGCATTGCCACCCATCCCGACAAATACGATGGCGACAACCTCTTTGCCAATGCGCTGACCGACGCAGATCTCTCTATTCAGACGTTTATTGAAGTGACGCTGCTCGCCAAATTTCCAAACGTACGATTCTACGGGGAAGAATACGAGAAAACTTACAACACCAAATACTTTCGAGCGATTGACTTGGGTCCGCAAGACGACTTTCTAGTAACCCTCGACCCGATTGATGGAACGCGCTACTACAAAGATGGCCATCCCAACTATTTGGTGATGATGACGATTATCAATGCAGATGGGTTTGAGGCTGCGATCGCACTTCGCCCTGCCGATGACTGCTACTACTACAGCCTGCGCGGGCAAGGCACCTTTATCGGCACTATGGCCGACAGCCTAGATGAGTGCAAACCGCTAAAAATAGAAGACCCAGGCAGCAAAGTTGTCTTAGGCACCGCGCTGAGTCCGCTAGCACCTGTAGTGCGATCGCACTTCCCCGTGGTCGATCTCAAAACAGAATATTCTGCCGAGACACCCATCCCACCTATCAACGGTCTCTTTACTGGCGAGGTCGCAGGCGTCATTTTAGCCAGCGCCCAGTTCATCGATACCGCAGCCCTTGCTTGGATGGCCTCAGAAATGGGCTACTGCCTCACCACCTACGATGGCAAGCCGCTCCCACCCCCTTCTGCCTGCGAGGGCTACCGACAAAAAGAGATCATTGTTTCTGCCTCAGACACCATGCAGAAACAATTGATTGAGATCATGCAATCTGCAACGAAGTGAGTCAGTCAGTCAGCGTTTGTTCGCCCACTCATCCACAGCACTCACAGGGTTCATCGTAGTGACGGCTATTTGGCTGATGGGTTTTGAGCGCCGCCCGTAGCGTGTGAAAGTGGTGAAAAAGTCGCCAGACAAAGAGAATCGTCACCGACACAATCGCCATTGACTGCCCTAACCAGAGTCCAACAGGACCCATACCCAACACAAACACAAACAGGTAGCTGCTACCGAGCCCAATCCCCCAATAGCCAAGAATATTTAACATCATTGGCACTCGCGTATCTTGCAAGCCTTGTAGGGCACCGTATACGGCTTTTTGAATGCCGTCTAGTATTTGAGCGATCGCAGCAATCGTCAGCAGCGGCATCGCCATCGCTACAATCTCTCTATTCTCAGGACGATTCACATCCAAATAGAGGCCAATCACCTGCCTTGGAAAATATAAGAACACTGCCGATATCCCTATCATCATCACCAGCGTCACACTCACGCTGATCCCGGTCGCCCGCACAATGCCCTGCCGATAACGCCGACCAAGCCACTGACCTACACGTACTGTCGTTGCAAACGAAATGCCCAGCGGCACCATAAATGCAACAACAATGGTCTGAAGCACAAGCTGATGTGCCGCTAAGGCAGCCGTGCCCAACCAGCCCATCCAAAACGTAATAACCATAAAAAAGCCCGACTCTAGCCCAGAAAACAAACCAATCGGCACCCCTACCCAAGCCAACTGCTTAAGCACGCCAGGCCGCACGCGATGCACTGATTGAAAAAAGGCATAGGACCGCAGCGACGGATGCCACGCAACGTAGGCAGCCAACGCGAAAAACATCCCCCACCAAGCGAGCACAGTTGCCAGAGCTAGCCCTTGTAACCCTAGCTCTGGCAAGCCCCATTTACCAAAACCCAGCGCATAGTTACCCGCAATATTGAAAGCAGTACCAATGCCAATAATCACCATAACTGGACGGGCGACAGACAGCGCGGAGACCGTAGCTCGCAGCGCCGCAAACGCTGTGACAGGCAACAAACTCCACAAAACCGTATTGAGGTAGCGACTGGCTAACCTAGCAATCTGCGCATCCTGACCGGTGCTCACCAAAATATCGCCCGAATGCCCCATCACAATCATCAGCGGAATCGACACCAGCAGCGACAGCCACAGCCCCTGACGGACAAACTGTTGAATGCGCCGCGTTTGACCTGCCCCAAACGATTCGGCCACGAGCGGACTCACACCCATCACAGCGCCCGTCACCGTCGTCATCACAGCCAAGAAAATAATCGCCGCAAGCCCGCCCGCCGCTAATGATTCTGGCCCCATCCGACCCATCATAATCGTGTCGGCAAAGCCAGTAGCAGACTGGGCTACCTGAGCAGCCGCCAGGGGAGTAGCTAGTTTGAAAAATTCTCTGAGTTCGCTGCGGAGCGAACCGATTGGTTGAACAGCAATTGTCATCGTTTTATTTGAATAGTATTTTTGCAACGTTATTTAGGGTCAAGAATTAAATAATCTGCGCAAGTTCAAGCTTTATTGAAGGCCCACT
>JBCBIK010000031.1:0-35076 GCA_038524545.1 Cyanobacteria bacterium J06623_4 | reverse complement strand
AGACGTGTCTCTTCGATCTCCCCAAGACAGCTTTCTATTCAGTACCAAGATTAAAAACAACATTCGCTACGGCGACCCGATGGCCGAGCAGCCCGAGGTGCAATACGCTGCCAAAGAAGCCCAGCTTCACGGCGAAATCCTGAACTTTCCCAAGCAGTACAAAACCCTGGTCGGTGAGCGCGGCATCACGCTCTCTGGTGGACAGCGCCAGCGCTCAGCCCTCTCTCGCGCCCTACTTGTAGATGCGCCTATTCTCGTCTTAGACGATGCCCTCTCCAGCGTCGACAACCAGACCGCCACCCAAATTTTGGCCAATCTCTCCAGCGGATCTCAGCGTAAGACGGTAATCTTTGTCTCTCATCAGATGTCAGCTGCCGCATCGTGCGATCGCATTCTCGTCATGGACCAAGGCCACATCGTTCAATCAGGCACCCACGACGAACTCGTCATCCAGCCTGGCCTCTACCAAGACCTGTGGAACCAGCACAAGCTTAAAGAAGTCTTAGGCTAGTCACAAGTCAGTCGCTTGCCAGCCAGCTGCTTAGCCCAAGTGATCCATCACCTTAAACATCGGCAAATACATCGCCACTAGAATAGAACCCACCATGCCACCCAGCACCACAATCATAATGGGCTCCATAATGCTCGTTAGCGCCTTTACCGCCTGCTCCACTTCGTCTTCATAGAAGTCCGCAACCTTCATCAGCATCTGGTCAAGCTCGCCCGTTTCTTCTCCAATGGCAATCATCTGAATCGCCATGACCGGAAACACGTCATGTTCTTCCAGGGCCGGGCTAATCATGCCCCCGCTCTGAATCTCCTTTTGGGCTGCGCCAATAGCATTGGCAATCACCTGGTTGCCCGATGTATCTTGCACAATTTCCAGCGCCGTCAAAATCGGCACCCCCGAGCGCGATAGAGACCCAAAAGTCCGGCAAAATCTAGCCGTTGCCGACTTCTGCGCCAAATCTCCAAACAGCGGCATCTTCAAAAAGAAACCATCCATCGTCACTTTGCCCACCGGCGTTTTGTAATACTGCTTGTAGGCAAATGACAGCGCCGCAATAATCACAACCAAGCCCAAGCTCAGATACCAAGTACGCAGCAGCTTACTAATTCCCATCAGAATCTTGGTAAACAGCGGCAGGTCCGCGCCCAAGTCTGTGAAAATCTCCGCAAAAATCGGCAGCAAAAATACCGTCAGACCAATAAAAATCGTAACGGCTAGGAAGCCGACAGTGACCGGATAAGCCATCGCCGACTTAATCTGGTTCTGCAATCGGTTCAGGTCTTCTAGCAGCTTCGCAAGACGGTTGAGCACTTCATCCAAAACACCACCCACTTCGCCAGCTTGAATCATGCTGACGTAGAGATTATCAAAGCTCTCAGGGTGCTTGCGCATCGAGTCAGAGAGACTCGTACCCTGCTGTACGTCAGCGTTGATTTGGGTGAGCGCGACTTTCAGCTTAGGATTAGGACACTGGTCAGACAAGATACCAATACCGCGAACCAGTGCAACCCCAGAAGACACCAGCGCTGCAAACTGCCGGGAGAAAACAGCCTTGTCTTTGACGGTTACCTTAGCGAGTGACGTCTGAAAATCAGCAAAGCTGAAGCTCATTCCCTTCTGCTCTTTGAGGTCTTGGATGTGCATCCCCTGACTTTTGATCAGGGCACGCGCCTCAGCAGGCGTCTCGGCTTCTACTTTGCGGCGAGTCGTTTTACCCGCCGTATCACGGCCTGTTGCCACATAGGTTGGCATGATCGTTCTCTTGTTGAATGGTGGATTGGGTGGATTGTTTTTGGAGCTACTTTTTTATAGATGGCCTGTTACAGCTGTTCTGATGGTGCTACCGGCGACCTGCGGCCTTCGCCTTTGCATTTGCCGCGCCGCCCGGTGGGCCACCGATGAGTCGCTGTAGCTCCTCTGGTCTCGAAGTTTTAGACATCGCCGCTTCAAAGCTAATGACTTTTTCTCTGTAAAGGTCAGCGAGGGCCATCTCCAGTGTTTGCATTGCCAGGCGCCCCCCGGTTTGGATCGCGCCGTAAATCTGAGCCGTCTTACCTTCTCGAATCATGTTGGAGATGCCAGGGGTCACCACCATGATTTCCTGCGCCATCACCCGGCCAAACTCTCCGGGTTTGGGGTTGGCCTTAGGCACCAGACACTGACTGAGAACGGCAACCAGTGAGTTAGAAAGCTGCACTCTGACCTGCTGATGCTGCGCGGGCGGAAAAACATCGACGATTCTGTCTACGGTTTGGGCGGCTGAGCTAGTGTGCAGGGTGCCAAATACCAGGTGACCTGTTTCAGCAGCTGAAATCGCCAGCGAAATCGTCTCCAGGTCGCGCATCTCACCAACCAGAATCACGTCTGGATCCTCTCGCAGGGCACCCTTGAGTGCATTGGAAAAGCTCTTGGTATCTTCGCCTACCTGACGTTGGTGAATCAGGCTCTTAATCGGCTCGTACACAAATTCGATGGGGTCTTCTACCGTCAAAATGTGCTCTGCTCGTGTCACGTTGATATTGTTAATCATCGAAGCGAGCGTTGTCGTCTTACCTGAACCGGTTGGGCCAGTCACCAGTACCAATCCTCTTGGCTTTTCAGACAGCTCGGTGACGATGGCCGGCAAGCCCAACACATCTAGGCTAGGAATTTTAGAACTTAGGGCTCTCAGACAAGCGGCATAGGTGCCCCGATCTTTGTAAACGTTTACCCTGAAGCGGGCTAGGCCGCGAACGCCGTAAGAACAGTCAAGCTCCCAAGTTTGCTCTAGAATCTTGCGCTGTGAGTTGTTCAGCATGCTGAAAATCAGTCGCTGGCACTGGTCGGCAGTCATCGGTGGGTGATCAGTTGGCGTGAGGTGCCCGCTAATACGAATGTAGGGAGGCAAGCCAGTTGATAGATGGAGGTCGGAGCCGCCACGCTCCACGACTTCTTCCATCAGGTCTTCAATCATTAATTCCATGGTGCTTTCTCTCCCTTAGGTTGATAGTGAGTTGAATAGTTAGGCTAGATAGTCAGATAAGTCGCTGAGTCGCCGGTGGGTTATTGGCTGTAGGTTGTTTTGCGATCGCTGTTCGTTATTGCTCTTTGTAGCGAGGCGTCAGGCAGTAGGGGCAATCGAGCCACTCGTGGTGCAGTTCAGCGCCGCAATGGCTGCAAGAAAGAATGCTCTTCCGCTTGGCTTTGAGTTCGGCTTCAAGCCCTTTGTCTGTGAAGGTCACCCGCTCTACCTCTTCTAAAGTGGTGTGCCCTTCTTTTACGAGGTTGAGGCTGTAGGCGAGTAGGGTGTGCATACCTTCTTCTACGGCGACCTCTTTGATCTGCTCTGTGGGAGCACCGTCCGAAATCATTTGCTGCAGCCGTTCGGTGACTCGCATCACCTCATACACACCGACCCGGCCCTTATAGCCGCCGCCGCCGCACTTTTCACATAGCTGCCCCGATTCTTTAAGCGCGCTGATTTGATCGGAGGGAACCTTGTTTGCCTTGTACAGCGTTATATCGTGGTCTTTGGAGATACTCATGCCAAACCTGGCGAGCACCTCTGGAGTGGGCTGATAGGGCACCCGGCAATCACTGCACACGCGGCGCACCAGTCTTTGGGCCAGCACACCAATCAAAGAACTCGAAACCTGGAACGGCTCAACGCCCATTTCACCCAGACGAGAGACTGCGCCAGCCGCATCGTTGGTGTGCAGCGTTGTTAGTACTAAGTGACCGGTGAGGGCCGCTTCAATAGCAGTCTTTGCCGTCTCAGGGTCGCGCGTCTCACCCACCAGAATGACGTCTGGGTCCTGTCTGAGGAACGACCTTAGAATGGCGGCAAAGTTCATGCCCTTTTCGCGGATAACCTGCACTTGAGTAATGCCAGGTAGCGCGTATTCAATCGGATCTTCTGCCGTGCTGATATTGACGCCCGGATCGTTCCGCTCAGAGAGAACGGAGTACAGCGTCGTGGTTTTACCCGAACCGGTAGGACCCGTCACTAGGATGAGGCCGAAGGGGCGACTGGCCATCTCCTGTACGATGTGAAGTGTCTCCTCATCGGTAATCAGCATGCCTAGCCCAAGCTGCGTCGATGAGTTGTCCAGAATACGCAGAACAACTTTCTCTCCGTAACGACTAGGAAGCGTGCTGACTCGGAAGTCTACTTTCCGCTCTTGGAATACCCGGCGAATTCTGCCGTCTTGTGGCATCCGGCGCTCTGCGATGTCGAGGTCGGAAATAATTTTGAAGCGAGCCGTTACCGCTGGAATGATCTTTTTGGGAAGGTGGGGGAATGCCTGTTTCAAAACGCCATCTTTACGAAAGCGGACCCGTAGATATTCTTCTTGGGGCTCTACGTGAATATCAGAGACGCCTTCCTGCAGGGCCTTGACTAATATTTTGTTGACTAGGGCAATGACAGGAGCCGCGCCTGCATCCTGGAGTGCTTCACCTAGGTCGGCTTCGCCCTCTTCGATGCCATCTTCTAGTCCATCTGCATCAAGGTCGAGGTCTTCTAAGTTGGTGTTGACCTCGATGGGCTTGACGGGTTTTTTAGGGGCCCCAGATTTGGCTTTTTTCTGTGTTTTTTCTTTGGCAACTTGCTCATCTAAGAACTTTGCCATTAGACGCTGATAGTCTTCGATGGTGATGACCATGCGCCGCAAGCCGATGCCCTTGGGTCTGAGGATGCGGTTGAGGTCGTCCTGAGCTTCTAAGTTTTCAGGATCTACCATGGCCACCAGCACGGATTTTTGCTGGCCTTCTCCGCTGGTGGAGAGGGGTAACAGCCGGTGGCGACGACAGATGTCAACAGGGAGTAAGCTGCCGATGAGCTGGGTGACTTGGGTGTCTGATATCTCCTCGATTTCAGGATCGAGTGAATCTACGCCGTAGAGAATTTTGAGTTCGAATAGCTGTTGCTTTTTGTACTGTCGTACTAGCTCTGGAGAAAGCTGCTGTCCTGCGATGGACTCTAGGACTTCAGTCAGGGCGCGTCCCGATTTGCGACTTTCGACCAGTGCTTGCTGCATCTGTGCGCCGTCTACAAAGCCTGTCTGGATGAGCTTGCTGCTAAAGGGCGAGAAGCTCTTTTGCAGAACGAGTGCCTTCCTTGTCGATGAAGAGTTTGTCATGGCCGATGCGAAAAAATCTCACACCAGTGTGCCCACAAAGCTCAAATCAGTACCCAGTGGGCTGTCTGTGCTTGCACCTAACTTTGTTCGCAGCTGTGATTGCGGATAACCCCATACGGAAAACCGTTCCACAAGTGCTCCGCTGCCACCTAGTATAGACAGGATAAATAGGGCTCGGGTAGTATTTGTCTAGCTTGGTTGTCAGGTGGGTATCTGCCTCGGAATCACCTGGATTAGGTTACTTGGCTCTATGGGACCGGGAATGGAGAGTACTGTGAAATGATGGATGCAGAGAACAACGAAAACCAGCAGGGTGCTGAGGAAAACTCAGAAAACATTGAAGAACTCCGTGTTGAAGATGCCTCTGCCAATATTGATTTCGACCAACCGTTTGATTTGGAGGGTAATGCCCCTACTGAGGGCGCCTCTGAGCAGAGTGATGAGCTACCTAACGATATTTCTGCTGAAGATGCCTTCGCGGCAGAAGCCAGTGCGCGGGTAGCACTACAGCAGCAGGTGGAAACCTTACAGGCCCAGCTAGAGGACCGCACGGGTCAATTCACTCGGCTGACGGCTGATTTTGATAACTTTCGTAAGCGTACGGCAAAGGAAAGAGAAAACCTGGAAGAGCAGGTGAAGTGCAACACCATCAGTAATTTGCTAGAGGTTGTTGATAACTTTGAGCGGGCGCGATCGCAAATTAAGCCACAGGGTGATGGTGAGATGGCGATTCACAAGAGCTACCAAGGAGTGTACAAGCAGCTCGTTGAGGCGCTCAAAAAGTTAGGTGTTTCTCCGATGCGCTGCGAGGGCAAGGAATTTGACCCGAATTTGCACGAGGCAGTGATGCGTGAACCGACCGACCAGTATCCCGAAGGAACTGTTATTGATGAGTTCGTCCGTGGGTATGTTCTAGGAGAGCGTGTCTTACGTCACGCGATGGTTAAGGTGGCTACGCCGCTAGATCCTTCAGCTGAATCCAGCGACTCGTCAACCGAGGGGTAGTGCTTTACGGGTTGTACCTGCCGGACCTTTCCGGGGTCCTGCGAGGACTAAAGATGTGAAGCGTCGGTGGATTCTACGTAAGCGTACCGACCTTCATGGAACTGTCCGAGCAGATTATGGGAAAAGTTATCGGCATCGACCTAGGAACGACTAACAGCTGCGTCGCTGTGCTAGAAGGCGGTAAGCCGGTTGTAATTCCGAATACCGAGGGTGGGCGCACAACGCCAAGCATTGTTGGGTTTGCAAAAGGTGGAGAGCGCCTAGTCGGGCAGCTGGCAAAGCGGCAGGCCGTGACCAACGCTGAGAATACGGTTTACAGCATTAAACGGTTTATTGGTCGGCGCTGGGACGATACCGAAGCAGAGCGATCGCGCGTTCCCTACAAATGCACCCGGGGCAAGGATGACACAGTCGATGTGATGATCCGGGCAAAAAGCTTTACCCCGCAAGAAATTTCTGCAATGACGCTGCAAAAGCTGAAAAGCGACGCGGAGGCTTACCTAGGGGAAACGGTTTCTCAGGCAGTGATTACCGTACCTGCCTACTTTACCGATGCCCAGAGACAGGCGACTAAAGATGCTGGTGCGATCGCTGGCTTAGACGTGCTCAGAATTATCAATGAGCCAACCGCCGCCGCCCTCTCCTATGGCCTCGATAAGCAAGACCAAGATCAAACGGTGCTGGTCTTTGACTTGGGTGGCGGCACCTTTGATGTGTCCATTTTGCAGCTAGGGGATGGAGTCTTTGAGGTCAAAGCGACTTCGGGCAACAACCACTTGGGCGGCGACGACTTTGACAACTGCATTGTCACCTGGATGACAGATGCCTTTCGTCAGCAGGAAGGAATGGATCTCACGAATGACCGAATGGCGCTACAGCGAATTCGAGAGGCTGCTGAGAAAGCGAAGGTTGAGCTTTCGACCATGGCTAAGACCTCTATCAATTTGCCTTTTATTGCTGCTGACGAAACAGGGCCAAAACATCTGGAAATGGCGCTGACGCGATCGCGCTTTGAGGAGCTAGCGTCCACCTTGGTGCAAAATACGTTGGAACCAGTGAAGCAAGCCCTCAAAGATGCTGAACTAGAGGCTAAGGATATCAATCGGATTTTGCTGGTGGGGGGCTCTACCCGGATTCCTGCCGTGCAGGCTGCTATCACTCAGTTTTTTGATGGTCAAACGCCGGATCGCTCTGTGAACCCAGATGAGGCGGTTGCCCTAGGTGCCTCGATTCAAGCAGGGGTACTCGGGGGTGAAGTCAAAGACCTGCTGCTGCTGGATGTAACGCCGCTGTCTTTGGGCATAGAGACGCTAGGAGATGTCTTTACCAAAATTATTGAGCGCAACACGACTATTCCTACCAGTAAGACTCAGATATTTTCGACAGCAACCGATGGCCAGACTTCGGTAGAAGTGCATGCCCTGCAGGGCGAGCGAGCCATGGCCCGCGACAACAAAAGCCTTGGTCGCTTTGAGCTGACGGGTATTCCACCTGCGCCTAGAGGGGTGCCCCAAATCGAAGTGTCTTTTGAGATTAATGCCGATGGCATTTTGCAAGTGGCGGCCAAAGACCGGGGAACCAACCGGGAACAAAGCATTAAGATTACCAACCGGGGCGGACTGTCTCCCGCTGAAATTGCTCGGATGAAAGAAGAGGCAGAAATGTATGCCGGTGAAGACGAGCAGAGAAAAGTGGTCGCAGAGCTGCAGAATCGCGCAGATTCTTTGTTCTACAGCTACGAGTCAGCACTGAGAGACAGCGCGGATGTGATTTCGGACGAACTCAGAGCGCAAGCCGAAGCTGAAGCCGAAGCCCTCAGGGCTGCTGTGGCAGACAAAAACGTCCAGCCTGCTGACTTGGCGCAAAAGCTAGACGCCTTACAGCAAACAATTTTCAATATTGGCGCAGGACTATACCGGCAGGTGGGTAACGATAGCGGTGCGGCTAGCGATATGAACAATGAGATGCCTGGGGCCAACATGGCAAGTGCAGGGCCAGCGGGCGTTTCTTCAGAAACCGTTGCGGTAGGTGTGGCGGTGAATGCCAGCCAGATGAATGCAACGCCGCCACCTGCGCCTCAGGAGGTTCCTCAGTCGGTGCCGGTAGCATCAGCGGTCTCACCGGCTGCAAATCCGGCGAACGTTGCTAAACCAGTCGAGACGGCCTACAGCTCACCTATCGATGAAGAATTTGATATCGATAGCACTGTGGCGGCTGACTATGAAGCGATTGAGTAGCGATCGCTAAGTCGGGACGCTAAGTCGGGACGCTAAGTCGGGACGGTGAGTCGGGACAGATTGTCTGCAGAAAATGACATCAAAAAGATGGGCGGATAATACGCCCAATGCATCAGAGTGTTTGCTATACAATAGGTCAATGTGTATTGATTTATGACAGCTGTAGCAAGTAACCTGGTGCATTGGGTTATCTGCTAGTTGGGTTGCTGAATGGGAAAGTTTGCAGTTTTGATTTGCAATCTTCAGCTCAGTCACAAGCCGCTCGACAGATACAACATTATCTTTTTGATTGACGTTTTATGGCCCGTGATTACTACGAAACGCTAGGTGTTTCGCGCAATGCCGAGCAAGATGAGATCAAGCGCGCCTACCGCAAGCTAGCGCGCAAGTATCATCCTGACGTCAACAAAGACGAAGGCGCTGAAGAAACTTTTAAGGAAGTGAGCCGGGCCTACGAGGTGCTCTCTGAGCCTGAGGTGAGGGCACGCTATGACCGCTTTGGAGAAGCGGGCGTTGGCGGGGCGGCCTCGGCAGGAGCTGGCGGATTTCAAGACTTTCAAGATATGGGCGGATTTGCCGATATCTTTGAAAGCTTTTTCAACGGGTTTTCGGGGCAGCCCGGGCAGCAGCGGCGGCGCGGTCCGATGCGCGGGGACGACCTTAGGCTAAACCTAAAGCTGGACTTTAAGGAAGCTGTCTTTGGGGGTGAAAAAGAAATCAGAATTAGCCATTTGGAGACCTGTACGACCTGTAATGGAACGGGCGCAAAGCCGGGTACTCGTCCCCGCACCTGCTCTACCTGCAATGGGGCGGGTCAGGTAAGGCGGGCAACCCGAACGCCTTTTGGCATTTTCAACCAGGTGTCGACCTGTCCGACTTGCAACGGCAGCGGTGAAGTCGTGGAAGACCGCTGCGAAACCTGCGGTGGCAGCGGCCAAAAGCAAACGAACAAAAAGCTGAAGATTACAGTGCCTGCCGGGGTAGAGAATGGTACCCGGCTACGGGTATCAGGTGAGGGAGATGCGGGTAAGCGTAACGGCCCGGCAGGAGACCTCTACGTGTATTTGGTCGTCAGCGAAGATGCACAGTTTCGGCGCGATGGCATCGATATTCACTCGGACCTGAAGGTGAGCTATTTGCAGGCTATTTTGGGTTGTGAGCTGGATGTGGAAACGGTGGACGGCAAGGTGACGATGCAGGTGCCTGCTGGCACTCAGCCCAATACGGTATTGTCTTTGGATGGTCGCGGGGTGCCGCGCCTAGGGAATCCGGTAAGCCGGGGTAAGCACTTGATTACGGTGAAGGTGGACATTCCAACTCGCATGAAGTCAGAAGAGCGGGAGCTTTTGCTGAAGCTGGCTGAGATTCGAGGGGATGCGGTTGGCAAAGGTAAAAAGGAAGGCTTCCTAGGGGGACTTTTTAATGGCTAGCTTTCTGGCTATTACGGGTTCTTGCGGCTTTGAAACAGCACCTGTAGCGTTTGGTCCTGAATTGTTGTTTGATTGGGCACTTTTTTCGGCGACGACCGGAGGGCGCTGCGGTGGCTGATGAGCAATTGGACTTGAGAGGGGTGCCCTGTCCGCTGAATTTTGTGCGGACTAAGCTGAAGCTTGAGAAGATGGCACCCGGTTCGCTGCTGGAAGTATGGCTGGATCCAGGTGAGCCGATTGAGCAGGTGCCGGATAGCTTGAAGATGGATGGCTACGGTGTGGAGCTGATCGATGATCGCACAGAATATTTTGCGGTGCAGGTGCGTCATCCGATGGATATGTCGGCAGCTTGATGGGCGACTTGAGGGGTAGCCACGAGGCGAGTGAAACGCACGCAGCGCTGAAGGGGGCTGATATTTGGCTAGGAACGGTGGTTGCCATTCAGGCTAATTACTATTCGGTTCAGCTGGATACGGGGCTGAACTTAAAGGAGTTGGACTTAGGTACTGGTGATAGGCCGGTTTTGCTATGCATTCGTCGGAGTCTGCTGAAAAAGCTGGGTCAGCAGATTATGGTGGGCGACCGCGTGGCGGTTGAGGAGCCTGACTGGCAGGGAATGAGGGGTGCGATCGCATCCATTTACCCCCGTCGAACTTTTCTAGATCGCCCACCGGTCGCCAATGTAGACCAGATCCTGCTGGTTTTTGCGCTGGCTGAACCTACGTTAGACCCCTATCAGCTCAGCCGGTTTTTAGTGAAGGCAGAGCTAACCGGGCTATCGATTGTTCTCTGTTTGAACAAGCGGGATTTGGTGACTGATGAAGCGGCTGAAGCGTGGCAAGCGCGCTTGGCACAGTGGGGTTACGAAGCGCTGATGACCAGCATTCGAGAGGATGACGCGCTGCCTGAGCGACTGACGGGCGCACTGAGCGGCAAGATTACCGTCGTGGCAGGACCGTCTGGCGTTGGTAAGTCTAGCCTGACGAATCGGTTGATCCCTGCGCAGGATCTGCGGGTGAGTGCCGTCTCCGGTAAGCTGGGGCGGGGCCGACACACCACTCGCCATGTGGAACTATTTGAGCTGCCGGAAGGCGGTTTTTTGGCCGATACGCCAGGATTCAATCAGCCGGACATCGTCACTGCGCCGGAGCAGCTGAGCCTATATTTTCCCGAGATTCGTCGGCGACAGGCTGCAGGGGCCTGCCAGTTTAACGACTGCATGCATGTGAATGAGCCGGGCTGCATCGTGAGGGACTCAGCTGGAGATCGCTGGGAGCGCTATGAACACTACCTGACGCTCTTAGAAGAAGTGACCAAGCAACAGCAGACCCTTGCGCATCAGCCGGACACGGAGGCTACAGAGAAGGTCAAGATGGTGGAGGATGGCAAGGTCCTTCACGAGCCGCGTCTGGAAGCAAAGAAATATCGACGAACCTCTCGGAAAACGAGAAATCAGGCTTTTCAGGAGCTATGTTTGGACCTGTCTGCAGCCGAAGATCTGGCGGAGCTAGAAGACCTTGAAGATTTGGGCCTGTAGAATGTGTGACCTATTCACCGCAGTAGACGATCAGGTCGATTTCTACATCGCCGAATCCGGCTAGGGCTGTGACGCCGACGGTGGTGCGGCCAGGGTATCGACCGGCTGTAAACCGGCTGGCGTAGATTTGGTTGACGCTGTCGTAGTAGCGAAAATCGGTGACAAAGATGCGGGACATCACGACTTTTTCGAAGCTGGTGCCTGCGTGGCTGAGTACCCGCTGTAGGTTGTCCATAACCTGTTCGGTTTGTTCTTCGATGGAGCCTTTGATGACATCGCCAGTGTCGGGGTCTTCGGAGAGCTGACCGGTCACGAAGAGAAAATCGCCTGCGCGGACGGCGTGAGAGTAGGGCGCAACCGGAGGAAGTTGCCCCTCTGGCAAGGTGATGTGCTCAATCATGGACTGTGTTGTTGCTACAGTGTTGTCAATGCTTTACGAGGATGGGGACTATCGATGCCAGGTGGTAACGTCGCCTGGCTTGTCGATGAGCGCGATACCTTTGGCGGTGAGCTGATCGCGGATGCGGTCGGCTTCAGCGTAGTTTTTGGCCTGTTTTGCGGCGCTGCGTTCTGCAATGAGCGCTTCGATATCTTCGTCGGTCATTTCATGGGATATGGGCTCGTCGGCAGTCTGTTTTTCCGTCTGTGCTTCTAGCCCCAGAACAGCGGCTAGGCTGACCAGGGTTTGCCACTGCTGTTGAAGCTTTGCAGGATCTGCATCTGGATTGCCTGCGTGAATGATGAGATTGCGCTGGCGCTGAAGTTCTTTGGCGAGTCCGAAGAGAACTGCGATCGCACCCGGGGTATTGAAGTCATCGTCCATGGAAGCTTTAAACTTGCTGACGGCATCTTCATCGAGCGTTTCTGTCGGTTCTATCCAGCCTAGCTGTTTACCCTGCTGCGCACCAAAGTTGAGTCCTTCGTTGAGGTTTGCCCATCCCTTCTTAGCAGATTGGATGGCCTCCTCGGTAAAGTCGAGGGGCATACGGTACTGAGACTGTAGAACGAACATCCGAACTGCCATGGGATCTGGACCCTCGGGTGCATCTAGCAGGCTGCGAATGGTCGTAAAGTTGCCTAAAGACTTAGACATCTTGGTGCCATCCACATTGACCATGCCATTGTGCATCCAGTAAGTGGCTAGGGGCTTGCCGGTCGCTGCTTCGGACTGGGCGATTTCATTTTCGTGGTGGGGAAACTGCAGATCGGCCCCGCCGACATGAATATCGATGGTGTCGCCGAAGCGATCGCGCACCATGGCACTGCATTCTATGTGCCAGCCCGGTCGACCTGGTCCCCATGGAGAATCCCAGCTGGGCTCATCTGGCTTGGCCGACTTCCAGAGAGCGAAGTCAAACGGGTCTTGCTTGATAGAGGTATCTTTGCCTTCGACCCTGCCACTACGCCCTGCTTCCATGTCGTCGAGCTTGCGTCCAGAGAGCTTGCCATAGCCTTCGAACTTGCGAACGGCGTAGTACACATCCCCTTCTACCGGGTAGGCGTAGCCCTTTTGCGTCAGCTCATGGATGAGCCGCTTGATGCCATCGATGGTGTGGGTGGCGTAGGTGTATTCGTCGGCTTCTAAAATGTTAAGCCGAGCCATATCTTCAAAGTAGGCAGCTGTGTATGTCTTGGCGACAGTCTCCATTGAGGACTTTTCTTTGCGTGCTCGGTTAAGGATTTTGTCGTCAATATCGGTAAAGTTTTGAATGTAGCGAACATCGTAGCCACGCCAGCTAAGATAGCGCCGAATGGTATCCCACACGATGTAGGAGCGGGCATGGCCCAGATGGCAGTAGTCATACACGGTGACGCCGCAGCAGTACATTTTCACCTGGGTTGGCGTGAGAGGCTTAAAGGCTTCTTTCTGGCGAGAAAGCGTGTTGTAAATGGCTACGCTCATAGGAGAGATAATCGCAAATTGGAGTCAGGCTTTGAGCCAGACATCATATTAAGTGTAAACCTCCGCCGTCGAGACGATGGAGGCGGCTGATTCCTTTAGTCAATTCCTTTAATTGGCGTAAATTTAGTTCCGCAAGATTTAATAGATGCGTGATAATTGAGCCAACTAGCTCCGACTTTTGTCCCTTTGTTTAACCTCAAAAGATTCAATAAATATCTATGACTGCTACGACGCTTGCGCCTACTACCTCAATGGATGCTTCTAAGCACGGCCTGCCCGTCACGATTATCACGGGCTTTTTGGGGAGTGGCAAGACGACGCTGCTGAATCATATTTTGATGAACCAGGAAGGGCTAAAAACGGCGGTACTTGTCAATGAATTTGGCGAAGTTGGCATTGATAATGACCTGCTCGTCACCATGGATGATGACAACATGGTGGAGCTGAGTAACGGCTGCATCTGCTGCACAATCAATAACGATTTGCTAGAAGCGGTCTACAAGGTGCTGGAGCGATCAGATAGGATTGACTACTTGGTCGTAGAGACGACGGGACTGGCCGATCCGCTGCCGGTAGCGCTGACGTTTTTGGGGACTGAGCTGCGCGACCTGACACGTTTAGATTCGATCGTGACGATGGTAGATGCTGAGAATTACAGTTTGGATTTGTTTAATTCTCAGGCGGCTTATAACCAGATTGCATACGGCGATATCATCTTGCTCAACAAGATGGATTTGGTCGGTGAAGCAGATGCTGACCGGCTAGAAGTGAAGCTGCGCGACATTAAAGAAGATGCGCGCATCCTGCGGACAGATCATTCAAAGGTGCCACTTCCCCTAATTTTGAGTGTGGGCCTATTTGAGTCAGATAAGTATTTTGACCGCTCAGAGTCTGAGCATGCTGAATCTCATCATTCAGAGCACGGGCACACAGAGCATGCTCACAGCGGTCATAACCATCACCACGAGCATGATCATCACCATGAATCTGATCATCATCACGGGCACGATCATCATGGACACGAGCACCACGAGCATAGCCATGAGGCGCACGACCACAGCAACTGCGACCACGACCATGACCATGACCACAGCGCCCATTCTCATTTAGATATAGATGGATTCACCTCTATTTCTTTTGACCGAGATCAGCCATTGGCCATTCGAAAGTTTCAGCACTTTTTAGATAATCAGCTGCCTGCTTCTGTCTTTCGGGCAAAGGGAATTTTGTGGTTTGATGAAAGCCCGAAGCGGCATGTGTTTCATCTGAGCGGTAAGCGCTTTTCTCTGGAAGATGAAGAGTGGGGCGATCGCCCGAAGAAGAATCAACTGGTGTTGATTGGTCAAAATTTGGATGAAGAAGGCTTGCGATCGCAAATCGAGAGCTGCTTTTGCCTTGAGGATACGTCGAAGGGCAAGGGATTTGGGCATTAAGCCAGTCATTTACAGATTTGCTAACAGCCCGCTATGAGAGTTCTCATTCAGCGGGTGAGCGCATCACAGGTCACGGTTGGCGGAAAGGTAGTGGGTTCGGTTGGCAAAGGGCTGACTTTGCTAGTGGGTATCGCACCGACCGACACCAAAGCCGAACTGCAATGGATGGCAAAAAAATGTTTGACGCTGCGCCTGTTTCCAGAGGGGGAAAGCGGACGCTTTGATCGCTCCGTGACGGATATTGGCGGGGAACTGCTGGTGGTTAGCCAGTTTACGCTCTATGGCGATGGACAAAAGGGGCGTCGCCCCTCCTTTTCAAAGGCTGCACCGCCTGAATTGGCGATGCAGCTGTACGATGCGTTTGTCTGTGAGCTAAAGCAGAGTGGACTGAAGGTCGAAACGGGAATATTTGGTGCAACGATGCAGGTTTCGATTGAGAACGATGGTCCGGTGACGCTGTGGTTGACGCGAGAAGCGACGCAGTCTGCTTAAACTGGATTGACTTTACTATTTCTTAAATATTGATTAATGTAATCCAGATGGCGGAATCCCCACTTACTTTTTTCTAAACTGCGCTGTTAAGGTTAAAAAGCATTAAGTTGCTGCGACATAAGCCTCTGTGTGCACTATGCCAGAACGAAATTTAGGCCTTAGCCGCGTTGCTGAGAAAGGCGTTTCTTCTCCCCAGTCAGTGGTCTTCTGCGACTTCGATGGTCCTATTGTCGATGTTTCAGAACGCTACTATCAGACCTATAAAAAAGGCATGCAGGTTTTTGAAGTGCTTTACCGGCAGGAGACCTGTCAGCCCCTTAAGATGACGCTGTTGACTAAGCCGCAGTTTTGGGTGCTGAAGCAGCGCCGGGTGGCTGATATTGAAATTGCGACATGCTCCGGTGTGCCTGCTGATTGGTTTGCGTTTTACATGCAGCAGGTCGAAAGGCTTGTAAACCATCCGAATTTGCTGCGCTGGGATTGTCTGCAGCCATCGGTACCTGCAGCGCTGAGATATTTTAGACAGGCGAATATGCGCCTGGTGCTGGTGACGCTACGGCATGCTCGTCAGGTAAACGCATTCTTGCGGGCGCAAGGCCTTAGCCACTTGGTAGATGAGGTGTATGGCGCGTCGACAATAATGGCTGCTCACGAAAATAGAGTGGAGCAGAAAAGAGCCCTCTTGGAAAAAGCGATCGCTCAGCAGCAGTCCCAAGGCCACCTAACACAAAATAGCTGGATGATCGGCGATACAGAAGCAGATGTGTTGGCGGCTAAGGCCATGAACCTGCCCTCGGCAGCACTTTCCTGTGGGGTCCGAGGCGTAGAGTATCTCAGTGCGCTTGAACCGACCCAAATTCACGGTGAGCTGCTTTCAGCTGCGCAGTCTGTAGTCGAACTCTCGGGCTTGCAAGCTGCATGAGTGGTTTTTCTGACTGACTTGCGTCGTTTGCCGCTGAAATTTCTACGTTTTTTTTCTAGCGGCTTGCTCCCAAGAACTTATTCTTTATTGACCTGGTACTTTTCCCACCAGCGCTTGAGCGGATAGTACAGCGCTGGTGCCCACAGGCTGCTGAGAATAGCTGAACTCAAGGCGACTCGCTGATGGTATTGCCAGATAGCCCCCAAGCTCGTGTAGAGAGTTTCTTCGCCAGAAATAAACTGGACGGTAAGCTGCAAGGCCATGGTCGTTTCGGCAATGACGGCAAGGCCGAAGACAACCAGTGCGACTGAGATGAGGTCTTCTTGTAGGAAGCGGCGCTGGTGTAGGCGAGCGGTGAGGACGCCTGCAACGATGAGGCCTAGAGTGTGGGTGGGGAAAGGGGCGGTGATGCTGTCTTGCAGGAGGCCGAGTACGAGACCTGCGATCGCACCATCCCAAGGCGTACGGCTAATGCTCCATACAACCACCCAAATCAGCAGCCAGTTCGGCCCGATGCCCATAATGTCCATCCCCGGTAGCCGGGTCGGCAAGATGAGCAGACAAAAATACACCGAACCTACTGTGACTATCCAGTTCCAGAGTTGCGGTTTGGTTTCTGGTCGCCGAGGACGGTAGGGAGTCATGGTCTAATCGGTCATATCTAATCGGTCATGTCTAATCTTCGCAATCTAATCGTCGGTTAATTGGTCATGTCTAATCGTCGGTGACGATTTTGGCTGGGGCTGCGTCTACATCTAGCTTGGGCGTGTAGGGATGAATGTCTACCCATTCTAGATTGCTGACAGGGACAGACAGCTGAACGATGGCTTGGGGGGCTGGGCTAGTACCGAGGTCGATAGAGGCGATTCGACCGATTGGGACGCCCTGGGGAAACAACCGGCTGAATGACGATGTAACGATAACATCCCCCGGTTTGACATCTGGAATTTTTTCGAAGAATTGCATGGTGGCCTGGCTGCCTGCTCCGCCCCGAATGTAGCCTGTGGACCGGCTGCGGCTGACCTTAGCACCGACTTGGCTGCTGGGGTCACTCAACAGAAGCACTCTGGCCGTATTAGGCGTAACCGCCGTGATCCGACCGACCAGCCCGCCGGGACCAGTGACAAAATCGCCTTCTTTGACATTGGCTTTACTGCCTCGGTTGACCGTTAGCTGCTGCCACCAGTTGTCAGCACTGCGCCCGATAACGGCTGCTGGGGTGGTGATGTCTAGCTTGCTTTCTTCGCCGTGGTTGATCAGCTCGCGCAGCTTCTGGTTTTGGTTCTCGAGTTCGACAACACGCTGTTGCAGGTCGAGGATGTAGGCGTTTTCTAGTCTTTCTGGCGCGCTATTGCGATGAAACGGCCTGGATAAAAACTGAAAGGTCTCGTTAATGACGGCGCCATTGGTCTGATAGACACCCCAAGCGGTGCCGACCGCTAAAAAGACCAGGCCCGTTTTGAGCGCGTTTTTATCCCACCATCGTCTAAGGGCAAACATCTAGGCCACTTTACTTGACTATCCGATTTGACTATCCGGTTTGACTATAAAATTGACGGTCAGCTGACGTTCAATCACCGTCCAGTTGCCGTCAATCTTTACTGCCATTAAGCACAAAGCGCAAGGCTACAGATCACGAGACTTGGCGCTGAATACTCGCTCCATTTGGCTGAAGTTTTCGAGGACGCGGCCCGTCCCTAGCACAACACAGCTCAGCGGATCTGCCGCGACGTGCACGACGATACCAGTCTCGTGTGAAATCAGCGTATCTAGACCCTTTAGCAAGGCGCCGCCACCCGCCAGCATGATACCGCGATCAATGATATCGGCAGCTAGCTCGGGGGGCGTATCTTCTAGGGTTCGCTTAACCGCCTCTACGATAACGGAAAGCGGTTCGGCCATGCTTTCACGAATTTCAGGGCTTTTGACGGTGACCGTTCTCGGTAGGCCAGAGAGCATATGAACGCCGCGAACCTCCAGTGCCGCTTCATCATCTTCAGGGCTAGGGTAGGCGGAACCAATTTTGACTTTAATTTCTTCGGCAGTGCGATCGCCAATATCTAAATTATTAACCTTCTTCATGTACTGCTTGATTGAATCGGTCAGTTCGTCGCCAGCGACCCGCACCGACTCACTGCGAACACTCCCCTGCAGGCTCAGTACAGCTACCTCCGTAGTACCACCGCCAATATCTACAATCATGTTGCCCGTTGGCTCATCTACCGGTAGGCCTGCACCAATGGCGGCGGCCACAGGCTCATCAATAAGGTATACCTGGCGGGCACCTGCCTGTAGGGCCGCGTCCATAACGGCGCGACGCTCTACGCCTGTGACACCGCTAGGAATGCCGATGACGACCCGAGGTGATACAAGCGCTTTGTTTTCATGAACGCGACGGATGAAGTGTTTGAGCATCACTTCGGCGATGTCAAAATCGGCAATGACACCGTCTCTGAGTGGGCGCAGGGCGCGAATATTGCCTGGGGTGCGCCCCAGCATTTGCTTGGCTTCTTCTCCGACGGCTAGGGGGCGACCGTCTGTCTCATCGATGGCAACGACGGAGGGCTCTTGCAAGACAACGCCTCTCCCTGACACGTAAACCAGGGTATTTGCTGTTCCAAGATCAATACCCATGTCACGGGAGAGGGATAAGCGGTTGAATAATGCCACAAGCTAGGGGTCCCTTGGTAAAAGTTAAAACGACTGGTGATATTAGTATTTCTGACGATTCGACAGGATTTTATTACGTTTCATATCAAGCCGTCTAGTCGAATTGTGGGGCTTATTAGGAAGCCCGCTATGTTTGCCCGCGGGTGATAGAGATATGTGATAGAGATATGAGATAAAGAAACGTCTATCTCAGTAGTTTTATTCAGCTAGTATGAGTAGAGCGCATGTACTATATTAAAAGGAATCCATTGAACTATGAGTGTAAACGTTGTGACTTTGGTCGGGCGCGTGGGCCGAGACCCTGAGGTGCGCTACTTTGAGTCGGGAAATGTGCTGGCAAAGTGTGGCCTAGCGGTAAACCGGCGAACTCGCAACAGCGACCAGCCAGACTGGTTCAACCTAGAAATTTGGGGGAAGACGGCTGAAGTGGCGGCGAACTACGTCCGCAAAGGCAGCCTGATCGGCATCACTGGCTCGCTCAAGCTCGATAGCTGGCAGGACCGCAACACGGGGGCGACTCGCACAAGCCCCGTCATTCGCGTCACTCAGCTAGACTTGCTGGGCTCTAAGCGAGATAACGAAGCGCCGATGAATTACGGCAATGACGAATTTTAGGAAAGACGAATTTCAGGCAAAAGGTTTCAGGTAGAGCGAAGTCTACTGACTGCCATCGGAAGCTGCCCTTAAGAGGATGAAAGTGCAGGTTCTTTGAGGGCGCTTTGCAGATAGCCTAGCCATTCGATAAGGTTATCGACCTGCTTGTCAGGCTTGAGGACGCCGAGGCCGCGAACGGTGACTTTGCCGGGGGCGTATACGAAGCGCGATCGCAAGTGTTTTGGCAGCTTGTCTTCGAGTAGCGCCCAGGCAGGTTTTTCCATGGGCGTTTCCATCACTATGTTTTGCTTGCCCTCCGGCTTGATGCGAGAGAAGCCCAGCGGCTTAGCAATTTGCTTGAGTTCTAACACTTTGACGAGCTGACCAACCGCAGTGGGTATGGTGCCGTATCGGTCGTTGAGATCGGCGACCGTTTCCATGAGTTCGCGCCGAGTATCTGCGGCGACCAGCGAACGGTAAATGCTCATCTTCTGGTCTAGGTCTGGAATGTAGTCTGCGGGGATGAAAGCTGTCACCTTGAGGTCTACCTGGGTTTCATCGACTTGGGGAATTTCTTGGCCGCGAATTTCGGCAATCGATTCTTCGAGCATGTCCATGTATAGGTCGAAGCCAATGACTTCCATCTGGCCAGACTGCTGCGCGCCGAGCAGGTTGCCGATGCCGCGAATCTCCATATCTCGCATGGCTAGCTGATAGCCAGAACCCAGCTGGGTAAATTCTTGGATGGCCCGCAGGCGTTTGCGGGCTTTGTCTGACAGCTTGTTTTGTTTGGGGAAGAGGAGCCAAGCGTGGGCTTGGATGCCAGAGCGGCCCACCCGTCCGCGCAGCTGATAGAGCTGGGAGAGGCCAAACTTTTGAGCGTCTTCGATGATGATGGTGTTTACCCTAGGAATGTCTAGGCCAGATTCGATGATGGTGGTACAGACCATCAGGTCGGCATCCCCGTTGCTGAAGGTGAGCATGGTGGCTTCTAGTTCGCCCTCTGGCATCTGACCATGGGCGATCGCAAGCCGTATTCCCGGCACCGCCTCCCGAATCCGCCCTGCCACTTCTTCAATGCCTTCGACTCTAGGAACGACATAAAAAATCTGGCCGCCCCGATCTAGCTCTTGGCGAATGGCTGCCCTTACCTTTTCGGGGTCGTAGGGCGATAGGTGAGTTTTGATGGGGCGACGCGATGGTGGCGGCGTGGTAATGAGGCTCATTTCCCGGACGCCAGAAAGGGCCATGTACAGCGTTCTGGGGATGGGCGTAGCGCTGAGGGTGAGCACGTCTACCTGGGCCTTCATCGCCTTGATCTTTTCTTTTTGATTGACGCCAAAGCGCTGCTCTTCGTCGACGACGAGTAGGCCCAAGTCTTTGAACTTTACAGCTTTGCCGAGCAGCTGATGGGTGCCGACGACCACATCTAGTTCGCCGGAGAGGAGTCGCTGGAGGATATCTTTGCGCTCTTTGGCGGTGCGGAAGCGATTGAGCAGTCCGATTTGAATCGGGTAGGGGGCAAATCGCTCTTTGAGCGTGTGGTAGTGCTGCTGGGTGAGGATGGTGGTGGGCGCTAGCAGGGCGACCTGTTTGCCCGCGGTGACAGCTTTGAAGATGGCGCGCAGGGCGACTTCTGTTTTGCCAAAGCCGACATCGCCGCAGACTAAGCGATCCATGGGGCGATCGCTCTCCATATCACGCTTCACATCCTGAGTCGCCTTGAGCTGATCGGGCGTGGGCGTGTAGGGAAAGGAATCTTCTAGCTCTTGCTGCCAGGGCATGTCTTCTGGATAGGTAAAGCCTTCCATCTGCGCCCGTTTGGCATAGAGCTTGAGCAGATCGACGGCCACTTTTTTGATGGCTTTGCGAGCTCTACCCTTGGTTTTTTCCCAGGTTTTGCCCGTCATCTTATTGAGCTGCGGTCTTTTTTCTACCGATGTGCGGTAGCGGGAAAGTGAGCCCATCTGGTCGACGGCTACCCGCAGCAGACCGTCTGCATACTGAATGACTAGATACTCGCGGGTTTCTTGGTCGACAGTGAGCCTGTCGAGCTTAAGAAACTGACCGATGCCATGGTTGCGGTGAACCACGTAATCTTTTGGCCGCAGCTTGTTTGGGTCGACCTGCTTGGAGGCGGCGCGGCGGCGCTTGCGGACGTAGCTGGGCGTCGCCAGGGTGTGCTGCCCAAAAAATTCACGGTCAGTGACCACGACCATCCGAAAAGTCGGCAGGATAAAGCCTTCGAGCTCGGCTAGCCCAGAATATTTGACGGCGACCGGCGTGCGCTGGCCGAGCAGCTTGTCGATGGCAGGATAGTCCCTAGGATTGGGAATGAACTGGGCCGGGCAGTCGTGCTCTTGCAGCAGGGCCACTGAGCGGGAGGGCTGGGCAGACACGAGCCAAGGAGAAAATTTGCGATCGCGCTCTGCCTTCAAAACATCGGCTAGCTTGCCAAACTGGTGGGGCAGCGCCGGGACTGGGCGACTGGCTAAGTTGAGCCCGACCCCTTCCTCAGCAATTTCTGATAGGTCTATGTGCTGGAAGGCCTCTACAGCTGCCATGGCCTGCTCAAAGGCGCGATGCAGCTTGGGCAGACCGGTACCCGGCAGCGCTATCTCCTCGTCAGCCTGAAAGGCTTCTGTCGCTTCTGCCCAGCGGTCTTCGACGGCTTCTAGCCAGCGGTCGGCGTGAGCCTGACATTGGCCAGGCTCATCGATAGTAACGAGGGTATTTTCGGGCAGATAATCTAGCAGGGAAGCGGGCTGGTCAAAGGCGAAACCGATAAACCGCCGCACGCCTTCTATTTTGCTGGTTGTCGTAAAGGTTTCTAGAGCTTCTTCGGTCAGCAGATCTTCAAGCAGTCCTTTTTCGTCGAGTGCCGCTGAAATGAGCGGGCCGTAGTCGGTGGTCGTGAGCAGCAGGGTGTCTATTTTGTCGAGCGATCGCTGATTGGCCGGGTCAAATTCTCGCAGCCGTTCTAGCTCATCGCCAAATAGCTCTAGGCGCACCGGCAGCTCCGCCGCGACTGGAAACACATCGATAATGTCGCCCCGCTGACTCCACTGCCCTTCGGTCTCTACCGTGGCGACCTTTTGATAGCCCAGCTTAGCCAGCTGCAACCCGAGCTGCTTGAGGTTTAGCTCCATACCGAGCTGAAGCTCCAGGCAGTAGGGCCGAAACGCTTCGACTGGCGGCAGATGAGGCTGCAGGGCCCTCTCTGTAGCTACGATGGCCATCGAGCCCAGATGCTTACTACCGGGCGGCAAGCTGTCGACCTGCGCCTTGCCCTTTATCAAGTCGGAGAGTACCTGCAGCTGCCCCCATATCAGCTCAGATTCTGGGTCAAAAACGTCGTACGGAGAAGATTCGGACGTGGGGTAAAAGGCAACGGTGCCCCAGCCCATGGTCTCCAGCTGCGCCGCCCAGCGGCCTGCTTCTTCGAGCGTTGCAGTCACGACGACCAGCGGCCTTTCTTGCGCCTGGGCCAGTGCCGAGGCGACCAGCCCTTTGGGCAGGCGAGGGGCACCGCTCAGCTGTAGGTATGGCTGTTGTTCGAGTCTGGTAATTAGGTCTTGGCCCAATCCGGACTGAGCGATCGCACGCGAGATAGAAGAAAGCGCCATGGAACTTTAGAGCACACAATCCAAGTGACAGTTTTCCATTCTAAAGTCCATCGAGTAATCCGGTCACACTGCCACGGGTCGATGTTGGGGGCTGTTGATATCAGTAAAAGGGCTTGGAGATAGCCAGCATTCTACGTGGGTACTACCTTGCCGATACTTTTAGCTCGCTGGGCTGGCTCGGATCGCCCTCAACGCTGACCCCTCGCCCGTTGGCATCGAGATGGCGCACAATTTTGTAGATGGTTTCTACATTCTCTGGCGCATCGATTTTATCGGCGATTTCGGCCAGGGAAATCGCGCTGCTGGATTGGTCTAGAACGGATTTAATCTGATTTTGGATGGAGAGGACGTCCGCTGCTGCCTTTTTGCCCGCTTCTACGCCCGGCTGATGGTACGCGTTGATATTTACCAAGTAGGCGTATAGGCTGACGGCACGCTCGTAGAGCGCGATGAGGGCGCCGACCATTTTGGGAGTGACTTCGGGGATAGTGATGGTGATAGAATCGCGCTGATTGTCGTAGAGGGCAGCGCGGGTGCCCTGTAGTAAGCCCGAAAGGTAGTCACCCGAGGTGACGCCGGGCTCAACTTCTGGAGAATCGCCCTCGCGGTCTTTGAGCACTTCAATCAGGGTTGCGAAAAAGTTTGGGACGCCTTCTCTCAGCTGCTGCACGTAGGCATGCTGGTCGGTAGAGCCTTTGTTGCCATATACGGCAATGCCCTGGTAAACCGTGTTTCCATCTAGGTCTTTTTCTTTGCCTAGTGACTCCATCACCAGCTGCTGAAGGTAGCGGCTAAAGAGCAGCAGGCTGTCTTTGTAGGGGAGTACGACCATGTCTTTTTCACCCTTGCCGTTGCCAGCGAAGTACCAAGACAGCGCAAGTAGGGCGGCGGGGTTGTCTTTGATGCTGTGCACGCGGGTGGCGGCGTCCATTTCTTTAGCGCCTGCCAGCATCGCCTGAATGTCTATGCCCTGGAGTGCGGCAGGGAGCAAACCCACGGCAGATAGCTCAGAAGTGCGCCCGCCAATCCAGTCGTACATGGGGAAGGTGGCGAGCCAGCCTTCAGATTTGGCGACGGTGTCTAGCTTGCTGCCCACACCGGTGACGGCAACGGCGTGCTTGGGAAAGTCGAGGCCTGCCTTTTCATAGGCGGCTTTGGCTTCGACCATGCCGTTTCGGGTTTCGGGAGTGCCGCCAGATTTGGAAATAACGATGGCCAGGGTGGATTTGAGGCGATCGCCAATTTCTTCAAAGGTGTGATCGATGCCGATGGGATCGGTGTTGTCGATGAAGTGAATGCCAATGTCGGGCTGGGAGCTGGCCAACGCCTTGGAGACAAACTGCGGGCCTAGGGCCGAGCCGCCAATGCCGATGGAGAGAATATCGGTGAAGCGCTCTTCGCCAGGGGGTGTGATTGACTGCGTGCGGACTTTTTGGGCAAAGTCTAGAACGGCATTGAGGGTATCGACAATATCTTGTTTGAGATCTGCAGTAGGGGCGAGGTCAGGGTCGCGTAGCCAGTAGTGGCCCACTTTGCGGTTTTCGTCTGGATTTGCGATCGCACCGGCTTCTAGCTCATCGACCGCGGCAAAAGCCTTGTCAAATTTTGGGGAGAGTTCCTCAACAAAGGCGTCATCGAAACGCATGCGGCTGACATCTACATATATACCGAGGCCCTCGTGGTAGTAGAGCCAATCTTGATATCGTCTCCAGAGTGCTGCCGCGTCCATCGTTCATTCTCTCAGTGAATTTATATAGCTGAATGTTTACCCGAGTTTGGCGCCCTTAGCGGTGACCTGTGCAACATACTGCCCTCAGACAATGTATCTAAAGCCGCGCGATTCGAGCACGAAGCCCGCAGGAATTTAACATTCATTTCCCGGTCGATAGTCTCTATGCATGGCCCTTGTCATCGCCTGTCGGTAAGATAGAGGGTGGGCATAGCGCCCAAAAGATAACAATCAGATTTTAGATTTGACCATGGTTCCTACCCTTTTAGGACTCGTTCATTTGGCGCCTTTGTCGCCGATCTCGGCTAGCTTCATTCAGGGAGCTATCTTGTCTTCCATAGGATCTGCTGGCTTGACGCTGGCTGGCTTGGAGAGCTGGCTAGATAATGCTGCTTTTGCCGTTTTGTTTGTGGCGATGCTGGCCTACTGGATTGCGCTCGCCTTCGATCAAGACAAGGTGATGCCGATGGTTGGCAGTGCCTGCATGGCCGCGGCCAACTTATGTATGGCTGCGCTGCTCACTGCCCGCTGGATAGAAGGAGGCTACTTCCCACTGAGTAACCTCTACGAATCTCTATTTTTTATCGCTTGGGGCATTACGGCGGTGCATTTTGCGGCAGAGCGGATGAGCGGCAGCCTTTGGGTGGGGGCATTTACCTCACCGGTGGCGATGGCGATTACGGCTTTTGCCGCGCTCACTCTGCCGGATCAGATGCAGGTTTCTGAGCCGTTGGTACCCGCCCTAAAGTCAAACTGGCTGATGATGCACGTGAGCGTCATGCTAATTAGCTATTCGGCGCTGATGGTGGGCTCTGTCATTGCGATCGCCTTCCTCATCGTCACCAGAGGCCAAGCTGTAGAGCTCAAGGGCAGCTCTGTTGGCACTGGCAGCTTCCGCGATAGAAAGTTTCAGCTAAAGCGTGCTGAAGCGGCCATTGCTGGTGCTACTGCAGATAAGGACGCTGCTGAACGCCTCTCTGCTGGAGGGGGGACTGCTGTCTTAGAGGCTCCGGCTGCGACCGCCACTGCCCAACCCGCCCCTCTTTCTCTCCAACGGTTAACCCTGGCAGACACGCTGGACAATATTAGCTATCGCATCATCGGATTGGGATTTCCGCTGCTGACGATTGGCATTATCGCTGGCGCGGTCTGGGCGAATGAAGCCTGGGGCTCGTACTGGAGCTGGGACCCGAAGGAAACCTGGGCGCTGATTACCTGGCTGGTGTTTGCGGCCTACCTGCACGCCCGAATTACGAAAGGATGGCAAGGACGCCGACCGGCAATTTTGGCGGCTTCTGGCTTTGTGGTGGTGTGGATTTGCTATCTAGGGGTCAATATTTTGGGTAAAGGGCTCCACAGCTATGGCTGGTTCTTCTAAAGTCTCCTTTAGCGATTCCCAGGTCTAGCCAACATTGGCAAATAGCGTGCTCATCGGCTGGGAAGACGCGGCTTCTGAGGTGACAATCTCCACGACTTTGTTTTTGGCTGCAGGCTGACTGAGCGCATCTACGCACACCTGGGCGACTTTTTCCCGGGGGATGCTGCCCTCGAAGAGGGTATCTGCTGCAGACATCACAATGGCTTGGTCATTGTCTTCATTTCTCAAGCCGCCGGGCCGGACGATGGTGTAGGGAAGGTCGCTCTGCTTAAGATAATCTTCAGATTGCTTTTTCCAGTACAGGATGCCCCAGAACAGGTTCAGCGGGTGGAAGAGGCGCGACACGCAGAGCGAAGACACCATGACGAAGTGATCTATTCTGGCTGCTTTGGCCGCGTTTACCAAGTTTTTGTTTCCTTCGTAATCTACTTTGTACGGTCCGGTGGGATCAAGGCTGGGGGCTGCGCCCGTGGCGCTAATCAGCACCTGACAGCCGGCGATCGCACTGCTGAGACTGCTGGGATCAAGGACATCGCCAACGACGATTTCGACAGCATTAGCAGGATCTGACTGGGGGAGTTCTGAAGCTGCCTTGGCGCGATCGCGAACCAGCGCTCTAATCGCAAATCCTTCTCGCTGAAGCAGCTGTTGCACAATGCGCTTACCGGTTTGGCCAGTGGCCCCAACGACCAGTACTCTCATGTATCAACATCCTTGAATTTCTTTATACCTGTAACGGTAGTATAGATGCCTAAGCGTAGCCTCAGGCACTATCTGCAGGCACAGCGCCTGGCATATTAATCCGTATATTGACGGGGTTTCCCGGTTATTTTCAGTGGGTATTGTTGAGTATCAGTATAGTTTGTGTCTCATCAAGTCTGGTTTATACGGATAGACATGTTTGTAAACTGTAGATTCGGCATAGACCCGACAGCGTAGACCCGATAGAGATCTAGGAAGACCTGTGTAAACGCTTTCTATACTGCTGCCCGAGGGGCCTCTTCTCTTGCCCACTGCTTTATTTCTATCTGTTGCCTTTATGCAAATCCCTTCTCCTCCTCCTTCACAATCTCTAAGCTCCCAATTTCTTAAGGCGGGTGCTAGTCTGAGAGAAGAACAAAAAACTTCACAAACTGTCGTAGAGTCTTCTTCGAAAGAAACATTGCACTTTCAAGGCAACTACATTGGCCAGATGGAGATGTATGCAGATGCGGCTAGCGTTGCAGCCTATCTGGATGCTCATCAAAACTGGTTTCGCCGATGCGCTCAGCCGATGGCGGTAGAGCCCATCGGAACAAATGGCTATGGCCTTACGGTAGGAAAGTTTAAGAGCCTAAACCACGAGATAGAGCCAAAGATTGGGCTGCATTTGCTGCCGCAGGAAGAAGGAATCTACCGGATAGAGACGATCCCGGTGCCTGGCTATGAGCCTGCTGGCTACGATGTAGATTTTCGCGCTTCGATGACGCTGTGCGAAGGGTCGCTAGATGATATTCCTGAAGAGATTTCGGTAGAAAAGTCAACCCATGTGGAGTGGGAGCTGAACCTTTCTACCTGGGTAGAAGTGCCTCGCTTCATTCAGGTCCTGCCCGACAACTTAGTAAAGGCTTCTGGTGACAAACTGCTCAATCAGATTGTCCGTCAGGTCTCCAAGCGGCTCACACGAAAGGTTCAAGCTGAGTTTCACAACTCCATGGGGTTACCCATCCCCCCAGGGAAAAGGCGTCGCTTTTGGCAGCGGTAATACTCTTGTATTCAGGACAAGCCCGCGAAGCGGTCAGTGGCTGCTATTAGGGCGCTGGTTATACCAGGCTCCGTCGCTGAGTGACCGGCATTGTCAACTACAATGAGCTGAGCTTCTGGCCAGACGCGGTGCAGTTCCCAGGCTGAAGTCATGGGGCAAACCACGTCGTAACGACCCTGGACGATGACGGCTGGAATGTTTCGGATGGCGTCTACGTTTTCGAGCAGCTGGTTGGGGCTTGAGAAAAATCCACCATTCATAAAGTAGTGACATTCAATTCGAGCGAAGGCATCGGCAAAGCTACCCTGACTGAACCGCTCAACGAGGCCATCATCTGGAATTAGCTTGCTGGTGCTCGCCTCCCAAACGGACCAGGCTTTGGCAGCGGCTTCTCTAACGCTTGGGTCCGGGCTAGTGAGTCTGATGTAGTAGGCGCTGACGAGGTCGTCTTGTTCTGCTGGGGGGATAGGGGCAAGGTAGCCTTCCCAGGCGTCGGGGAAGATGTAGCTCGCCCCAGACTGGTAGAACCAGCGAATTTCTTTGGGGCGTAGCATGAAGATGCCGCGCAGGATGAGAGCGCTGCATCGGACTGGATGGGTTTGGGCGTAGGCGAGGGCGAGGGTACTACCCCAGCTGCCGCCAAAGACACTCCACTGTGAAATATTTAGATGCGATCGCAGCTTTTCTATATCTGCGACGAGGTCCCAGGTGGTGTTTTCAGCTAGCTCGGCATGGGGCGTACTCTGGCCGCAGCCGCGCTGATCGAAGAGAATAATGCGCCAGCGTGCCGGGTCAAAGAACTGACGATAGAGCGGCACAATGCCACCGCCGGGTCCACCATGCAAAAAAACAACAGGCTTGCCATCTGGGTTGCCTGCCTCTTCGTAGTAGAGCGTATGAATAGGCGAGACGGCAAGCGTACTCTGACAGTAGGGCTCAATGGCCGGATATAGCTGAGGCATAGCTCGCACAATGAACGGCTGTTGTCCTATTGTGCCAGCAGATGTCATCACCGATGGTGCCACTGCATGAGTTTGTCTAGAGAGACGGTTTTGGCTGATATTTGGCTACTTACTATACCTAGACGTTTTTTTGACTGATATCTGAAGAGAAGCTGTCTGATGAGTAAGTATTTGCCTTGAAACTGTCTGGCTTCATGCTCTCTGGTTCAAAGCTGTTGGTGAAAAATCCTTCTCGGGTGAAGTTGAAAATAACGCGCCATTTGCCCGTTTCAGGATCACGCAGGGAAATGAACGGGTTGGGCTTGAGCGGGGGCCGCTTTAGTTTGGGCATGTCTAAGACCGTCGACTCGGCTTTATAAAGATACTGAGTATAAAATTAAACGAGTGTGACGAGTGTAGCTGCCCGCTCATGATAGTCATCACAATTTGACCGATTTTTGCCTGATTACTGTGTTGATTCAGTAATTACCGTTGCAGCGCTTCTCTAAAGTTTTCTCCAAATAAGTGTCGTAAGTATCGAAGCTTGAGTGGCGAGGTCCGAATCCCAGCAGTCGCCATCAAGCAATTTTTTGGTACGGTTGCAGAGGGATTACTTTAAATGTCGTGACATCTATGACTGTAGAAGTTTGGCCGGGATGCTCCCATCCGCTGGGTGCAACATGGCAGGGAAACGGCACGAATTTTGCGTTGTTTTCTGAAAATGCGACGGGTGTTATCCTGTGCCTATTTGATGAGTCTGGTGATGAGACGCAGGTACCCCTGCCGAAGGTGACAAACTATGTATGGCATGGGTTTTTGCCTGGGGTGAAGCTTGGTCAGCAGTACGGGTTTCGGGTAGAGGGTCCCTATGAGCCGAAGCAGGGGCACCGGTTCAACCCGCATAAGCTATTGATTGATCCCTACGCTAAGGCACTGACGGGTGATATTCGATTTGGTCCGGAACTGTTTAGCTTTCCAATGGACCACTTTGATGATCGCGATCGCGATTTAGACTTTTCCGAACTCGATAGTGCAGCGGCAATGCCCAAGGCCGTGGTGACTGAAACCTCTTTCGACTGGCAGGGCGATCGCCATCCCAATATTGACTGGGATCAAACCATCATTTATGAAGTTCACGTCCGCGGCTTTACTCAGCAGCATGCCAACATTCCAGCCGAGCTCAGAGGCACCTATGCAGGGATGGCTCATCCAGATGCGATCGCCCATCTCAAAAGCTTAGGAATTACAGCCGTCGAACTGCTGCCGGTGCATCACTACAACGTACATCCTGGGCACTTGGTAACCGCAGGCCTCCGCAACTATTGGGGATACGACTCGCTAGGATACTTTGCTCCCCATGCTGGCTACAGCTCGCAGGCAGGTCAGCAAGTGCGCGAGTTCAAAGAAATGGTCAAGGCGCTGCATCAGGCCGGTATCGAAGTGATTTTGGATGTGGTGTACAACCACACGGGTGAAGGCAATCAGCTGGGGCCGACGCTATCTTTGCGCGGTATCGATAACGCCGCTTACTACCGGCTGGTAGAGACTTCCCCCCGCTACTACATGGATTTTACGGGCTGCGGCAACTCCTTAAATGTGCGGCATCCACAGGTGCTCAAGCTGATTATGGATAGCCTGCGCTACTGGGTGCAGGAGATGCACGTCGATGGCTTCCGGTTTGACCTGGCCTCAGCGCTTGCCCGTGAGCTGTACGAAGTAGACCGGCTGTCGTCATTTTTTGACATTATTCATCAAGACCCAGTGCTCTCAACTACAAAGCTAATTGCAGAACCTTGGGATTTGGGTGAGGGCGGTTACCAAGTGGGTAATTTTCCACTGTTGTGGTCTGAGTGGAACGGTAAGTATCGCGATACGATTCGTGACTTTTGGCGGGGAGAGCGCTACACGCTTGGCGACTTTGCCTCTCGCTTTACCGGCAGTTCAGACCTATATCAAGATGATGGCCGGTTGCCCCATGCCAGCATCAATTTTATTACGGCTCACGACGGCTTTACCTTGAATGACCTCGTCAGCTACAACGAGAAACACAATGAAGCCAATGGCGAAGGTAATCGTGACGGTGAGAGCTACAACCGATCTTGGAACTGTGGTGTAGAAGGCGAAACCGATAATCCAGAGATTTTGGCGCTCAGAGCGCAGCAGCGGCGAAACTATCTAACCACGCTGATGCTGTCTCAGGGAGTGCCGATGCTCCTGGGCGGAGACGAAATGGGTCGCTCTACCAGAGGAAACAACAACACCTACTGCCAAGACAATAAACTCTCTTGGTTTGATTGGCGTATTGCGCCTGAGGAGAAAACGTTTTTAGACTTCTCCCGCAGGTTAATTGAGTTTCGCCGTGCCCATCCCATTTTTAGCCGACACCAGTGGTTTTTTGGCCGAGAAATTCACGGTTCTGGCGTTGTTGATATCGGCTGGTTCCACCCGGATGGAACCACGATTGATGATTCTGAATGGCACGATAGCTCTACCAAGGCGCTGAGTATTTTCTTAAACGGGGCAGAGATCCCCAATTTGGATATGCGGGGCAAGCGCATTCTAGACGATAGCTATCTGCTATTGTTTAACCCATCGGCTGAGCCATTAGAATTTGCCATTCCAGAGTCAATCGAGACCAAGCAGTGGAAAGTCTTGATCGATACGCATGAATCTACGGGCTTTGTAGAGTCAGGAAAAATATATGAGCAGGGCTCCGCGGTATCGGTGGCAGCTCGGGCGTTGATGGTGCTGGATTGTCCACACTGCTTTAGCATGGCTTCCTAAAACAACGCTGATACTAAGAGGAAGTAGCTTCGTAGCTTATTCGCTTTCACTAAGCTTGTCCCTACAACCATTCCTGACGCGATATGTCCTGCTATCCCAAAATTTACGACGTGGTCAGGCTGATCCCCTACGGAAAAGTTGCGACCTATGGGCAGGTTGCAGACTTGGTTGGGCTGATTGGGAAGCCGAGGGTGGTGGGGTACGCGCTGTATAGAGTAACGGCTGATACAGAGATTCCCTGGCACCGGGTGATCAACGCGAAGGGTGAGGTGTCTAGATCCTCTTTGAGGGATGGTAATGACGACCTGCAGCAGCTTTTGCTAGAAGAAGAGGGCATTGTTTTTGAGCGCGGCAAGCTGGACCTGAATCGCTACCGCTGGCGACCTTCGCTCACTGAAGTAGAGCAGGCCTTACAGCAAAATTCGAGTCAGGCCGATGGATGACAGACTTTAGATGACGGGCATCATTGCTGGCGTCTGGGCGGCTGTTTCTACTTCTATGGTCAACTCTTTGGGCTCGGACATATTGTGCAGGCTGGTTTGAATTTGTAGAGCGCCTTCTTGCTGTAGGTCTTCTATATATCCTGGCTTTGCCTGGATGGCTTCTGCTTCGTCGTCAAAAGGACCGAAGAAATAGACGCAGTTGGGCTCTGCTGTGGTGATTTTGACCCACCATTGATTTGAGAAAAAACTGAACAGACTGCTAAAAAAGTTTTTCATTACAGTATTGGCGAATAGCTTTTATTGTGGACAATTTCTTGACTAGGTTTTCAGGTAACCCGGTTCAGCATTCACCCCAGTCAGCCTCAATGTGAAACGCTGAATAACTCGATCAGCGTTTTAAAAGGCGTGCTAAGGATAAGCCGTGATTGAAAACGAAAGTAGGCCAATGACTGAGGAAGACAGTGACCAAGTTCATTTTCTGGTCGCTCTCTTTGAGGTGATGAGCCGCCATCGAGTCATCGCCTCTAATCCATTATCTTATGTTAGAGCAACTTATCAGTCATGCGCGTGAACTCGCAGAAATAGGTATAAGCTGTGTCAGTACAGTAACCGGAGAGACGGTAAACAACCAACCTAAGCCCTAAGTCCCTAAGGTTTGTTGAAAAGTTGCTGTATTAACGTTAACCCGGCAGCGTCTGTCTGTTGGTAAGTTTGCTTACAATAGGCCTGTTTACATTAAACCCATTAAATCTGTTTACTTCTAGGGCAAAACGATTGAGTAGATCAAATCAATAGTCTTAAAAACCCCAAGATTATGGAACGGGCTGAAAACCCTTTAGAAAACAGTTTTCGCAGCTTTCTAGTTATCTTCGACTAGCACTGGCTGTGCGGGATCAATAACGAGCGCAGGTCCTTTTTTTATCCACAGTTGACGGTAGATTTCGTAGAGGGCCATGCCGGTGGCCACTGATGCATTGAGGCTGGGTGTCTTGCCAGCTAGCTCAATAGAAACCAGCACATCGCACATGTTTTGAACAGAGAGGGTAAGGCCGTTTCCTTCTGCGCCGACAACCAACACAACAGGTTCGGAAAAGTCTGTTGTATGTATGGATTGTGATGCTTCTGCGGCGAGTCCGTAGGTCCAGAAGCCTTGACCTTTGAGATACTCCAATGCCCGCCCTAAGTTGACAACTCTCGCAATGGGAATAGTTTCGAGAGCGCCTGCGGCTACTTTAACAACGGTGGATGTAATGCCGACTGCGCGCCGCTGTGGAATGACGATCCCCTGGGCGCCGATGGCTTCGGCGGAGCGAACAATTGCTCCGAGGTTGTGGGGATCGGTGATGCCGTCTGCGGCGACGATGACTGGCCGTCGGGCGGCGGCTTTTGCTTGCTCGACGAGGGCCTCGAGTTCGATGTAGTCGTAAGCGGCAACTTGGGCGACGATGCCTTGATGATTTGCGCCTTGGGTCATTTGGCTGAGGCGCAGATTTTCGACTTCATCAATGACGGCGCCGTTGGCCTTGGCGGTTTGGATGAGGGGGCGGAAGTGTGAGTCGTAGTGGAGCTTGGCGTTTACCCAAAGTCGGTTGAGCGATCGCTCTCCTTGGATGGCCGCTTCGACCGCATGGCGACCATATATCAAGTCGGGTTTTGCGCCGTCTGTCTGACCCGATTGGCTATCACCGAATCTGTCTCGCTTGGGACCTTGGTTGCCGTAGCTGGTGGGCCGGGGCGATTTGCGGCTGCTGCCAAATTTGGATCGTTTGGGCCCCTTCCCAGGACCAGCGTATTTCCCAGCGCGTAGCCTCGGCTTTGGGCTTGGCCTGCTGCCACTATTTGTAGGACTGTCTTGGCTTGAGGGTTGTTTTGAATCGGGGCGATCGCCTTTTGGCCGTTCAGATTTTGGACCAAATCTTGAACCCGATTTTTTGCCAAAGCTTGACCTTGACTTTTTGGGACGAGGCGACCTAGAGGCGCTTTTGGACTGATTGAAAGGCTTTTTGTCAGGGCCGCTCACGCGTGATACCTCAATAAGTAGCTGGAAGAGAACGTGGCTATATAGATTAGGTAGCCAGAAGCGTATTGTATTTTACAAGTGTAGGGGTTCTCTCTTCACGATGGCTATGGAGAGGAGCGAATCTCTAGAAGGTCTAGCAGTGTGTAAAGCCTAGGCTGATCGCTGAGATAGAGATATCCAATTAGGGCTTCTAATCCAGTGGCTTTTTGGTAGTCTTTACCGTTGGCGCGGCGGTGGCGACCGGTGGTGGCATTGCGACCTCTACGGACGAGATCTTGTTCGTCTTCAGTTAAATGCGGAGAGAGAATATCGACGTAGCGGGCCTGCTGTTCGGCATTGACCTGGGTGACAACTTGGTGATGATAGTCGCGGATGCGCTTGGCGGGGATGAGTAAGCGCGATCGCACATATAGCTCAAAAACAGCGTCGCCAATGTAGGCCAAAGAAATCGGGGTGAGCGATCGCAGCTGCTCTGACGATAGCTGATCGCCAAATCTTTGGCTAAAAAAGAGAGGCGTACTTTGAGAAGTTGGGTTTGGCATTGGATGTAAAACCATATGGCAGAGACACAACGCAAAAAGCAGCACCCTGCCAGTGAGAGTAGTCTACTCGCTTGGGAAGCCGACTACAAAATCACGTGAGGATGCTGCTCATTATCCGCTGGTCTAACGTGCCTAAAAACGTTCTCTTGCGGGTTGGGGTTAAGTTTTCTTAGCTGGAGCTTGCCTTAAAGCCTACCCTCCCTAAGAAGTAGCTTTTATGACTGGTGAGGTCTCTCCTTAAAATATAAGGTTTCTATTTTTTGAGGTTTTCGAGCGCTGCGTCTACGTTGGGCTGCAGCGAAAGAAACTGTTCAAGGCGGACTAATTTGACGGTCTGTGTGACCCGAGGATTGCTGACGACTTGGACACTGCCGCTCTCGCTCTTTGCCTTTTTTACCAGACGAACGAGTGCGCCTAATCCAGAGCTGTCAACAAAGTCAATCGTAGATAGGTCTAGAACGATATGTGCTGGACCATCTTCAATGTACTTGTTGAGAACCTTCAGAAAAGTAGGCT
>JBCBIK010000030.1:0-35297 GCA_038524545.1 Cyanobacteria bacterium J06623_4 | reverse complement strand
TTGAAGTCTCTCACTACATCCCTGAAAAGCCCATGTACGAGCAGGGCGCAATTTTACTTCCTCACCTAGCCACTTTAGGCTGGGGCGTTGGCCCTGGTGGTGAAGTAATCAACCTGTTTCCCTACTTCGTAGTGGGTGTTCTTCACCTTATTTCTTCTGCGGTTCTCGGTCTTGGCGGCGTATATCACGCACTGCGCGGACCTGAAACCCTAGAAGAGTATTCCAGCTTCTTTAGCCAAGATTGGAAAGACAAAAACCAGATGACTAATATCATCGGTTATCACCTCATTCTGTTGGGATTGGGTGCCTTCCTCTTGGTGATCAAAGCTTGCTTCCTAGGTGGTGTTTATGACACCTGGGCACCAGGCGGTGGTGACGTTCGCGTAATCACGAACCCCACGCTCAACCCGGCTGTTATCTTCGGTTATTTGACCACGTCTCCTTTTGGCGGCGAAGGTTGGATCGTTGGTGTTAACAACATGGAAGACATCATTGGCGGACATATCTGGATCGGCTTGATCTGTATTTCTGGCGGTGTATTCCACATCTTGACTAAGCCGTTTGGCTGGGCACGTCGTGCGCTGATTTGGAATGGTGAGGCTTATCTCTCCTACTCCATCGGTGCAGTGTCTCTGATGGCCTTTATCTGTGCTTGCTACGTCTGGTTTAACAACACAGCATATCCCAGTGAGTTCTACGGTCCTACGAACGCAGAAGCGTCTCAGGCTCAGGCCATGACCTTCTTGGTTCGTGACCAGCGACTGGGTGCCAACATCGGGTCTGCGCAAGGTCCGACTGGTTTGGGTAAGTATCTGATGCGCTCTCCAACCGGTGAGATCATCTTTGGTGGTGAGACCATGCGTTTCTGGGACTTTGACGGTCCTTGGCTCGCTCCTTTGCGGGGCACAAACGGTCTCGATCTTGACAAGCTCAAGAACGACATTCAGCCTTGGCAGGTACGACGCGCGGCTGAGTACATGACTCACGCACCTAACGCGTCTATCAACTCTGTGGGCGGTATCATCACTGAGGTTAACTCTGTTAACTTCGTGAACCCCCGTCAGTGGTTGGCTTCCTTCCACTTTGTGATGGCCTTCTTCTTCTTGGTGGGCCACCTCTGGCACGCTGGCCGCGCCCGCGCTGCTGAAGGTGGTTTCGAGAAGGGTCTAAACCGTGAGTCTGAGCCTGTATTGGCAATGCCCGACCTAGATTAAAGATCACATTTAGCCATCTGCTTAACAGCGCTTGATAGCTAAAGTGAAGTGCGAAAAGACCCGGTCAATTGGCCGGGTCTTTTTTGTTTAAGTGTTGGGTTCAGGGTAGAGCTTGTCTTCTGCTCAGCCCAAGCGCCGACCAACTGCGTGTTAGGGATAAGTTATCTTGATGTGGCACATGACAACTTTTGAATAGTCAATGGTCTGATAAAAACTCAATAAATCATCCGTAAAAATACTTGTTCGCTGACAAAGATCACAAGAGGCTTGTGACATGTTCTACCAGCTCCTTTGTTGGATCACCGACCTTGAATAGCTAACTTCAAAAGTATTCTTGTTGGGTCAAAGATTGGGGCAAAGACGCGAACAAATACGACCAAGGACTTAAACGGATGAAAAGACGCATATTGAGCTTATTCGGTGTTGCCATGTCTGCTGCGATGGCGGTAGCGGCACCGGCTAAAGCCGTTCAGCTCGCAGCTGGACCTAACAACGAGTTTATCTTCAATACTGAGGATGCGATTACTGATGTCACTGTACTGACAGGTAATACGGTAACTTTTGGCCATGGTCATACCCCCTTTACGAGCGATCCAGCCAACAGTGTTGGGACCCTTAACGGCGGCGCACCGAATACGGTATTAGGCATCGGAGAACCTTCGTCAGGGCCATTTGTATCTAGCAGTGTGGAGGTTTCTTGGGCAGGGCGTACTGGCGGCGATACGCTTTTAGTGAATAATGCTGGTATTGACTTTTATATTTTTGAGTCGGGCAACAGCGACAACATCGATACGATGGCCATTAGCGCTATTGGTAAAAATAGCGCGACCAACTTCTTTTATGAAAAGGCGATCAACTTTACGAGCACAACGGCTCCAAATGTCGGCTACTGGACGTTTGGCTACGATCTCAGCTGGCTAGGCTTAGCAGAGGGTGAGGCCATTCAAGGGCTCGAAATTAGCAACTTTTCTCCTTTTGCTACGGTGAATCCGATTGCAGGGTTTGCAGGGACGGGCAACCGAGGGTTTGTAGACTTCGATGGTAAGACAGGAGAACTCATTCAAGGGGGCCTGGGCGATCGCTTTTTAGGTCAAACGCTATCATCATCTTGCACCGTTACAGATGATGGTGGCCCCAATGCCAATTCTTACTACTTTTCTTTTTGTGTCCCCGGCTTCGAAAACTTTGACACGGACCCAGATCTCACTTACATCGTTGCGACCGGAGAAAAGGGTGGCGCTGAATTTATCAGTATGAACAGTGTGGATGTCCCTGAGCCCGCTTCTATTTTGGGTCTTGTTGCGATGGCTGGACTAGGGATTGTGAGACGTCGGCGGTAGGCGAAGTAAAGGCGAGGTAAAGCTGTAGATTTTCTCGCACGGATTGTCTACAAATGTTTTTGGGCCCAGAGGGCTGCTTGGGTGCGATCGCGCAATCCCAAGCCACTCAAAATGCGGCTGATATGATTGCGCACGGTTCCCTGGCTCAAATGCAGCGTTTGAGCAATCTCTCGATTGTTTTTACCCTGTCCAAGCAGCCGGATAACCTCTCTCTCTCGCTGGCTCAGCACATCGGCGCTGGCTGCTGCCTCTATCGCGTCCGGCCCTGCCGCCTGGGCAGAATTGAGCTGGGCAAACACCTTGGGTGCAATCGTCGGGCCCAGCTGGCTGCACCCCTGAAATAGGACGCGAATCGCGTCGGCAAGTTGGGGCGCGGGCGTGCTTTTTAGTAAATAGCCAAGTGCACCGTACTGCAGAGACTGCCAAATGTATTCGTCTTCATCAAAGGTGGAAAGCACCAGAATGCGAATCCACGGATAGCAGCGGTGAATGATGCGGGTGGCTTCGACCCCGTTGCACACAGGCATGCGAACATCCATGAGGATGACGTCTGGCTGACACTGCCGGGTGAGAGCGATCGCTTTTTCTCCATTTTCCGCTTGGCCCACCACCACTAGGTCAGCTTCCAAAGACAGCAGTTCAGCGAGGCCTTGCCGATAGGCCGCCTGGTCATCCACTAAGAGTAGATTGATTGTCGTCTCTGCCATCTGCTGTGACTTCATTTCATCTCTAGCATCATTAGCACTACCCGCCGGTTATTGACTCGCTATGAGCGAGCCACCCTGGGTACCTAAGACTAATTTAGGCGCCCCAGCTGGCGTTGGTTGCGCTGAACGGGCAGTTTTTATGGCGGCAGGATCTACCGGCACCGTAACTCGTAGCCGGGTGCCCTTTTGTAGCTGACTGTTGACCGTGAGCTGTCCGCCGAGTAGCTGCGATCGCTCCTGCATACCCTGCAGCCCATAGCCCGAATTTACATTAGCAAGCTCAAATCCACAGCCATCGTCGACTAGAGTCAGGATGACCTGCTGACCGACAGCGGTGAGCGTCAGGCTGACCTGGGTGGCCTGCGCGTGCTTTTGAACATTTCTCAGACCTTCCTTGGCAATCAGATACAGCTGATAGTTGAGCTGCTGCGGTAGCTCAGGAAGCTGCACCTTTAGCTTGACCCGAAAAGACTGGCGCATCTGCTCGACCAGGGTTTGCAGCGCATCGTCTAGGCAAAAGCTAGATTCACGCATCGTGTGCAAAGACTGACGCGCCTCAGCTAGGCATTGAGTAACCAGCTGTTGGGCAGCGTTGAGAGACTGTTTCAGTTTGATCCGATTGTTGTTTGCTTGCCCAACAGCTGGCTGTCCGGTCTCTAGTTGACCAACCTCTAGTTGAGCAGTCCTTGGCGGATGGCCCATCGTTGGAGAACAGATGTGAAGCAGGGGTTGATGTTGTGTGAGCGGCTGGCTCTCTAGCTGGCTGTAGCGCTGGGCAAGCGCAATCTGCACATCTAGGGTAGTGAGCGAATGCCCAAGAGAATCGTGAATATCGCGGGCGATGCGGGTACGCTCCAGCTTAGTTGCGAGGGCCTCTACCTCACCGGCCAAACGCTCTGCCCGCAGTCGACTACGCTGCTCTGAAGCGAATACAACGCCAAACAACACCACAAAGGTACAGCCCACCAAATACTCAACAAAAATGTCGAAAGCAATTTGCCCCGGCTGGTCTAAATAAGCGGCGCTGTTGACTCTGGACTCCTCTATCAGCTGAGGGAGCTGCCACATAATCTGAGTTAAGAACAGGCTAGCCGTGATGGCAGTACCCACAATGACATCGCGCCTCGATAGCAAAAAGCACGCCTTGAGAACAAACAACTCAAAGAAGAGAAAGGTGTTAATCGGCAACGTTATCGTCAGCAGCAGGACCAACATTTCTATCCCGATATATCCGCGTCGCTGCCAAAGCGGTCTATTTGCAGGGAAGAAAAAGCTCAGCGCTGCAATACTGCCAACAAACAGCCCGAGCTGTAGATAGGTCACTACGCCAGGTTCGAAAGCAACAGACGTGAGCGTTCTAACAATGCAGTGAGCAATTAGGAACCACTCAATCCAACGCAGAATCTTGCGAATACCGTGAGAAACAGAGATAGCCGTATCCATCCGACCTAAAAAATTCAGTTAACTCCGTTCATTTTGCCTTACGAACAGGAAAGCAGCGGCAAGCTGACCAAAGAAATGACGTTTGTCATGGGAATACATGACCCGCTTCACTCCCCGACAGGCAACCCAGCGACCTTACAGTGAAAAGGCCACGACTTATCCTAGAGTTTTTTCTTCAGTGAGCTTTTTCTTCAGAGTTTTTAGAGACAACCGTTAGAAGTCAGGAGCCAGAAACTATGAGACGTCTTCAGTGCGATCGCAGAACACATGCCGGTATTCCTATCGTCCGCTATCGAACCTCTGGCGAATTGCCTCAGCGGCTAAGAAAGCGGTCAGCGCGCTTCTTGAGTCTGTCTTTGTCAACCGCCTGCTGGGCATCAGACGTGGGCTTGGGTGAGTCGGATGATGAGTCAGGAGTCATGCTGGAAAACGCATTCATCCTCACGGCAAAATCCTTCATTGACTCGTTTGAAGAGGCCGCATAATGACAAGTGTCATGGCACAGAATGACGGCTGTTACTATCCCCAGGAAACCAGTCTGATTTAGATTGGCAGCGTAATTTCTCAAAAGACGCATCGTATTCATGCATATCTTCCAGATTCGTCTGTCTGTCTTTTCTAAAGCTTCCTCTGGCATTGCTCGAGTTGCCCTGATGCTGGCCGGTATCTTATCTCTCCATCCAACGGCATCTTCGGCATCGAGTCTACGGGCAGATCTGGGACAAGAGGTCATGGCTGTGCAGGCGATCGCACAACTCGACCCATCAGCGGCTGTAGCTACAATGCCGAGCAACGACGCCATCGACACCTTCATTCAACAGATGATGGCAGACCGGCACATTCCTGGCCTTACCCTTGCCGTCGTCCAAGACCAAAAGCTAACGAAAGTGCAGGGATACGGCGTTTTAGATCGCGAGCAAAACATCCGCGCACGACCCAGCAGCATTTTTCCAATCGCGTCTATGTCAAAACCCTTAACAGCAACGGCAGTAATGCTCCTGGTACAAGACGGAAAAATCGACTTGGACGCGCCCATTGGCACCTACCTTACCAAAGCGCCCGAGCACTGGGAGCAGGTAACCGTTCGGCGCTTACTAGACCATACAGCTGGCCTATCGGAGCGCGTGTATGGAGGTGATTTTTTAATCTCACCGGCAGACTTTGTAGAGAAAGCTGCCGCCGCTCCGCTGAATTTTGAGCCGGGTGCGGCCTGGATGTATAGCAATACTGGCTACAGCCTGGCATCGAGCATTGTCGAAGCAGTCAGCAATCAGTCTTTTACAGACTTCATGGCTGAGCGCATTTTTGAGCCGCTAGGTATGAGCCAAACGGACGTGGTTCGCGACTCGTATATGTTTAGCAATCGCGCTATGGGCTATTTCGTTAGTGAAGAGGGGGCTGCGCAGCCGGTTTCCGATTTCTTTCGCTACAGTTTGCTACCGAGGCTGATGCCTGGTCTGCAAGGTGCCGGAAGCATCACTTCGAATGTGGTTGACCTAGCCCGGTGGGAAATTGCCCTGCAAAAAGGTCAGCTTCTAGCGCCAGATGTGCAGTTAGCAATGCAGCAGCATAACACCCTGAACAGCGGACGGATCGCTGACTACGGGCTAGGCTGGATTGTGAAGGATATTAATGGCCACACAGCCATCTCCCATGGCGGCAATCTGTGGGGATATTCCACGAGCATTTCCCGGTTCGTAGATGATGACATTACGATCATTGTGTTGACGAACAAAGACGGTGAGAATGGTGACTGGCTCGCTCAAAAGATTGCTGAACAGTACATGCCCAATTTGGTTTTGGATCTCGATGGACCTGCGATCGCAGACCCAAATCCAGCCCTTACGGAGAAAATTCTCGCTTTTATGACCGGCGATGAAACAGCCATTGAGCTTACCCCCGAACGCCAGATAGCTCTTACTTCAACCGTTCGAGGTCAATCAATCCAGGCCAGATGGGCTGACCTCGTTCGTACAGATCCGCTGCAATCTCTCGACCTCCTCTCGCAAGCAGACCATCCCAATGGCCAACAGTATCGCTACCGGGCTACAAGCGCCGGCGGAGAGCACTTGCTGACAGCAGTCGTCACCCCTGAAGGACTGATCGCCGGCCTAGACATTTCGCTCAATGAGTAACGGTCACTCACTTACTGAGCGCCAAGAAAACTATCTCCACAAGAAATCGACAGATAAAATCGATAGACGAACACCCATAGAGGCCCATCGAATTCGGCTTCTTCGAACCATGGATATCATTTGGCTATTGCTCCGATCTTCTTGGGTCAGTGTTGCAGTTGCAGTTGTCTCCGGGCTGGCCAGCGGCACCTGCAGCGCCATGCTGATTGCCTTGATCAACACAACAATTAGCGCCGCGCCAAATGTGAGCACAGCCTTCACCACGGGGGCTGCCCAGTCACCAATACTCCCCTTCATCGGGCTCGCATTACTCTCCCTTGGAACAGGCGCACTGTCACAGTTTTTGCTAATTGACTTAGCACAAGATTCTGTCTTTCAGCTGCAGATACGCTTGAGTCAGAGAATTTTAGCTGCGCCGTTACAGCAGCTAGAAGCGCTCGGCCCAAGTAAACTATTGGCCGTACTCACCGAGGACGTACAGTCCATTTCCAATTCTGTTTTTGTCTTACCCTTTCTCTGCATTGACGCGGCGGTCATCTGCGGCTGCCTAGTGTATCTCGGGGTATTGTCCGGGTGGGGACTGTTGGTAGTCACCGTGTTTTTTGCGAGTGCGATCGCCCTAGTCCAACTTCTCATTCGCGCAACCTATGGCTACATCGCCCTAGCTCGCAAGGAGATCGACCGCCTGTTCGAAAACTTTCGAGGCGTTACTGAAGGCACTAAAGAACTTAAGCTCAACGCTGTTCGCAGGCAGCGCTTCCTAGAGGAAGACCTGCAGAAGAGCGCTGCGATCACCCGTGACTACACCAAAACAGCTTTCAAGCTCGCAGCTGTCTCCACCGGTAGCGGGCAGCTCCTATTCTTCACGCTCATCGGCATCATGCTCTTTTGGGTACCTAATACCTTCCCCAGCATTCGCCCTGTCCTCCCCGCCTATATTCTTACCCTAACCTACGTCATCAGCTACATAGAAGGCTTGCTTAGACGACTACCCAACCTGCTAACCGCAAACGTCTCCATCCAAAAAGTCAACAAAATGGGCCTCACGCTGACCCAGAATGCGGAAATCAGCACAGCCAGCAGAGAGCCAACCATACAGCATTGGCAAACCATCACATTAAAAGACATCATTCATACCTATCAAAACGCAGATACAGCCGAGGCCCCAGACAGTGCCTTTTCGGTCGGTCCGATAAATCTCACCATCACCCGCGGCGAGCTAATTTTTATCGTTGGAGGAAATGGCAGCGGCAAGTCCACGCTAGCCAAGCTGCTTGCAGGACTCTACGTCCCTGACAGTGGAAAGCTACTGCTAGATAAAACCCCAATCGTCGGCCACAACCGCGAACGTTACCGTCAGCTCTTTTCAACTGTTTTTTCAGATTTCTACCTGTTTAAAAAAATCGCTAGCGCCGAGACACCCACCGTAGACAAGCAGGCTCAACTCTATCTCAGCAAGCTTCAGCTCACCCAAAAAGTCTCCGTAGAAAACGGACAGCTCTCAACAACCGCCCTATCTCAAGGTCAGCGAAAGCGTCTTGCCCTGCTCGCAGCCTACCTAGAGAACCGTCCGATTTATCTCTTCGATGAATGGGCCGCCGACCAAGATCCCTCTTTCAGACAGATTTTTTACACCCAGCTACTGCCAGAGCTTAAGCACAGAGGCAAAACTGTCATAGTGATCAGCCATGATGATCACTACTTCTCCATAGCAGACCGCATCATAAAACTCCACTATGGCCGTATCGAAAAAGACACGAAACAGTAACTGCTCAGGCACTGTAAAAAAGATTATGCACTCTTGCGCGTACCAAACAAAGAGAGATACTTCTCCTCAAAATCAATTGACTTCAGGTACCAAAAAATAACGGCAACTGACAAAACGTACTTGTCCCACGGAAAGGCCTTTACCATCATCAAGCTATTGAAGAAGATAATGAAGGTCATGAGGTTTGGTTTGTAAAATCGAATGCAGGTAAGGAGTGCCAGAACATAGAGCATGCCTATCTTTAAGCCTGCAGTTGGCAAAATGCTAGATAGTTTGGAAAGAGGACCTAGCACAGAAGGAACAGGTGGAAAAATAAGAAATAGGAGAAAACAACCTAGGGCCGTTAGCACAATGCGACGCCAGTTCAGCTTTATTGATTTGAGCTTCATCAATGGCTGAAACAGAAAAAATTCTGGAATGACGATGTAAGCACCAATAATTGCGAGAAAGTTTACGGCTACACCAGGTTCAACCGCCCAAATTGTTTTTTGAACCGCTGGGGTATTCCGAATAGCTATGGCCGTTTGCGGCGCTAATCCGTTAAATAAAAGAAACCATCCCAAAATAGATAGCGCAGCTAATGCTGGAGCCATCAAGCGCCATTGGAATCGCCATCGAAATTTTCGCTGAACTTTCTGCTGAGCGTCTCGCTGAGCAGTCAAGGTCTGCGGTGGGTCACACTGTTTAGGATAAAGAGCTGCTGTGAACGAGGCAACAATTTCATAGGCTGCGATCGCAACAGGAAAAGCCAGCATGTATTGCCGTGAGGCGATCGCCAAAATAAACGCCACACTACTGAGTAAATGACGATTTCGCACGTAGCTGGCAAAACCCAAAATACCAAATGTGCAAGCAATCATTTCGGTGTAAAGGCGCCCGCTCAACAACAAATAGTAAGGGCATAGCAACAGGCCAACGGCGCATAGCATTCTACATTTGTATCCCCGTCGCCCGGGCCAGCCAATAATGAACACGATGCCAATAGACAGAATGAGGTTGAACAATCGGCCCACCCAAATGCCCTGCCCAAAAAGGTACTCCAAAATACCAAAAATAATGAAAGGCAATGGTGTATTTAGCTCGTTGTAATCTCTTAGAGACTCAATGGTAGGAATTAAGCGATCGCTAAATGTCAGACTAGTGGACCAGAAGGCACTCTCATCTGCCCAAAATGGGCCCTGCAAGAAATTCAACCAGGCTAACAACGCCGCATAGATAGCCGTGATGCCCAGAAGAAATATAAACTTTTGCTTGGTATGTCCAAAAGAGTAGCTCATACAAAACCTTACGGTTTGCACGGAGCTAAAACAGGATATTTTTGTGTCTGAAATATTGTCTGCAGCGGTGATCGCTTACTCACAGTGCTACGAAAAACAGCCGCGACTGAGGCCTTGCTTGATATCGCTTTGACTGATGTCGCTTTGACTTAAGCCTCAGCATGTTCGGCTGACTCAGCGACCTTTGAAAGGTGTTTAACTCCAACTGGTAGCGATCGCGCCCGGTCCTCTTGCAAAACAAAGGAAAGACGTTTTACCGCTGAGCTTCTGGGGGTTACTGCCACTTTCGTCCGTAGCCTTTTGACGCGTTTGGGAGCTTTCTCACCTGCAGCAGAGCTTACACACTTTACAACCTGTACTTGCTTTGGCCTCAGCCACTCGCGCGCATTCGACCCAGCGTCGACAACTGGCTTATCCTTTAGCAGTGTCGTCGCATTGGGTTGTAACGCTTGCCTTCGCAAAGAATCTAGCAAATCGCTACCAGTAGATTCCTGATGAGGCATTGCAGCCGTGTGAACGCAAGAATAAATCGGATTTTTCATCCATAACTGGTCGGTTATTGGCATATTGATTCTAAAGCAACGATTTTAAGAGATTTTCAGAGTAAAAATACCCAAAGATACTGACATTCTAGTCAATTTAGTAAAAATACTGGCACAAGGAAAACCCTAAAAAGTTCAGCTTGCGGTTCAGGTTTATTCAGGTATGGTGTTAGCTACGCGACTTTCGCCATGAACTTTAGATCAGCAATCACGCTATGTACGGTGCAAATCCAAACGAAAAACATCCTCTCCCCGGCGTGCCGCAGATTTGTTTTATCAAAAACACGGTTTCTAATCCCAACATTAGTATCGGGGACTATACGTACTATGACGATCTCGATGATTCGGAGAACTTTGAGCGCAATGTTCTCTATCACTTTCCGTTTATTGGAGACCAGCTGACTATCGGGAAATTTTGTGCGATCGCAACCGGTGTGCAGTTCATCATGAATGGGGCGAACCACGCGCTAAATGGCTTCTCCAGCTATCCCTTTTACATCTTTGGCAACGGCTGGGAGCGCGCCACACCACAACCCGGCGACCTCCCCTACAAAGGCAATACAACAGTTGGCAACGACGTGTGGATTGGCCGAGAAGCCACCATCATGCCAGGTGTTCAGATAGGTCATGGCGCTATTGTTGCGGCCAAGTCAGTCGTCGTCAAAAACGTACCACCCTATTCAGTCGTAGGCGGCAACCCCGCCCGAGTCATTCGCAACCGCTTTGAGGATGACATTGTTCAAGCATTAATCCAAATTGCCTGGTGGGACTGGACAGCAGACAAAATAACCCGTAACCTCGGCGCAATTACTGCAGCAGACATCACTACGCTCAAGACCTGTACCTGATTCTGCATCCAAGCAGCCCTACCGCTCACGACTTAAATAATGCGACGCGATTCCATCTTTTATCAGCTTTTTCGCCGGTCTCCAACGCTCCTATTCGAACTCATTCCCAATGCACCTGAGAATGCTACTGCATACCGATTTGACTCAGTCGCGGTCAAAGAATTCAGGTTCGAAATCGATGGCGTCTTTCTACCACCAGCAAACTCAAAAGGCACCATCTTCATCTGCGAAGTTCAATTTCAAAAAGACGAACTCCTATACGAGCGCATCTTCGCAGAAACCTTTCCATACTTCTACCAAAACCGGCATAGCTTTACCGATTGGCAAGTGGTTGCCATCTATCCCTCTGCCAAGATGGAGCAAACCAACACTTATCCGTTCAGAGCAGCGATTAATAACGGTCAAATTCACCGGGTCTACCTTGATACGCTAGGCGATATTCGTCAACTGCCCATCTGGGTTGCGCTCATGGTTTTAACCAATGTGGACGAATCTCAAGCCCCCGAAGAAGCCAAACATCTCCTTGCACGCGCTCAGCAAGAAACTCCACCAGAATCAAGACATGCCATTATAGAAATGGTAATGGCCATCATTTCATACAAGTTTGGCCAACTTAGCCGAAAGGACGTTGAGCGAATGCTAGACATCACCTTTGAAGAAACCAGAGTATACAGAGATCTCAGAGAAGATATTACCGCTGAGGTCACAGCTGAAGTCACAGCTGATGCTATGAAGAAAGGCCGCAAAGAAGGCCGCAAAGAAGGCCGCAAAGAAGGCCGCAAAGAAGGCCGCAAAGAAGCTGCCGCTAAGATTGCGCTACGTCTCCTCACCAAAAAATTTGGCCCCCTCGAGTCAAACATTCAGAACGACATTACACAAAAGCCTCTGTCAGCGCTTGAAGCACTCGCAGAAGCTACGCTAGATATTGCATCGCTAGAGGCCCTTAACGACTGGTTGAGTCGTCACTAGCCCGCTATCCTTTAGCAGGCTACACGACTTTGCTAACTGAGGCGCGCGTTGAGAAAAGAGAGCTGGTGGTGGAGCATCGTCATAGCTGGTGGTGAGTATCCCGCTGATCGAGCAGCGCGAAGGGGATGACCTAAAATGGCTTCCACTTCTAGGCGTCGCCCTTCATCGTAATCCAGCTTCATACTGGTTCGGTATGGCTGCATGGTCTCTGTCAGAGACAGCATCCGGTTCACGATATCTTCTGGCAGTCGGCGGTTTTTCCCAGGCGATAGGTATTCGCCCCAGGTGTTCGCTGCGGTCACCACTTCTTCCATCAACGTCGTGATGAGCGATCGCACACCGCGATCCGCCATCATTTCCTCAGTCGTAGCATTCAGAACTACCGACAGCCCGTTGTACGGCACATTCCACACCAGCTTCTGCCAGCGGGCCATGGGCAGGTCGTCTGTCGTATTGGCAGTCACATTCGCCCGGGTAAAATCAGCCACAATAGCCTGCATCAAGGATGTTGGCTCGTGGTGCTGGCTGTCTACGTTGTGCGCCCCGATCAAAATTCGACCATAGTCCAGATGGCGAATGTGGCCCGGTCCCACTTTGTTCGAACAGATAAAGCACAGTCCGCCTAATAGCGTCGGTAAACGTTTCCGCTGAGTCAGCAAATGCTGAGCGATATCAGCTTCGACGCCGAAACCATTCTGCAGGGAGAGCACGACACCCTGCGGACTTAGCATGGGCAGTAGCTGAGCTAACCGGTGGTTTTGAGTGGTTTTGAGCGCCACAATGGCCACATCTACCGGCGGCATAGCCACTGGGTCGCAGTAAGCGTTTACTACGGGTAGCGCAAGGTCACCATCGATAGACTCTACCGTCAGTCCAGAGGCTGCTACTGCCGAGTAATCGCTGCGCAGCAGAAAGTGAACATCGCAGCCCGCTTGCTGCAACCGCGCACCATAGTAACCGCCAATGGCTCCCGTCCCAATGATGGCGTAGCGGAGAGAAGACATTGTTTAAGCCAGAGCCCCATTAAACACAATTAAGCTGCAGGTGCTTCTAGAGATAGCAGCGCCCATTGCGCTCTGGCCCGCACGGCAGGGGTGTCGTCTTTCGCAGTGCGATCGCGCAACCCCTCTAAAGCTGGCGATACCAACTCTGCAAATCCTGACGCCATCGCCGCCATCGCCACCCCCTGTAAGCCGACAACCGCGCCATAGCGGACAACCCACTCCGTATCTTCAGCAACCGTCAGCAACGTATCCCGTGATTTAGCCTGCGCATCCCGCCGCTGGTCTGCAGGTAGTTTCTCCCACTGAATCGCACCGAGCCCCCGCGCCGCCGCACGCCGCACGCTCAGCGAAAAATCTTCTGCCGCTGTCTCCAGAATTAAATCTAGTCCGCGCGGATCTCCAATGCCAGCGAGCACTCTTAGCGCCCAAGCCCGCGCGCCATAGTTATACCCATCAATCTGACTCAACAATGCCGACGCCGCAGGCGTCCCAATCCGAATCAGGCCGTCTACTGCCGCCACTGCCGCACCCGGATTGTTGTAGCCCAGCACCCGAATGAGCATATCGACTGCCCCTTCGTCTTCTAGCTCTGCCAAGGCTTCTACCGCATCAAGCATAGCCTGGGCTGAGTCAGCCACCTCTACCGCCTGCAGTCTCTCGCGAAGCAGCGCCTTATCACCAGTCGTTACAGCATCATCTGTCATTACAGCAGACCATCCATCAACGTCATCACCCGACGCGCATCCGCAGACACCAGCTCGCCCGCTTGCTTAATTTCCCTTTCCAACAAACCCTTCAGCGCAATCAGCTTAATGCTATTTTCTGCCAGCGTTTGCGCGATCGCCTCTGCAGCAGGCAAGTACCCAATCTCACCCAAATCTAACAAAGCTGACCGTCGCAGCTGCAAATCATCACAGCGCAGCGTCTCTAGCAAAATATCTGCGTAGTGTCCTTCTCCCGTCAGCTGATACATGGCCCGCGCAGCTGCATTCTTTACCTGGGGAACCCCATGGTCCAAAAAAGGTTCTACTTGCGTCACCGTTTGCTGGTTACCCAGTCGGCCAATAGCTTCCAAAATAGCGTTGTAGGGCTGGGTCAAATGGGGCTTGCCCGGTATGCCAACAGCAGCGTCTACGCCCCCTGCCAATAGTTCAACAAGTGTCCCTAAGCTTTCTTTGGCATTCAGCATTTCTAGCGATTGCGCCGCCGCTTCCCGAACGTAGTAATCAGCGCAGGCCAAGCAGTCTATCAGGCCAGGAACAACGCTGTGATCTCCTACTTTGCCTAGGGCTCTTGCGGCATTCCGCCGGAGCGGGAAGCCACCATCCGGGGCCAAATCTGTCTCATCTTGCAAAGCATCCAGCAGAGCAGCGATCGCCTCTGGATGCTTCACCCGGAACCGGCCAATCCACCAAGCCGCGTAGTAGCGATCACCCTTGTCCGCTGTTTGCTTCAGGTTTGCGATCGCCTGCGACACCGTCAGCTGAGGTGCCCCGCCATCCATTTCCGGTTGAGTATTCGTTCCACTCATGAAGTCATCGTACCAATAGCAAACCCAGAGAAACAAACAACCACTAGACACTTCCAGTAATCGTATATCTCTCTGGGTGAAAAATTGAGGTCTAACCCAAGGCCTTCAAACGCAGCCATCTCAAAAAGCGACGTTCAAACGCAAAGGCTATGACGCCAATTTAGTAAGTTAGCTCAGCGCGTTAATCGCGTAGTTGATGTAGTTGTTCGCTTCAGTTGCAGGAACACCACTCAAACCGTGGTTAGCCTGGATGTGCTTGAGCGCTTCAACATACCAGCTAGGCGATAGGTCAAAGGTCTTGTTGATTTCAGCAAGGCCAGAAACCAAGTAGTCGTCCATGGGGCCTGTGCCACCGACGATGAGGCAGTAGGTGATCATCCGCAGGTAGTAGCCGATGTCACGTACGCACTTGTCCTTACCACGCTGGTCAGCAGCGTACTGAGGGCCCTGCATCTGAGTGGTGTAAGGAAACTTGTTGTAAACCGCCTGAGCAGCGCCATTAGCGAGGCTATCAGCGTTTGCAGTTAGCTTACGAGCAGCTTCAAGGCTAGCTTTGGCTTGGCCAAAGCGACCAAATGCAACCTGCATTTCAGTCGAGCTGAGGAAACGACCTTGAGAATCAGCAGCCGAAACTGCTTCAGTCAAAGGAGTTTTCATCTTTAAAGATCTCCTAATTGAATATTCGACAATTTTTTATCGGTTGTTGGCAACGGCTATGCAAGTATTAGGTGCAAGCGTTGGGCAAACGGTTGATTAAGCAACCGCTGCAGCTGCGCGGTCAAAGTAGCCGCCGAGCTCAGCAATCAAGTTGCTGCAGTCGCCGTTAGTTACATTGCTGTTGTCGCTAGCGATCGCGATCGCAGCCGCCTTCATTTTCTGTACGCCAGCAGCGACAGAAGAACCAGGCGTACCCAGAGCGATGTAAGTCTCACGTAGACCGTTGAGGCAACGATCATCCAATGCACTGGCATCGCCAGAGAACATTGCGTAAGTCACATAGCGCAAAATGATTTCCATGTCGCGAAGGCAAGCAGCCATGCGACGAGAAGTGTAAGCATTGCCACCGGGCTGAATGAGCTGGGGCTGCTCAGCGAACAGGGCACGAGCGGCATTGGCAACAATCGCAGAAGCGTTGTTAGTGATGCCGTTTACGACGTCCATTCTTTTGTTGCCATCAGCAACCATTGCATCTAGTGCGTCTAGCTGTGACGAGCTGATAAATTCACCCCGTGCATCAGCTTGGGAAACAACCTTAGCGAACGCATCAAACATATTTCCGAATTCTCCTAAATATTTGGTTGGCCAGAAGCTATCAGGAGATAACTCCGAGCTGGGTTCTTGCCCTTACAAAGCGACCTTAGAAAGCCCTTTGAAAAAGCCCCTTAGAAAAGCCCGTTACGTCGCTGCCTGTTTAAAACAAGATTCATGAAGAAAAGTCAACAAAAACTCTCAACATGAACACTGTACGGGGCAGTTTCGAGTGGGATGAGCAATTGCCCAACCGTCATTTTAAAGCTTTTTAGAACGCCTTGTGGGACTTCTGCACGGCTATAGATGACAATTAGCAATTTAACTGCTCTCACAGTAAAAGAGTAAAACGGATAGGAGCGGTATCTAAGAAAGTTCAAGAAAGTTCACAAATAACATTTATGCCTCAATCGCAGACATAGCAAGCGCTTCAAGCTTCCTCTAAAGACGCTTTAGAGGAAGCTTAGGACGACGGATGAATGATTCCTGTTACAAATCTGAGGCCTTCAGGCATCCCGCAGACTGACCCCAGCAACACCTTCAAATATTGTTCGCTAGATATAAGTTGCTACTCGAGGATCTTTCTCTAGATCGAATAAAAAGCCGTGGATATAGGCCTCTGTCCACTCAGGGCCGTAGAAACGGGTTAGCATGCCCCGAGCCGGATCTTTCTCAGCTCGGTAGCGTGCGTAGCTCAGCTGCGCCTGCTTAATCGCCGCTAAGCGAGCGGGGTCAGTCACCGGTTCAGCCGCCCGTACAAACTCGATATAGGCGTTTAGGTAATCTTGAAAAGCTTCGAATACATGGGTTTTCACGTCGGCGGTATCGGAGGGACGGGTCCATAGAAAAGCAGGTGAGAAGAAGGCCTGCGCCTCTTCGGGGAAATCACCGCCCCAGGGCAAGTGCTGCTGATAACGGTGAAACATCTCCATAATGGGCGCGCTGTATTTTGCCTGATAAACCGCATCCTGAAACAGCGGCTGCATATCTAGCGCGATCAGATGCCCGCCAGGCAGCGTGACTAAGTCTGCACCAAAGAACGGCAGGTCGTACTCTAGCTCTGGAAAAATTACAAAGTTAAGTACCTGTAGCGCCTCGCCTCCCTGTACGTGGGCAGCTCGAATCTGCCGAAGCTTTGGCGCGCAGGCACCGTAGCTAGTAGTGGTGACGGTGGCTTCCCGCTTTCCCTTGCCTGTGACCGCACTTTTGCATTCAAATCCATCGGGGATGGGGTAGGGCTTAAGGGCTAGTTGCTGCTTTAAGAGTACGATCGCGCTTTCTAAAAACGGTTCATAAATAGTCGTCATACGACTGAACTTGCCCCAACCGCTAGCGGCACCGCATCTTCAAACAAAAATTCGTGTAGGAAACGCTCCGACCACTCGTGGCCAAAGTAGCTGCCAAACAGGCCAGATGCTGGATCGCGCTCAGCGCTGTACTGGTCATAGTCGCGCTGGGCCTGGGCGACGCGTGCGATCGCAGCAGGCTCAGGGTTGGGTGCGGTTGCAGCCATCATGTCCCAGTACAGCTGCAGATAGTCCTTAAAGGCATCTAGCACCCGGGTTCTCACCGTTTCCGGGTCAGTTTTGGCAAACAGCAAATACTGAGAAAAATATTGGTTGGCATCGTAGAACTTCATTTCCAGGTTCTGCGACAAGTCAGGATATTTATCGTGCAGTCGCTGTAGGGGCGCGATGTACTTTTGCTTATAGGCCTCGTCTTGAAACAGCGGCTGAAAGTCCATGACGATCAGGTTTTTGACCTTGCCAAAAGAGAGAAAATCAATGCCTAGCAGGGGTAGCTCGTACTGGTGCCCCGGATAGATGACGCTGTTGAAAATCTGCGCACTTTCCCCAGCATCAATATAGGTATAGCGTGCTTTGCGTAGCTCTTTGCACTCGTAGCACCAGCTACGAATGGTCGCCGGGTTACGCCCTCGTTCACTGATGTTGGAGGCTAGGCCTTCGGGGATGGCACGTTCTGTCAGGTCGAACCGTTCAGTAAGGGAGGCTTCTAAATGCTTTAGAAAAGGGCGATACATTATTTTTTGAGAGTCTTATAGCTACTGGATACGGCGCTGATATAAACCATACGAGATGGCCGAGACCATCTGATTAATTATGAAAGACAAAGAAACATTCCTTAACGGTAAAGAATCAAGGCCGATGTTTCGCAGCCATCTCGCTAATATCTTCCGGGGTTAAAAACCGTTTTTCGGAGCAGTAGGTCATGAGGCTGACGCCATTCATCATGCGGGCTGTACTCACTCGCACGCGAAAGTCATCGGTAATAAACCAGCAGCGCTCTTGGCCCTGATTAGTCTCATAATCGGTATCGATGGTCAAGACGCCATCTTTGCCAAACCAGTAGCGGCTGACGACGGTGATATCTTCTACATAGCCGCGATCGCGCACCAGCTTACCCGATAGGCCGCGCTCATCATCGGGCACATCCACTAGCACAGCTGCCGAGGTGTTTGGGGCAATTTCCGAAAGATTTGTCTGCCACGAAAAGGAAGCACCTCCTCTGGCCAGCTGCGGGTCAATATTTTGCGATTTGCAGATATCCACCACCCGTTGGTCGGCAGCCTCTATCACGCTCACAATCAAGTTAGACTCGCCCGACTCATCGTCGAGCACATCAAAATGGTGCACCGTACGCTGCGTAAACCAAATGCCTTCACTCTTGTGAAAGAAGTCCATCATGGTCATAGGGTGCGTGACTGACATAACCGTTAAAACTGATAGCGCACACCACTATGATCGATCATCGAATAGTTCAATCACCGAACAGAACAAGCAGTTGTGCGAGGACAAAGCGATCTGCAATCCTAGGTTGAGTCGCACTCCTTATCTTATATAAATGACGCTCTCCGACCAAGCAAACGCCGCGTCCCCTCAAGCAGAAATGCTCACCCAGCTGGTTCCCCATGCGCAGCTAGCGGACGCTGACCTCTCTGGCGCAGACCTCTCTGGCAAAGACCTCTACTATGCCAATCTTGCCAATGCAAACCTGGCCGGCGCCATCTTACGGAAGACTGGTTTGCTCAATGCCAACTTAGAAGGGGCAGACCTATCCCGCGCCTGCTTGCAAAAGACAGACATGAGAGGCGTCAGCCTGAGGGGCGCAAACCTGACCCATGCCGACCTAACCGGCGCCTTTCTCTATCGCACTGACCTGCAGGGCGCAAACCTGACCGGGGCCACGCTCAGCGAGACCGCGCTAAAGCTCGCCCTGTACGACAGTAAAACCCAATGGCCCGAAGGCTTTCGCTACCAGAGCAGCGGCGCAGTCGGACCCCGTGCCTCCCTCAACGGCGCCTACCTCAATACAGCCAATCTCAAAGCTGCCGACCTCAGTAAGGCATATCTCTTGGGCGCGTACCTCAGCGGCACCAACCTGCAGAAAGCGAATTTAACCGGCGCCTTGCTGGGCGGGGCTAACTTGCAAAAGGCTTTTCTGACCGGGGCGAACCTACAAGGGGCCAGTTTGGCGGGCGCAGAGCTGCAGCTGGTAGACTTCCGAGCAGCCAATCTGACCGATGTCGATCTATCGGCTGTGGGCAGTATTGCTGGCGCAGACTTTAGCCAGGTCGTTGGGCTCACGGCGGAAAACCGCTCTAAGCTGCTGGGCCACCCAGAAGCGGAGCTAAACGTGCGCAATGCGTTTACCCGTAAGACGACACGGCAAAGCCTAGAGCAAGGCTAATCCACAGCACTTAAGCCGTTTTAATTGACGATTTAGACTCGCTTCTCCAAGTACTGACCAATCATAATTTCTTCGCCTGCTCGCGAAATAATGGTCTGGCGAGTGCGGTAGTTATCGCCTACTAGTTTCAGCTCTTCTTCGAAAGCGGAGCCGCCGTATTCGGTGCGCAAAATCATGGTGCGTGAATCAGTAAAGCGAAAATTAGCCGTTACGGGCTTTGGAGTGGCAAAACCGCGATCGCGATACATAACATCGCCTCGAATGCCAAACACAGTTGACCCTTTTGAAGGCTTACGGCTAGGGCTAATGTACTGACTATCCCAGGTAACCTTAGCCCCACATATCATCGGGTCGGCAAGCGCATGGCGAGCAGCCAGCTCCACGAGTTCAGCATCGCCCCCTTCCAAAAAGCGAATCGTAATATCGCTGATCACTTCTTCTGTAGCACCGCTTTTGAGGGTGTAGTAACGACGGCGCGACTGCCAGCTCCCCGCCGACTGATGGAAAAATTCAACGGCCTGTGTTTCTCGTTCTGTCGCCAGTGCAAATCGCTCCAAAGTTGCTTCAGCCGTCTGCACACTAGAATTTACTGGCAATGTCATCGCAGTCCTTTCCTCGCTATGGACACGCACAAGCGCGTCCTGATTCCCTCAAAAGAAAACATTTCTTTACAACACAAGATAATCCATTTACCCGCCCTCGACAATCGACCGATTGGAAAATTGCATTAAGTTTATGCAATGGCCTTCAGCCGCTTCTAGCCCCCTTGGGCATAGTCGCCTAGGAAAGACAGACAGCGCCTGGGCAAAACAGACAAACAGCGCAAGGATGCCCAACTAGGTTGGGTTTCATTAAGCAGAGTTGTTAGAAAGTGGTTCAAGTTCCGCAAACGCCACTGGAAGGGCGTCTACTCAGCCAGGACTCTCTACTCATCAGCCAGGACTCTCTACTCAGCTGGAAGGAGGTCTTCTAGGGCTGCAGCGACAACTTTGTGGTGAGGGTCGCGCCGTAACTCAGCTAGGGCATCGCGAGCCACTTCCGAATCAAAAGACTTAAGTGCGTAGGCCAGCGTCATACGCGATCGCCAGCTCTCCGACTGCAAAAAGGGCAGGAGCGCCGCAAGCGCGTCTGCTTCAGCAACGGTACCTGCCAGCATACCCAGCGTCGATATACCCGCCTGAACAATCGTCAAATCGTTATCTTCCAATGCTTTGAGCGCCACTTTCAGCAGCTGGTGAGGACACTCTAGCTCCGGCAAAATGGCCAAAATGCTTCGCCGCACTAGCCAGTGGTCATTCTCATCGAACAGGGCAACCAATCGGTCTACCGACTTAGCCCCATACAGCCCCAGGGAGTTGGCAATCTCTGCCTGCACGTTATTGTCAGGTTCTTCTGGCAGCATGGCCAGCAGCGTAGCGTAGGCCTCGTCGTTGCGCTTTCGCCCTAGCCCCATCGCCACAAAGGAACGCACCAAAAAAGCGCTGTCTTTACGCTGGGCAACCAGCAGTGGCACTGCTTGCTCAGGGCCATATTCTCTAAGCGCCACCAGCCCCCGCAGACGACACTGGGGGTCTTCATCAGCCAGTAGCGCTTTAATCTCCGAAATGTCCATAGCCAGCACAGGTATCCACTGATACCATAATAAACTTAACCGTGTGTAACCTTCTGTAGCAGTCGACGAGGTATTTATCAGGTGGTAGAAGAACAGTCATCCCCACAGAGCGCTCCTACGGAGCATTCCACCCCAGAGCAAACGCCTTCTGAACAAGCCCCTTCAGAAAAAGAAATCGCAGAGGTCGTTGCAGAGCTTGAAAAATACCGCGAGCGGCTCGTCGAAGACATCGTGACAACCGCCAAGAAAGCCAAACTTCCGAAGTCGATGGTGATGGAGCAAATCGAAAATCACCCCGAAATCCTCAAAATAGACGCTTCCTTATCACAGCTGCGCGGAGAGGCCTCTGACTAATGACGTCTCCGGCGTCTCCAGAAGCGCAAGCCAAAGTAGACCAGCTGATCGACCACGTCAATCAGCAGATTGAGCTGCTCGCTTTTGACAATCCCAATCCCGTACTGCTGCGGCAGATGGTGCAGAGCTTGGTGGACCCCAGGCGAGCAACCCGGCTAAGTCTAATCGAGGCGCTCAGCCAAATAGGCGAACCGGCCACCCCCTACCTACTCGAAGGACTTGCATATCACCCCGAATCTGTCGTACGCCGGGCCTGCTGTAACGCGCTGACAAATATTGGCGATGCGGCAGCGGTCTCTGGCCTAGTTGCGGGCCTGCTAGAAGATGAAGATATCAGCGTGAAAAGTGCGGCTGCAGGGGCATTGGCCAAAATAGGCGCACCGGCCTTTGATGCGGTTCGAGAGGTGCTGGCCTCCGAAACAGCCAGTGAAAGCTGCAAAGGTCACGCGGCTTGGGCGATGGCTTCTATGAGCCGTGAAGTGAGCGAGCGACTGTACCGACTTGTAAACGACCCATCGCCTTCGGTGCGGGTGGCTGTGGTGGGTGCGATCGCTCAAATCGCCCAAAGCCGCCTTGCCCAAGGCCAGCCTAAACAGAACCCATCCGAGCAGCCGCCCACCAAACAGCTGTCTACCAAACAGCCGCCTACTAAACAGCCGCCTACTAAACAGGATCAAAGCGCCCTTTCCCTGCTGACCGAAGCGCTCAACGATCCGTCTCCCGACGTCAGAATCGAAGCGGCTGCCCACCTCGCTCGGCTGAACTGTCAGCGAGCCTACCAGCCCCTCGTGGCCTGCCTTAAAGACCACAGCAGCGATGTTCGCAAAGCAGCCGTTCTCGCCCTCGGCAAGCTAGGGAATCCATTGGCCATCGACGTCATCGAACCACTGCGGCAAGACGCTAACACCGCCGTGCAGAAAGCAGCCGTTCTCGTCTTAGAACAGTTAGAGGCCTGCAAAACATGACACCGCAAGGCCAAGGCATCCTAAACTAGGAATATCAGCTCATTAGAGCAGTATCAGCATTGTCGTTATTAGGTAACAAGCCAAGCATTATGAACGGACTCAGCGATCGGGCCAAGCAGCTCATACCCAAAGCGCGCATTGTCAGCTTTGATGGATGGACCGATACAGACAGTGAAGCGATCGCTCGTTTTCAAGCCGCTGACGATGAAAAACGCTATCTCTCCGACGCCGACTTAGAAGCCATCTATAGCCTCACAGGGGTTGTCGATAATGCTGTAGCAGCCATGGGCCTAAACCCCAAAGACGTTGTGGCCACACTACGCGAACAGGCCCCCGCCATTGTCGATGAAGCCAGAGCCGTCGTCCTAATCACTTATCCCAAAATTCTAGAACCCGGCGGTGGCCTCTATCCGCCCATGCGTGCCGAGGCCTGCTGGCGAGATTTTTGGCAGTTTTTACGCTGCATTACCTACGGCATCGCAGGCGGTCATCACCACTACACCAGCACCGCCGGGCTACAGGCCATGGAGCAGCTATACGAAGAGCTGCAGGTTCCCCTCCCGGCAATGGTGGCAGGCCTAATCGGAGTCAAGAGATCCAGCCTTAAGCGATTCCCCGTAGCCAGCTATCCGGCCCTTTCCCCCTACTTTGACCATCTGATCGCCAGGCTTTCTACCTTTGTAAAAGAGCCCAGCACAGCAGCCGAAGATAAAACCGCAGACAAAACCGAACAAAACGAAGCGGCATAGGCACAGCAGCAGCAAAACACGGTATGCCCCAAAAAAGTTTACTTTTGCAAAGATAAGTTACAGAAAGCTCAGCTGATCTACGCTTTTGTGAATTGGAAAATGCACTGAAAAAATACACGTTTATTTTTTCAAATCCCTTTGCATGAGCGACTTCTGGTGCCAGGTGCATTGCAGGTATCGAGATCGTCTTGTTCACAAAACTTGACGAAGACGGCTCCCCTTTACAGACAAAATGAGAATACGCAATCAACCGTTATAAGGAGATAGCATTCATGGCTTTCGGACCAGCATCGCGACTGGGTGTCAGTCTTTTTGAAGAGACACCCCCCGTTGAATGGGTTCCCGGTCTCTCATCTGATGATCTAGAAGCGATCATTAGCGCCGTTTACCGCCAGGTACTGGGCAACGCTTACGTGATGGAGAGTGAGCGTCTTAGCGTCGCCGAATCCCAGTTCAAACTAGGCGAATATACCGTCCGCGAATTCGTCCGCGCGGTGGCTAAGTCCGACCTGTATCGCACCCGTTTCTTTGAAGGTTGCCCCCGCTACCGCTACACAGAGCTAAACTTTCGTCACCTGCTGGGCCGCGCCCCCAACAACTACGACGATATGAAGTTTCACAGCACCATTCTCGACAGTGAAGGCTTCGAAGCTGACATCGATTCCTACATCGACAGCGACGAATACCAAAATACCTTTGGTGAAAACTTCGTTCCCTTCATTCGCGGCCACAAATCAGAAGCGTCTAAGAGCATGGTCGAGTTTACTCACCTGTTCGAACTGGTGCGGGGCGCTTCTAGCAGCTCTCTCAAGGGCAACACAGCTGGCAACCAGCCCCGCCTAAATAAGCTGGTTATCAACGCGGTGCCCACTGCAGTGAAAGCACCGTCTGGCGGCTCTGACGGCTGGGCATTTAGCGAGCCACCAACGGCTGCAGCGACCCGCTCGGGCAATGGCATCGGCGAGCGCGGCAAGGTTTACCGCATCGAAGTCACCTCCATCAGAGCAAACACGGTGCGCAAAGCGGCCTCTCGGTTCCGCAGGGCCAATCAGGTTTACCTGGTTCCTTACGAGAAGCTCTCTCAGGAATATCAGCGTATTCACAAGTCCGGTGGCGTGATCGCCAGCATCACCCCCGTCGAGTAGGCCGACAATTTTGTGTCGTACCCATCAAGGCGAGTACTCTTTGAGGCTCGCCTTGCCTGCGAAGGCCTGAGGGCCAACCATCTTTTACAAAGCTGTTGTTGAACAATTTTATCTAACCTATTTAGGAGAACCCCCATGGCAGACGACTACACTTACGAACTATGGCCCAATAGCTCGCCAGAAGATCTGCAGACGATTATCCGCGCGGTGTATAAGCAAGTTTTGGGCAATCCCCATGTGATGGAGAGTGAGCGACTCGTCACCGAAGAGTCTCAGCTTTGCGATGGCTCACTTACCGTTCGTGAATTTGTCCGCGCTGTTTGTAAGTCTGACTTTTATCGGACGCGCTATTTTGAAAGCTGCGCGCCCTACCGCTTTGTAGAGCTAAACTTTCAGCACATTTTAGGTCGTGCGCCTGAGTCTCAGGCGGAAGTCTCTGAGCACATTCGCCGCTGCAATGAAGAAGGCTACGACGCTGAAATCGATTCCTACGTCGATAGCGATGAATATCAGCAGGCCTTCGGGGAGAACATTGTTCCCTTCATGCGCGAAAAGAGTGAAGTTGGTCGTAAGCAGGTTGTTTACAACCGCAACTTTGCAGTCAATCGCGGCCCTGCACAGGTTAGCAGCGCGGTGAAGTCATCTCAGCTCGTTTCCGCAGTGGCCACCAACAGTGCCAACAAAATCAAACCGGCTAAGGCCACTCCTGGCTCCGTTACCGAAAAGCGGTTCAAGATTCGCACAACTGCTGCAAAATTCGACAGCCCTCGACGCGTCAGCTTCAACGAATACATCGTTTCGGCAACGAAGATGACACCTCAGATTCAGCGCATTCAGCGCACGGGTGCCAAGATTGTCAGCATTACTGAAATCTCTTAACAGAGACCATTTAGCTGGGATTTTCCGTAAACAGCGTTGCAAAGCTCTCCGGTCGTTATGACCAGGGAGCTTTGTTTTTAGCGATCAAACTTACTGGCTTTCAACTCTGGGTTTCCCCAAGTCGCATTAAGTTAGTTTGAGAAGATAAACATTTTCTCATTCGCAGGTTCACAGTCCGGTTTGCTTATAAATGGGCCAAGTATTTTCACAACACGGAGTAAATTTATGGCACTTTGGGTAACCAGTCCTGAACCTGTTGAGCTGCGTCCAAACGCCTCTGAAGAGGACCTACAGCTGGTGATCAGCGCTGTGTACAAACATGTTTTAGGCAATCACCATATTATGGAGAGCCAGCGGCTCGATAGTGCAGAGTCACTGTTGCGTAATGGTGATATCAGCGTGCGGGGCTTTGTCCGTGCCGTCGCCAAGTCGGACCTTTATCGCAGTCTCTTTTTCGAGTCATCTTCGGCGTACAGCTTCATCGAAAACAATTTTCAAAATCTCTTAGGACGTGCGCCGGAAGATCAAAGCGAGATTTCAGCTCACACTACAATCTGTCTGGAAAAGGGATACGAAGGTGAAATCGATTCTTATATCGATAGCGATGAATACTGGCGCAGCTTTGGTGAGGATACAGCACCCTATCTCCGCGGGCAGGTAACCGAAGCTGGCTTTAAGAATGTCAGCTTCAACCGCACGCTGGCGATCGCAGGCGGCAATGCATCCAACAACTCCGGCAAAAAAGCGCAGCTAATTAGCGATATTGCAGGGAATCGCCCCACCAAAGTAAAGACGCCTAAGAGCAGCGTGTCTGCGACAGCGGGCAGAACGGGTCAGTATCGTATCGTTGTTACAGGTGCGAACACAGGCGGTAGCCGCACGCCTCGTAGTAATACCACTTATCAAGTCGGCTACGATCAGCTACAAAACAAAATCCGCACCATTCAAAAATTCGGTGGCAAAATTGTCAGCATCGAATCTATCTAAAGGAGATTGAGAACGATGGCAGGGATGAACGTACTCGGCAGCGCTGGGATTAGTGACTATAAGAATCGCACGGTAACGATTGAAGTTGCTGGCGTTTGTCAACAGTCGGTGCTGAAAACGAGTAACTATCAGGTACGAGTGCCCTATAGCCAAATGTCTGAGGCTATGCAGTCCATCAATCGTCAAGGCGGTAGGGTGGCTTCTGTACAGATTATGGGCAATCCGCCAGTGCGCTTTGACGGCGCAGAGAATGAAGCCTCATCAGATGATAATACTGACTCGGCTGAAGACTCATAGTTAAGGCCGCTATCGGTCCTTTATCAAGAAAACGCTTGTTACCTTTAATCTATTCGTAGGGCCAATTGGTTAGACCTTTTTGGTCTCGGCTTTTGGCCCTATTTTATTTTGCTGTTTGCTCGGTTTTTGGATTGGGGGTTTACAGAAACATCGCAATGGATATTGATACGTTTGTTGCCCGTTCTTTGGGGCGGTGGCGATCGCAGCGCAGTGCCCACCACTTAGCCTTTGCTCACTTTGAAGAAATCCGCTCTACCATCAGTATCGAAAGTTTAGAGAAAGACGACCCAGCGGTGATTGCGCTTTGTGAGAGTCAGGGGGTGGACAGGAGGGCGATCGCCCGTCCGTTCAGAATGAGCTGGGAAGGCGAAACCGACTGGGACGAAGACGACGTCCTCAAAGGGCAAACGATTCTAGTTCCTGTGCCTAACCCGGACGGCAGCAATAGCGGCAAACTGCTGCGAGACCAAGGCTATGCTGAAACGATTCCTGCGGCGGGCCACTACGTCATTGGCCCAGACGATACCTTTGTACTCACCACTGGCTATGATCGCGCCGCCGCCGAAGAAAAAATCTGGTTTGCCAGCGACACCCTGCGTTTTCGCGTCTCACTGATCAAAACCAGCGATGGTAAGGGCGTGACAACCGCCTCACTGTCGTCGGAGGTACGTTTACCCGACCTATCTGTTCACCATTAGTCGACGGACGACCCCTTAAAAAATAGGCAAATGTGGTGTCTATCAAACAGTCGAAAGCCGTTTTCTTTTCTACAATCTCCTATATAAACAGCACTTTTACATACGCTTTATGACTGCGGCTCCAACGGCAACGCCTTCCGCGCAATCCGATTTGATCACACTCGCTAGCTGGATGGCGGGCGACTTCAGTAACTTTAAGCAAGCGGATGCTCATCCCACCGACTTTGCCCACATTCGGATCTTTTTTCGACCCTTGTCCTACGATTTTTTTCAGCCATTGGGGTTTTCGGGTGGTATTGGGTTTTATTCTGAGCAGGTATACGACTACGACCTGTGGAGCCCTTACCGACAAGGACTTCATCGCGTCGTCGCAAAAGACGACCACGTTTACATAGAAAACTACGGCTTTAAAGATGGTGTGCCTTATGCCGGCTCTGGACATAACCTAGATGTGCTAAAAACGATTCCGGCAGACGCTGCCATCCGACGCGAAGGGTGCTCAATGGTGTTTCGTCGTCAGCCGGATGCCGCCGTTGAAACCTTTTTTGGGAGCGTAGAACCGGGGAATAACTGTAAGATTCCACGCAAAGGAAAATGGACTTATTTGGTGAGTCATGTAGAAGTGACGGCTAATAGCTGGCTAAGTCTGGATCAGGGAATGGATATAGAGACCCACGAACATGTTTGGGGGTCTACAGAAGGCGCGTTGAAGTTTGAAAAGCGAGAGAGCTTCGCCCACGAACTACCCATCGATAAGCTAACGGGCAAGCTGTAAGATGCTGCCACCCCCCGCGCTAAAAAAAATGCAGGCATGGATCCGCAGTCGACATCTGATTTGTTCGGGTAATTTCTTCGTGTTTGAAACGGTGGAGTACTCGACGGTTGATAAGTTCGAAGCTTGCGTGGAAGCCTTGGGCGGCACGTTAATTTCGGTCGAGCCGCTGAAAAAGATCTGGATTGGGAATCATCGGCGCGTGGTGCTCTATCACGCCAAAGCGAGTCTGCATACGCCACATCACGAACTCAATCAGTACTGGATGAAGTACGGTAGCTTTCGTACGCGCTTTGACGAGCGCGATTAGGCAACAAACCCAACAAGTGACAAGACTGTTTACAATCTTAAAACTCAGCGGGTGGGGTTCTTTATTACTATGGGTGAAGCGAAACTCGCCAATTTTTAGGACCTTTAATATGGCCAGCACTTTCATAAATCCAGTTGTGAACCCAGACAAAGCTTTGGGTGTCAATCCCTTTCTTGATACGTCTATTGTCCGACGCTGGCCAACGCAGTCAAAAGCAGAAATTGAAGGTGTGATTAGAGCCATTTATAAACAGATTTTGAGCAATGCCTATGTGATGGAAAGTGAGCGCCAAGCACAAGCAGAATCTCAGTTTAAGCGGGGCAAGTTGAGTGTCGCTGAATTTATCCGTCAGGTTGCAAAATCAAATATGTACCGGGCTCGCTTTTTTGAAAACGGTCCGCGCAATCGCTTTATTGAGCTAAATTTTAAGCACTTTTTGGGCCGTGCGCCGCAAAACCGCGCAGAGATTGCTTACCACAGCACCATCTTAGATAGCGAAGGCTACGATGCTGAAATTGATGCTTATTTAGATAGTGACGAGTACTATCGGAATTTTGGAACGGATACTGTGCCTTTTTATCGGGGCTACAAAACAGAAGCAAGCACACCGATGGGGTTCACGCATATGTTCTCGCTGCTAAGAGGAGCATCTAGTAGCGACAAACATGTTACAGAAAACAACCCTGCGCGGCTAACTAAAACGCTGTTAGCAGACCAGGCAAGTCCCATCTCAACACCCTCGGGAGCGACGAATCGCAAAGGGCTCAGCAGCAATCCTACGGTAGAAGAGCTGTTGCGAAATGTCTTCAGTCGACCTACGATGGTTAGCCCTACACACAGTAAGCCCGCTGAACCTGCGCTAAACAATAGCGAGCTTTCAGAAAAGGTAGACGCTCAGGCAGAGCAAATTGAACAGTTGAAGCGGCAAATTGCTGAGCTGCGATCGCTCTCCAATATGGGCGCAGCCATCTTACGCAAAGGCCAAAATCCTGCCATGGTCGATGCGTCAGCAGCTGGCCCAACCAACAGCTATTCGATGCAGGCAAAGGTGAAAGACCAGGCCAAAGAGATTGAGCGTTTGCAGGACGAATTGATGAGTGCGCGATCGCTCTCTACTATCGCCGAATTCAAACTCAACAAGTGGCGTCAGCGTTCTTATTGAAACCTGACCGACAAATTTTAGGCTGGTAACAAATCTTAGAAACTAGAGGGCGTGCAGCCTTACGCCCTTACAAGCAGGCAATCATGGCTCATCATACAAACGTAGTCACCCTCACAAAATGGATGGCTGCCGACTTCAGCAATCAGGCCCAGGCAATAGAGAATCCCCCATTCTTTGCGCATATTCAGGTCTGCATGCGGCCTCTGCCAAAAAATTTTCAATCCGGCATTAGTTTGTATTTGGAACAGGCTTACAACTTTCAGCTCGATAAACCGTATCGGGTTAGAGTGCTGCACTTCATCCAGCGTGAAAACGACGTTTTACTAGAGAACTATCGCGTCGCCGATGAAGCCAAGTTCTACGGCGCTGCCCGCGACCTAAACAAGCTAGCAACCCTCACCCTCCAAGACCTTGAGCCCATGGGTGGCTGCGACATCATTGTGGAATGGACTGGCAGCAGCTTCCGCGGCAAGGTCGAACCCGGCAAAAAGTGCATGGTTGAACGCAAAGGCATGCAAACTTACCTAGACAATGAATTCATCGTGACTGAGTCGCACATGACCAGCTACGACCGAGGACGTGACCCCAAAACCGATGAGCTGGTCTGGGGCTCTGTGGCTGGGCCTTTCGAATTTGATAAGATTACCCGCTTTGCGAGCGAAGTGCAGGTGTAGGTGAGCTGAGGGCCAAAGCCCCGTTGCCTACCAGCCGAAGGAAGAATATTGCGATCCTGCTTCGAAAGCTTCTCGTGCCGCAGCGTCGTCTTTTTCTTGGTCGGGGACGGTCTCTACCCGAGACTCTGCGCAAAATGATGCGGTGCTTAGGCCGCCAAAGCGCTTGACGACACTGGTTCGCATTCGCAGATTTGGATTGGGAAACCAAAATCGCTCAATCGAACTCATGGTTTCGTACTCCGTGGTGAGCACCAGGCCGTCTTCACTGTCCATCTCGAAGCGGCCTATCACGGGGACAATTTCGGCATAGCCCCGCTCCCGGAGCAAATTGCCGGTTTGAGGATTGTCTGCATCGGGCACCAGGGCAAATACGGTAGATCCTTTGTGGCTTTCGTCGTCTTTATCCCAGGCCATGGCGCCATCCCACTGCACATAGGCACCGCCCACTGCCGAGTTAGGCTCGACATCGTGCAGCTTGCAAATCTCTACAACCTTTTCGTGGTCGGCGGGTAGCGCCTCTACAGAAATATTCGAGCCACCTAGTTCCGCGCGGCGAAAAGGTAGGTGATGGGTCGTCCGTTGAGATTGCCACTGCCCAGCACTCTGCTGGAAAAATTCCATTACGTTCATCAAGCTGAATGCGTCCTTTAATATGCAGTAAAAATGTAAAGCGAAAAGTCAAACCATAAAGAATTGATCCCTCATTACTATAACGCTCTGCCGAAGGGAACCTTGGTCAACATCATTCTTTGGGCAAAGCAAATGTGGTCCCTAAAACAGCCTTAATGCTGAGTACAGGAAAATATGCGATCGCTAACATAAGGCCATAGAGCAAAACATAGACATCGATATGTATAGGTAAACGCGCTAGTGCTGGCTTCCTTGAGCTTTCTACAGTCTTCCTAAAGGCTGAAAAAGGATCTCAACCCTTAAGAAAATTAATTTAAGTAACGTCTGCTACCGAATCTATTTACAATTTGACGATAGTGTGCGTGGAAGCTAGAATTCAGTAAATCAAATTTAGCTTGGCCTTTATAGCTAGCTAATTTTTGAGCGCATTGACTTCTTGTTTTCAATAATTCTTTGCCTCCGTTTTCCGAAGGCATGGGGTTTGTGGATTTAGGGAAACGGACTCGTTCCATTACCTATTCAAGATCTGTCTAAATTATCAAGATCTATCTAACCTTTCGAGGAGAAGTGACCATCATGACTACATCAGGCGATAAGCTGCCCGGCAGTCTCAGCATGGAGCAGCAGTTCAAACTACAAGTTGTTAAAGACCAAGTAAAAGGGCTAAGCCTAGAGCAGGCTCAGGAATACGTCGTAGAAGTTATGCGACAAATGATGGTGAAAGACAACCTGGTCAAGCATTTGCTTAAAAATGCATAGCCGAGGTTAATAGTTTCGCTACCGTGTACTGTTGGCAGCGCTGAGGAAAGTTGAGTCAGGATTACTTAAAACGGCACTTTTATTAGCACAACTGACTGCAACGATACCTCTAGCCGACATCACCAAACTGAATACACCTACTAAATAGGTCTGCATGGACCAGAAAGCCGAGCTCATCATTCTAATGAGTTCGGCTTTCTGATTGCACTATTTTGATTACCTCAATGGCTATCTCCTTGAAGGAGTTTCACGGACGATTGAATACACTGTGAATGACTATGAATGCGCTGGCTATGCCCTAGAAACTGCACAGACGGAGAGCGCAGTTTATTACGGCATATTAAGAGATGATGCATCGCCGTCATAAACCAGCTTTTTCTATGATACGCCGAATCCCCGGTGATGAAAGACTTTGAGCCTTTCAATCATTCTTTTGTAACGGATTATTGCTTTGTTTTTAATAAAGCGGACTGAGAAGGGGGTCATCTTTTAGTCTTGTATCACTGGCCACAGAAAGGGCCAGCTGCTGTATTTAGAAGAAGGAGAGCTTGATGCTTGACGCTTTCTCTAGAGCCGTTGTCACGGCTGACACTAAGACCGCTACCATCGGCGGCGGCGACCTAGAAGCCCTAAAGAGCTTTGTTGCTGAAGGTAACAAGCGCTTGGACGCTGTGAATGCGATCGCTTCCAACGCTAGCTGCATCGTTTCCGACGCAGTTTCTGGCATGATTTGTGAGAACACTGGCTTGATTCAAGCGGGTGGTAACTGCTACCCCACTCGCCGCATGGCTGCTTGCCTGCGTGATGGCGAGATCATCTTGCGCTACGTTACTTACGCTTTGCTCGCTGGCGATGCGTCCGTACTCGACGATCGTTGCCTCAACGGTTTGAAAGAGACTTACGCTGCATTGGGCGTTCCTACTGGTTCTGCTGCTCGCGCAGTAAACATCATGAAGGCATCCAGCGTTGCTCACCTTAAGGGTACTAACAGCCCTGATGCAGGTGGCTCTCGCTACAACAAGTACGAAGCTATCGACGGTGATTGCTCCGCGCTCGCTTCCGAAGCTGCTGGCTACTTTGATCGCGTTGTCTCTGCTCTAAGCTAACTGCCCCTTTTCGGCATTGACTTTGAGTTGAATACAACATTAACCCGATCAAACATAACTTTGGAGATTTGAAGACATGAAATCAGTTGTTACTTCCGCTATCGCTTCGGCTGATGCTGCCGGACGTTTTCCTGGCTCTGCTGACCTGCAGGCTGTTCAAGGTGGTTTGCAGCGCGCAGCGGCTCGCCTAGAAGCTGCTGAAAAGCTCAACGCTGGCATCGACAAGGTTGCTCAAGAAGCGTACGACGCTGCGTTCAAGAAGTACCCTTACCTCACCAACGAAGGTGAAGCAGGCGGCAACCAGACTAAGCAAGAAAAGTGCCTCCGCGACATCAAGCACTACCTCCGCCTGATCAACTACTGCCTCGTTGTTGGCGGTACTGGTCCTTTGGATGAGTGGGGCATTGCAGGTGCTCGTGAAGTGTATCGTTCTTTGAACTTGCCTACTGCACCTTACGTCACAGCTATGCAGCACACACGCGATCGCGGCTGTGCACCTCGCGACATGTCTCCCCAGGCATTGACTGAGTACAAAGCACTGCTCGACTACGTTATCAACTCCCTTTCCTAATCGATAGGGCTTACGGGGTCTACTGGCCTTGTGAGTGATAAAAACTAAAGGCTCCTGGTTGATACTTCTTTGAAGGGCTTCCCAGGAGTCTTTCTGTATGGGTATTTCACGGGTATTTTCTCTCAGTTCGCACGCAGTTCAACCCATTTATAGTTTCATGGTTGCCGATTCCGTCTATCACCAGCTCAAGCATCCCAATCCACAAATGCGCCAGCGGGCCATGTCTGAGATTGTGGAAAATCGAGATGAGCATACCATCCCTACGCTGATGGCAGCCCTAGGAGAAGAAGATGTGGTGTACCGCCGCGCCTGTGTGAAAACGCTAGGTGCAGTGGGCATGGATGCAGTACCTACTGTGGCCGAGCAAATGCTCAATGCCGACAATGATACGGTGCGGGCCAGCTGCACGAAAGCAATGGCTCAAATTGCGGTATTTCACCCCGATGAGTCTTTTCCGCCAGAAGGATTAGCAGCGCTCAAAAAGGCGATGGCAGATCCTTACCCAGTGGTACAAATTGCGGCTGTCATGTCGATGGGTGAGATTGGTGTACCGGCGGTAGAGACCCTATTGGCGGCACTGAAGACGACTGATAATGTTGCGATCGCACTCACCATCACCAACACCCTGGGCTCTATCGGTGACCCCCGCGCTGTAGACGTGCTCAAAGCGCTCATCAAAGACGAATCGGTAGATAGCTACGTGCGCGAAACGGCAGCGAGTGCCTTGCCAAGGCTAGAGCAAATCATGACACAGCGCGATGCGAAGGGTAGCACGCGATAGCTAATATCTCGATGTGAGAGATATCAGCTAAGAACCGCACTCATCCAACTATCTTCCGAGTGTAGTTTCTGTTTTGCAAAGAGTAGCTACTTCAAACGGTCACAAGAACCTTAGTCAGTCCAGTCTTCAGTCAATAGGTTTGGGACTTTGTCAAAGTCCTTCATGTTTCGGGTTAGTAGCGTCACTGATCTGCCCATCGATTTCACCGGTCCGGCGGAAAGCACGACCATACTCCAGTGCTTCTAAGAAAGCAGATTCATCAGAGATAGAACCGATGAGGTCATCTAACCAATTGGAAGAGGATTATTGTTAAATTCAATTTTTCTTCGCAGATTAGACACTGTGTGTTCGAGCACAGATAGGCGATCTTCGATACTGGCTTTACCCAACATGGTCTTCTACTGCACTCGACGGCAGTATCCGCAGATAAATCACGCCAGAACCCAACGACTGCACGAAGACTAAGTTGCCATAGTCTCTATCTCTGGTGATCAGTATGCGCCCCTGTGATTGCGCTGTGCTCAGAACCTCGGTGTCTGGTGCTCTTGATAGTCCTAACTGCGATACTGATACGATATCAAAGCTAGCGCTGAGAAGAAATTTGACAGTTACTCTATAGACATCTTGGTCAAGTAAGAACTTCACCATCAAGCCGAAACCAGGTTGATATCTTCAGCAGCCACTAGGGCGATACTCTTTCAGAGTGGCTCCGCCAACGCATACTGAAGGCACGCGCGAATGTCCTCTGGTTGCAGCTCACTGTAGTAGTCGCGAATGATGTCGGCAAACGATAGCTCTTCGTTGAGCAGTTCCAGCACACTTTGAACAGGAATGCGCGTCCCGGCAATACAGGGTTTGCCAAAGTGGACCTGCGGGTCAACCACGATTCTATCCATCTCAACAGACTCTAAAGCGATGGCCTCATTTTACGGCATCCCTTTTATGAAAAGGCTACTAACCGCTAAATTAACGCCCCTTTTTGCGACAGATCCAACGTCTAGACTTCAGTATTGTCAGGCAATCGCGCAGCGCAAGCAGCCGCATTTCAGATCGCTCGGAAAACGACCGGATACTGTTGGCCAATCAATTTGGTTCATGCGTACTACGGCGTA
>JBCBIK010000029.1:0-36363 GCA_038524545.1 Cyanobacteria bacterium J06623_4 | reverse complement strand
CCATCAGTAGTCGTAGAAGTCAACTCTGATTCCTAGCAGATGCCCGGATGGGTGAACGTTTGCAGGTCACTGATTGGCTTTGTTGTTCCAAAGCAAGGAAAACAGATTGATGAATAACTATAAGAAAACTATTTTTCAGGCCAGTCTGGGAGCTGGATTGCTGCTGGTCTCGGCTGTTTTACCGGCTACTGCGAGAGATGTTCAGCTAAGACAGGGGCTCCCTGGTCGCCGCATCAGCGGAGGAACACGTAGTGAATGCATGGCTGGCAGTTCGCCCGTGGTAGCCCTCAACCCCGCTACAAACATCGGCCAAACGATTAGCGATCGCCCCTCAGTATATTTCGTCGTTCCAGAAATAGAAGCATCTTACGATTTAGAATTTTCTCTTCGCGACGCTGACGGCAATAGAGTTTATGAGAAGTCTCTAAACACCAGCACAGACCGTGGCCTAGTGGGCATTCAGCTTCCCGAACAGGCGTTGCAAACAGAGCAAGACTACCGCTGGTATTTTTCAATCGTATGCGATGCCCAAGACCCCACACAAAATGATGTACTCTCTGGCTGGCTTCGACAGGTCGAAGCCGACACCGTTGCCGAAAACGCCCTCTCTTTGACAGCGCAAGACGGCGTAGCAGAAGGACTTGCCGCTGCCCAAGCCTACAGAGCAGAAGGACTATGGAACGACGCTATCGAAACGCTGGTCAGCTTACGCGAACAACATCCCAATGATGTCAGCGTCCGCGATTCGTGGCATCAGCTTCTGCAGGCACTTGAGCTAGAAGCGCCCATGAACATATCTGTAGCCGCTCGCTAGCCGAGGAATTCCTGACTACGCGGCCACAAGTTCTAACCTGAAATCCTCATTTCTTCTTATGCGCACATATTATCAACCGTCTAATTTTTTAAGTGCTGTAATATCCAAGCGTTGGCTATTTCGTCTGGTCTGCATGGGAGCACTGGTCGCGGCGTCGGGCGGGCCCAGCTTACCTGCACAGGCCCAAACCCTCAGTGAGAAAATTTTGGGGATGGAACGTGGCCTAGAGCAAGACTTTGAAGGATACTTTGATGCGGATTTGGCGGAGGTGACTCAGCCGCCAGAGGAAATTGCCCAAATCCTATCTCAGCTTTCGGCGGAGACCGATACGCGCTCAGCCGTCTTGTGGGCCATCCCTCGCGCAGACCATCTGCATCTTGTGCTGCTGACGGCGTCTGGAGAGCCCATCGTACGTGACCTCTACGACGTACCAGAAGATTTGCTGCGCCGAACGGTCAGTGACTTTCACTTGGAAATGCACGGCTCTGCTAAAAATATGAGAGCCGCACAGCAGCTACATTCATGGTTGATAGCGCCTTTCGAATCGGAGCATTTGCAGGCTGAGGACATTGATACCTTGCTGTTTTGCCTGGGGAATGGGTTGCGTACGCTGCCTTTGGCTGCGCTGCACGACGGCGAACAGTTTTTGATAGAAAAGTACGCCCTGACCCGAATTCCAGCCTTCAACTTGATTCAGACAGACTATTCACCGCTGTCGGCAGGGCAAGTACTGGCCATGGGTGCGTCCGAATTTCAATCGCTTAACCCGCTGCCAGCTGTGCCCACTGAACTCGGCAACATTGTAGATACCTGGAAGGTCAATCAGCCCTCTGAAGAACAGCGTACTGGGCAGTCTTTTCTAAACCCTGAATTCACGCTACCAAATCTAGTAGAGCAAATTGAGCAACAGTCTCCTCAAGTGGTTCATTTGGCAACCCATGCGGTGTTTAGCCGTGGAACTCCTGAAGATTCATACATCCAGCTTTGGGATTCTCAGCTGACCCTAGGTGATATTCGCGAGGTAAATTGGCAGGACCCCTCTGTGGAACTACTGGTGCTAAGCGCTTGCCGAACGGCTATTGGGGATGATTCGGCTGAGCTGGGCTTTGCTGGCATTACGCTGCAGTCGGGGGCGAAGTCGGTGCTGGCAAGTATGTGGAATGTAAGTGATACGGGCACTTTGGCGCTCATGAGCGAATTCTATGACCAGCTGGGGACGACCACAACTAAGGCAGAAGCCCTACGTCAGGCGCAGCTGAAGATGCTCCAAGGCGAAGTAACGGCTGAAAATGGCCAGCTCAGACTATCGAGGGGAAATGTTGACGTGTCTGGCGAGTGGGGGCAGGAAGATATTAACGACTTGACCTCTCCCTACTACTGGGCCGCGTTTACTATGGTGGGCAGCCCTTGGTAAGCGGTTATTCTGGCTAACGAACCGACGGCAAGACGCTACCGAATGTCGTAGCCGAAGACATTTGCGTTGGCTTCGCCCAGCTTTAGGTCGCCTAGGCCGTACTCTTGCCAGCGACGCGTCACCAGCTCAGCCATGATGGGGTCCGATTCTAACTGTTCTCCCCACTCGTGGTCTGTTTCTGGCGGTACCTTGGTGGTGGCATCAATGCCCATGCGGCTACCGAGCCCAAGCCGTTCATTGGCAAAGTCCAAACTGTCGAAGGGGCTATCGGGCAAGATGAACACATCGCGGATAGGGTCGACCTTGGAGGTGACGGCCCACACGACTTGGCGCGGATCGCGAATGTTGATGTCTTTGTCGACGACAATGACAAATTTGGTGTAGGTGAACTGAGGGAGGGCGGTCCAAAAGGCCATGGCGGCACGACGTGCCTGCCCGGGGTAAGATTTGTCGATAGAGATAATGGCGGCTTTGTAGCTGAGTGCCTCCATTGGCAAGAAGAAATCAACAATGTCTGAGACTTGCTGCCGCAGGATGGGGGTGTAGATGCGGTTGAGTGCAATCGCCATCATGGCTTCTTCTTTGGGTGGGCGGCCGCTAAAGGTGGTGAGATAGACCGGTGATTTGCGGTGTGTCATGCAGTGGAAGCGAATCAGCGGCGCGGCTGAATTAATTCCACCGTAGTAGCCCATGTGGTCTCCGAAGGGGCCATCGCTGGCGGTTTCACCGGGCGTGATGGTGCCCTCCAGCACAAACTCCGACATGGAGGGCACTTCGAGATCTACGGTTTTGCACTTGGCCAGCGAAACGCCTCTGCCGCTGTAGAGCCCGGCAAATAGCCATTCTGAAAGGTCTACAGGAATGGGTGTGGCCGCCGCTAGGATAATTAGCGGATCGACACCAATTGCGATCGCAACTTCCAAACTTTTGCCGCGCTCTGCTGCTTTTCTCAGGTGCCGCGCCCCACCTCGCACAGAAAGCCACTGCACGGTCATGGTGTTACGGCTCTGCAGCTGCAGGCGATAGACCCCCACATTGGGCACACCCGTTTCGCAGTCCTTAGTAATTACTAGGCCAAGCGTCACCACGCGACCCCCATCTTTCGGATAGGGACGAATCATCGGAATACGGGTGAGGTCAACTTTTTCATCGAGCCGGACCACTTGCTGACAGGCCGGAAGCCAGTCTCGCGTTGGCTTAGCTTTAACAACATCGAACAGTACTTTGCCGAGGTCGATGGCTTGAGATATTTTCTTGGGTGGCTTGGGCTGCTGCAGCATTCCCAACTTTTTACCCAATACCTCTAGCTCTTGAGGGTGCTCCATACCCATCGCCCAGCAGACGCGCTCTACGGTACCCAGCAAATTGACAACGACCGGATAAGGCGACCCCTTTACGTTTTCAAACATGACGGCGGGGCCACCAGACTGAAGCAGCCGATTGGCAATCTCTGCAATTTCCAGATTGGGATCGACCTGCGCAGTCACGGTGCGCAGCTGCCCGCGCGCTTTAACGGTCCTCAAAAAGTCTCGCAGATCCTTCGCCATAGTAGAGAAATAGAATAATAAGGCCCTGTTCGCCCAGCACCATCTGACTGCATCTGACTGACTCTGGCTGGCGACAGGATAACTATGAGGGAATGTAACACTTCTGGCGAGTAATACCAACGTTCCAAACAGGTCATGTTCGTACGTTCATCTGGTCGCCAGAAAGCAGGCGCTTTTGATTCAAAGGTATCCCTGTAGACAAGTTATGGGCCAGCGAATTTCTCTGACTATTTAATTCTGCTTAATCCGATAGGGCCGCGGTTTGCAGCGACATGAGCTGCTCAATGCCTTTTTCGGCGAAGTCGAGCATGGCATTGAGCTGAGCGCGGGTGAAGCTTCCGGCCTCGGCGGTGCCCTGCACCTCAATGAATTCGAGCTTGTCGTTCATCACCACGTTGAAGTCGATATCGGCGGCAAAGTCTTCTGGATAGTTTAGGTCTAGGAAAGGCTCTCCTTCGAGTAGGCCAACAGAAATAGCGGCGATTTGGTGACGGATGGGGGAAGTGGTGAGTTCTCCGGTCTTGAGGAGGTGAGCGATCGCATCTTGTAAGGCGACATAGGCACCGGTAATCGACGTTGTTCGCGTGCCGCCATCGGCCTGCAGCACGTCTGCATCCACCGTCAATGTGCGCTCTCCCAACACTTCTAGGTCGAGTGCCGCTCGCAGGCTTCTGCCGATCAAACGCTGAATTTCTTGAGTGCGGCCCGAGAGCTTCATAAACTCGCGTGACTTCCGCGTGTGCGTTGAGCTGGGCAACATGCGATATTCTGCGGTTAGCCAGCCTTGCCCAGAATCCTTTAAAAACTTGGGAACACCTTCTGTCACAGAGACAGTGCACAGCACTCTGGTATTGCCGCAGCGGGCTAGTACGGAGCCTGCAGCATAGTCAGTAAACTGACGATCAAACTTGATGGGCCGCAGCTGGTCGGGTTGACGATGGTCGGGGCGTTGCCAGGACATAAGCTGCAGAAAGGCTATAGAAGCGGTAGGCAAAGTCGACACAATAGTCGCACATATTACCCAGATTTGAAACGGGATTTAACAAGCAGACTCAATTTCGACATATAGCGCAACCTTACCTGAAAGATGCATCAACTACGCTATATTTAGTTGGTCGTAGCGCGGCAGACGCTCTCTTGTTCCACAGATAGTGGTTCTGCGCTGGTAGCTTTGTCTAGTAGTTTTGTACTTGCAAAGGCACCAAAGGCATTATCTTAAGGGCAAGCACCTACCTCCTAGCCTTTTACAGACCTTTGCGGACCAATGCTGACCGCGCCACTCCTACCAACGCCATTCCAACCAACCTATGGTTTCACAGCTTAGAGCACTCCCTGGTGGTTCCAATCCGCTTCCAGCCGTTCGTCGTCATCCCATGCTCCGTGCTATCGAAGGTACGGTGCAGGTATTTACTTCACAGCATCGTACTTTCTTTACGAACGTGATGGTACAGGCGATGCGGGTTGCTGAGCAGGGGCTACCCGTCCTAGTTATTCAGTTCTTAAAAGGGGGAATTGGCCAGGGACCGGAAAACCCCATGAGCATGGGCCAAAATCTCGACTGGATCCGCTGCGAGAGCACAGACTGCATCAAAGGACCGGAGATTTCTGCTGAGACGCAGGCTGCCCTAAGAGCGCTATGGACCTACACTAAGGCCGCTATCCAAGACGGAAAGTATGGACTAGTTGTGCTAGATGAACTGAGCTTAGCGGTGGATTTTGGTCTAATAAAAGAAAATGAGGTACTGACGCTGCTGAAAGAACGCCCGCCCCATGTAGAAATTATTCTCACAGGGCCGCAGATGCCAGAGTCGCTCTTGGCGGTCGCTGACCAAATTACAGAATTTCGCCGAAACTACGTGGTGTAGTCACGAGAAGGCAATAACGAGAAGATAATCACAGACTAGGTGAAAATTAACCATGATAAAAAACGATGCGTGGATCAAAACAGCGGCCCGCGAAGGCATGATTGAACCCTTCGAAGCGTCTCTTATTCGCCGGGTTCAGCTCCCTACCCATAGCCATGAGACGCCCGTCATCAGCTACGGCCTATCTTCCTATGGCTACGATATTCGCCTGTCGCCCAACGAGTTTCGCATTTTCCGCCATATTCCAGGCACGGTCATAGACCCCAAGCACTTCAACCCAGAGAATTTGGAGCCAACTGCGCTCAGAGAAGATGACAACGGCAGCTATTTCATTCTTCCGGCGCACTCCTATGGCCTAGGCGTTGCCCTAGAACGCCTAAAAATGCCGGACAATATCACGACTATCTGCATCGGCAAGAGCACCTACGCTCGCTGCGGGATTATTGCGAATCTGACCCCGGCTGAAGCCGGTTGGCGCGGCTACCTCACCCTGGAGTTTTCTAACTCTTCGAGTGCCGACTGCCGCATTTATGCCAATGAAGGGGTTGTTCAGCTGCTGTTTTTAGAAGGTGAACCCTGCCAGGTGAGCTACGACACTCGCCAAGGAAAGTATCAAGACCAGCCAGAAGCGGTAACGCTCGCTCGCATCTAGGATTTCTAGGTTTAGTCAGTAGAATGGAAGTGGAAAGCGTTCGTGTAAGAAGCGCCATTAATCCTCTTTGATAAAGTTTTTCACATGGATATTGCGCCACATATTAGTGTTGATGCTGGAATTCACCATGGCGCACCCGTCATTACGGGCACTCGCGTACCGGTTTTTCTGATTTTGGGTTCCCTAGCCGGCGGCATGGACAAAGATGCGGTCATCCGAGAGTACGCACTTACTAAGGCCCAACTCGAAGCTGCACTAGCGTATGCCGCAGAACTCGTTCAGCACACTCAAGTAACAGCATTAACGGCCTAAACCTTGAATTTCTTGGTCGATGAGAACATGCCTCGCTCTCTTGCACCTCAGATGAAAGCTTTAGGTCTTGAAGTAAAGGATGTTAGGGATATTGGATTACAGGGATGTCCTGACTCAGAGGTGATGCAAATTGCCGTAGCTGAAAACGCAATCCTAATCACTCGCGATAGAGGTTTCGCCGATCCGAGAAGTTGGCCACCGGAATTTACAGCGGGTGCTGTTTTCGTAAACTTACCCAGTAGTACACCTGTAGATACAGTTAATAAGAAGGTCTTGAGCGTCCTATCGACAAGAGAATCGAGTTCCTTACTCGGCTATCTCATAACTATCGAATATCGGCGTGTACTAGCTCGACTGATTTATCGGCGTTGATGGCAAAGTCCGCATTAGATGTTGGCATTTAGAGAAGAGTTATCAGCTGCGTCGCCAGTTAAACCAATTTTCAGCCCAGTCTCGCCGCCAGTTTCCAGGCTGCCAGCGAGCGCGCTCTGCTTTGCCTGCAGCGTCTTTTAGTAAATCGGTTAGGCGTTCTGCCGTGGGGGGTAGAGGGGGACAGGCGATCGCACTTGTGAGCACATGTGTAGGCTTACCAACAACGGATTCTAAATAAGGACTGAGGGCTTCGGCACCGTCGCCGAGTAGATGGATGCTCTGAATACGTTTTCTCTGGCAGATTATCTTGCAGTACGACGGCTGCGGGCTGATCCGACTCAGATTGGCGCTGTTTGCACAGCTAGCTGTCCAGACACGGTAGCCCTGTGACGGCTCCGGTGCGCGACCTGCGATCGCAAATTCAGGCGGCTGGCCAACCCTGACGAACCGACCGTATGCCTGCGCGATCACACCATAATCTACCCGTTTTTTTGGCCAAAACAGAGCATTCCACACAGCAACCTGCGCCTCTGCCTGCGCTACAGCATCGTGAACCCATTCACCGTGCAGCAGCGAACCGCAGGCAAACACCCGAGAATGAGATGTCTGCAAATACGCATTTGTCTGCAGATAATGACTGGTATGCTCAACATCGTCTAGAGAACCGGTCTCTGCATAAGAGACGCGGCGCACAAATTCTGGTAAGGCGAGCGCTGGTCGCTGTCTGTCTATCACCAAGGCATTCTCGGTCAAAGTGTACAGCTCAGCCTTGGATAGCACTTGGGCAGAGATATCAGACGATTTCACAAATTTGACACCTGCTGACAAGCATTGAGCCTGCACCCACCGCCTGACATCGCTATCTTCACCGGGCAAAACCCTATCTGCAACCAGCGTGACGGCCACACCCATCAGGCTCAAGGCCTCTGCCCAAAGCACTGCTTGAAACGATTCACCCCACACGGTTATCTGCTTAGGCAGCCTATCCCAAGTGAACAACGGCTCTAGCCCGGTTGGCATGCACTGGAGAGTGCGATCGCTGCTCAAGTGCGAAATCGGACAGGGAACCGTACCAAAGGCAGCAAGCGCCGCCCGCCCACGCAGCCGACGATGGCCAACCGTGACCACTACTTGCTTGCGAGAGAGCCGCTCTGGCATAGCCAATATGACATCTACACCGCTACGGCTTAGCGCAGAAACAGAATATTCAGACAATTGCGCACTAGCAGCGAGACCACTCCATTTCACCAGCGCAGCCCAGTCAAATTGTTCGCTTGCCTCGCCCCGCCCATCCTGGTGAAACCAACGGCTAACCGCTTGCCGCTGCCGCCCTTCTGCGAGCTGCCGCAGCCCGCGCAGCAAATACCGAACCCGCTGCCGCTGCCAAAATAGTCCTGGCGGCTCTACCAGAGCCACCCGCGCACCGTAGCCCACCGCCGCTGCCGCCACAGTCCGTCCTGCCAACGTGCCGCCCAAAATCACCAGATCGTAATCAGCTGGCATGGGCGACCTCAATCAGCCGGGGCAGCGTTTCGATGAGGGCCGTGAGTAGTCGCTGATTGTCTTCTCGGCTTTTGATAGCGACGCGAAAGTAGCGATCGCCCAGCTGCTCAAAACTCATACAGTCACGAATATAAATTCTGTAGCGTTGCAAAAGCTGACGCTGCAGCGTCGTTACAGAAGCCTGACAGCGCACCAAAAAGAAATTGGCGCAGCCTGGCAGAGGACTTAGCCCTGGTAGCTGAGAGAGCTGTTGGTATAGGTAGGCGTTTTCAGCGGCTAACCATTGCCAGGTTTGCTGCTGGAAGGCGGTATCTTGTAGGGCGGCGATACCGGCAGCTGAGGCAAAGGTATTGACAGACCAGGGGTCGCGCCAGCGATTCCAGCGCTGGAGTGTGGCGGGCTGGGCGATCGCATACCCCAGCCGAATGCCTGGCATACTGTAAAACTTGGTGAGCGATCGCAACACCACTAAGTTAGGAAAGTTCGCTACTTGGTCGATTACGCTTTGCGCCCGCTCCGGCGGCAAAAAATCCATAAACGCTTCGTCTACCACTACCCAGGCAAATTTTGAGAGCAGCGATCGCACCCTCGACTCTGCAAATAATGTCCCCGTCGGGTTGTGGGGATTATTTAGTAGCAGCCCACAACGGTCTAGCGCCAGCGAGGTGTCTGGCAGCCTAGCCTCCCAATCCGACAGCTGCCATTCATCTGCTTTGAGTAAAGGAATTTCAACCCTGCCACCTTCAAAAGCCGCTAACGCCCGCGTGTAGTCACTAAAGCCTGGCGTCAGTTGCAGCGTTGGCCCCGGTAGCGTGGCAAGGTCGCGGGCGGCCCAGGTTAGCAGGTCAGCGGCGCCGTTGCCGGGTAGGACGTACTCGGCTGAGAGGTGGTGGTGATGTGCGATCGCCTCTCGAAGCAGGGTATATGCCGTATCTGGATAGTTCACCACGCACGAAAAAGCCGCTTGCACCGCCTGCTGTACAGAAACCGGCGGACCAAGCGGACTAATACTTGCCGAAAAATCTACAAGTTCGCGAGGAGAGCAGCGCGCAAGCCGAGCAGCCCAAGCCAAGTTCCCCCCGTGAACTGGTCTATCCATACAAGGCCAATGTCTACTTCTTTTTACCTGCCACCATCTCCTTGAACTGCTTACCTGCAGAAAAGGCAGGCACGGTAGTGGCCGGAATGACCATGGTATCGCCAGTTTTGGGGTTGCGACCTTCACGCTCTTTGCGGGCACGGGGCTCAAACGAGCCAAAGCCTACAAGCGTCACTTTTTCGCCCTTAGACACGGCTTCCATAATGGACTCAACAGCCGCTGAAATTACAGCATCGGCTTGTTTTTTCGTCACAGAGGACTTCTCTGCAACGGTATCAACGAGTTCACCTTTATTCATGCTTATCTCCTCAGAGGATAATTGGGTTAGCTTGTTCTCTGGTCTGATCGTGAGATCTAGATGGGACTACACATTGCCTAATGGCAAAATTTAAAGTTTCTGTGAAGGAAATATCAACAACCGCTGAAACCCCCGAAACTCCATAATTTTTACTGCCCCATTCTAAGGGGTACTTGTGCAATATGAACAGAGAAAACCTTGAATTTGTATGGATTTCAGGGATTTTTAAGAAAGTTCATAGTTCATCAAAGAAAAATCAGAAATTCTGTCTTGACAAAAAACCGACACTCTCTATCAAATCCATAGACATGGGCTAAATACATGACCGCTAGTCAGAACATCGGCTAAGCATTCACGAGAACAGATCTAATGGAAAAGGGCCGTAGGTGCCATTGACAGCGTCTAGTTCGGGCTCAGTGGTGTGGTAAGTCACCAGTACCCCTCTCGACTCACCAGTGTAGCCATCTAGATACCAAGCATTTTTCAGCGTGTTGAACTTTAGAAAAACAGCCCCTGGTCGGTTTTCAATATCTACCTGAATGGGCTGACTCAGCGCAGCCACATAGGCCTTTAGGGCAGTTTTCGCTTCTTCTAAAGAGGTCGCACAGATGCCCAGGGTCTGATATTCACTCATGTCGTTGAGCCATAGCAAGTCTTCTCGCACAGACAGGCGCTGATCGGGCGAGAGCGCAGCAGGTTCAGTCCCTAGGCTAATTTTTATCAGCCGCTGGCGAATCGCTTTGAGCGTGGCGTTGAGTTCTGCGGGTGTCAGATTTGCGGTTGGATCAGCCATGGGTCAGTCGTTGAGAAGCTTCTCTGGGCTGTTCACATCATAGTTGAGCATGTCTTTGTGGAACGGGAGGGAGGTGGGCGTCGGACGTCAAAGATTTGCGCGTAGTAAGAAGATAGCCATTCGATTCGGGCTCACTGAAGTCAGTCCTTTTGATTGCATCTGATGACTTACAGCCTGCGCGTCACCGATATGCCAACGACTGAAAGGCCCCGGGAGCGCCTGCTCAGCCAGGGTGCAAAGCGTCTTTCTGCGGCTGAGCTGATTGCCATTTTGCTGGGGACGGGACAGGGGCCAGGAAAGCTCTCCGCCGTGGGGCTGGGTCATTTTTTGCTGCAGCATTTGGGAAAAGAGCAGCCGAGTGGTGATGGGCTACTGTCCTTGCGAGATGTCACTGCCGAGGAGCTAATGAAAACTTCAGGCATTGGCCCGGCTAAGGCCGCGACGATTTTGGCGGCGATAGAGCTGGGTAAACGGGTGCTGCAGAGCCAGCCACCGACTCAAACGGTTGTAGACGATCCTTCTGTAGCGGCGGCTTTTTTGGCCCATGAGCTGATGTGGCAGACTCAGGAGCGATTTGCCGTACTGCTGCTGGATGTAAAGCATCGCATTCTAGGTAGCAAAGTTGTCAGCATTGGAACAGCGACTGAAACGATTGCCCACCCGAGAGAAATTTTTCGCGAAGTTATCAAGCGGGGGGCAACTCGGCTCATTGTGGCCCACAACCATCCCTCGGGTAGCTTGGAAGCCAGCACAGAAGACATCACTCTCACCCGTCAGCTGCTAAAGGGGGCTCAGCTGCTGGGCATTCCGCTGCTGGACCACCTTATTTTGGGCAATGGTGACTTTTCTAGCATTCGCCAGTCTACCGACCTATGGGCTGAGATGCTGGAATAGTGTTGGGACATCACGTGAGGAGCTGCCGTGAAGTTTATTGGCATCGACCTGGGCTGGCAGTCTGGGCCTAGTGGCCTATGCTGTTTGGGAAGTCGTGGCTTGGGCAATGACTTTGAACTGCATATTGAGCGGCTCGACCGAGAAGCGACTTTGGAGGGTGTGTTGGATTGGGTCGATGCGATCGCACCACCCACCACCCCTGCCCTAATCGCAGTCGATGCACCCACGCTCATTCCTAACGAAACAGGCATGCGATCGCCCGATCGCCTAGCCCACACGTACTTTGGTAAATACCACGCAGGCTGCTACCCCGCTAACCAGGGACGCCCGTTTGCCGAACGCCTCATCCAGTTTGGCCGAGACTTAGAAAGTCGGGGCTTTTGCCATGCACCCACCATCCAGCCGCAAAAAGTTGGCCGTTACCAGATAGAAGTCTTTCCCCACCCGGCAACCATTCAACTTTTCAACCTGCCTCAAATTTTAAAGTACAAAAAGGGTCGATTGGCGGCGCGAAGCCGGGCCTTGGGAGAGCTACGCAACTATCTTTTGACCTTGCTCCCTCAGCACACCCCACCGCTAACTGCGGAGAGTCTGCCTGAAATTCCGACCGGTGGAAAAGCTCTAAAAGCGTTAGAAGATAAGCTGGACAGTATTGTATGTGCCTACGTGGCGGCGCACTGGTGGTACTGGGGTACAGCGCGAAACCATGTTTTGGGCGATGGGCGCAAGGGATATATTGTTGTGCCCTGTCCGCCGAGCGCACCAGTTCAGCTGGAGGAATTTGACTGAAGCTACAGATAAGAAAAGAGCCTGAGAGAGAAGCAAAATAGCTCTCCTTCGGGCTCCGGTATGTGTGAGAAGACTTACGTGGAAAAGGACAAACTGTGAGGCGCTACTTGACGGTTTCGCTCTCAACCTCAATGACAACGGTAGGCTCGCTGTCGTCAGCAGTCTCGGGCGTGGTTTTTTCAGCGTCTGCAGAATCTACTAGCCAAGTCTGAATTGCTTGAATGCGGGCTTTGATGCTGGCATAGCGATCGCCATAACGACCATCCAACAGATTGTCTGCTCTACCAGCCTGCTTTTTTAGCTCTGGCAGAAGCGTTTCTTGGCCCAGCTGTGACATCACCTGCAAAAATTTCACTAGCCGATCTGCGAGGTCTAGCTCTTCCGCATCGTCTTGCCAAGCTTTATTGACTGTGTTTGCAGCCTGCTGACCCTTTGCCTTTACGGTGGAAACGGTTTCGGTGGTGACTTCTTTGGCCAGCGGAGAAATGACGCTACGACCGGCTTGAAATTCTGTGCGGGTCTCAGAGAAGGCCTGCCGCAAGATTTTGCCAATGCGCTGCGATCGCACGCCGCTTTCCTTCAAAAGCATCTTTAGCTTCTCGAAAGTAGTGGTTTCTGCGGGAGACTGCTCGATTGGGGTCATTTCTTCGTTGATGTTGTTAGAGAGATAGGTCATGATAAGTTCCGGTTTGTTGAAAGTTTGAATGAACTTTGAGAGAAAAGAATGGGTTAGCTAACGGAAACAGCTTCGACATTGATAGTCTTGATATCTTCCGTATCTATCACTGTTTCGACTTCTGTCTTTGTCGTTTCTGCTCTGTTGTTTTGTGTGAAAAGTCGCTTGCGCTTGAGCTCTTGCGCTATAATTTGACTGACTTCTGTGACCAAGAGACTCACAATCACGCCATCATCAATCCAGCCCAGAACAGGAAATACATCGGGAGAGATATCCATCGGACTCAGCAGGTACAACAGTGTTCCTAAGATGACGACCCAGCGATACTTTGTATGCTTGAGTGCTCTGCGATACCAGCCATGCAGCGTAGCGGAAAGACTGTTGTTTATCTGTTTTTTCATGGTGTGATGAGTAAGCTCCTTTCGCCAACAGATATATCTTGACAGATTGCTCTGTGGGCGTCAGGTGTTGAAAACACACCGAACACCTTGCTGTACGGTCGTTTTGACCGTATACGGTTTACCGAAGAAGGGCGATGCCCACCGCGAAGATTTGATAGAGGCTTCCTTCACGACAAGAGCGGTCAGCTGAATTTGTATCAGCTGACCGCTCTTGTCAGTCGCGCTTGTCAATATTGGGGGGTGCGCGTGTTGCTTACTGTAACCACAGAGCAGAGCATCTAAACCGGTATCTGCTTCTGAAAAGGTTAGCTTTTGGTAAGACCGAGGCCATTATCCTCAGCGTAGCGATCCATGAAGCGGATGAAGCGGTCCCATTCGTCCTGGCCTCGCATCACATAGACCGCCTCGATACCGGCAGGCTCTCCGTTTACAAACTTACCGTTGACATCTCGGGTGGAGAGTTCGCCTTCTTCGTCGACCATGTAGAGACCTGTGATTTCGCCGCCTTCTTCTACGAGGGCTTTTGGACGGTCGAAGTAAAAGGTTGCTGTGCCGTCAGACAGGTCTTTGGCGCGGGTGAGGCGAATATCGGGGACGACCTCCTCTTTGACGCCGCGGGAGAATTGCATTTCAGCCATGGTTGGATCGCACTACATAAATTAATTAATACCCCTCAGTCTCCCACTTTATAGAGCCATTAGTCGACCCCTCTTTTGGGGCTTTGGGTTGGATCACTTTAGAGAACGACTTGGTAGCGGGAGGCGATAGGAGGCATGCGGTCGGCCACGACCAGCGATTGGTACACCATGGCAGAGACTTCGGCACGTGTAGCCGTGCGGTTGGGGCGCAGTTCTGCCGCGATGGGATGGTTGAAGACGAGGGAGAGCTGGGTCGCCGCGGCGATCGCAGCTTTGGCATATTGCGGAATGGAGGCGCGATCGCGATAAACCGTCAATGATGACTCCCTCGGCGGCGACACCGTCTCAAGCTCTAGGCCACTAGACAGGGCTAGCAGCGCCTGCAGCTTAGTCAGCGGCTGATTGGGGTCGAAGGTGAGGTCTGGAAAGCCTGAGATAAATTCGGCTTGGTAGGCCTGCTGAATCACCTCCGCGCCCCAGAAGCTATCGGGCACGTCGCGAAAGCTTACCCTAGGACGCTTTGGCTTCGGGTCGAAGGCGCCCACCAAGAGCACGGCAAACTGGGCCCGGGTCATGGGTGAATCGGGTTGAAACGTGCCATCTCGAAAGCCGCTCAGCCAGCCCTGCTCTACGAGGGGCTCAATGTAGTCGGCGGCCCAGTGCTTGGGAGAGAGGTCAGAAAAGTTGGGCGCGGCAGTGTCTGCCTTGGCGATGAAAGGAGAGTCGATGCGAGGGGTTTTGTTTGCGGCGACGAGGGCTTGGTGGACAAGGGCGGTGGTTTCAGCGCGGCTGATGGGCGCCAGCGGGCGCAAGGTGTATGGGTCGGGATAGTTTACGACCATTTTGCGGTCGGTGGCAGCGGCGACGGCCTCGATGGCATAGCTGGGTACCTGAGCGCGATCACCATAGATCAGCAGCGACTGCGATCGCCCCTCGCCGAGCCCTAGCCCGTTGACCAATGCCACCATCGCCTGCACCCGTGTGAGGGGCGCATCTGGCCGAAAGGAGCCATCGGGAAAGCCGGAGATAAAGCCGGTGGTCTGGGCTTGCCGAATTGCTCTGGCCGCCCAAAACCCGGCTGGCACATCTGGAAAGCGACGTACTGGCCGGATGGCATCTGCTGTGGGAAACGCTGCGGCGACCAAGGCCGCGAACTGAGCCCGCGTTACCTGGTTGTCGGGTTTGAAGGTGCCGTTTAGAAAGCCTTTTACCAAGCCTTTGTCGGCGAGGGCTTCGACAAAGGGCGCAGACCAGTGACCGACTAGGTCATTGAACCGGCTGTCTAAGCTGAGCGTGTTGTCAGGCGCGGGGGGCTCGGGATCGGAGTCTGCAGGCAGGGGCGATGGCTCAACGTTGCCTAGCAGCACCGCTGGCACGGCTGATTCATCAGGGATTTCGCTGGGCAAGTAGTCGACACGTCCGCTCACCCGAACCGGGTTGATTTGGTTTCCAGCGGTGGTAAGGGGAATGCTGCCATCGTTGCGAATGTCGTGAATTTTGCCTTCGAACCAGTTGCCGCCGAGGTCTTGGGGCTGACCAATGTCTGGCTGGGCGCGGTCTTGGGTCCACAGGCCGGTTTCCTGGCTGCTGAGGGCTTTGTTTTGCCTGAGCACTGGCTGGGCAAAGCCGCCGATTGAGATACCACAGCGATTGTCGGTGAGCTGATTGCCAATGACTAGGGGAGCCGATTGCGATCGCAAGCTAATGCCCTCACCGGTCCGCGTAAACCGGTTTTGACGAACTTCACCTTTTGCCTGGTCGACCGTCGATAACCCCGTGCTGCCATTGTCTACAAATTCATTTTCCGAGACAAAGGGCTGGGCCTGACCCATTATTAGTAAGCCGTGCTGCTGACAGCCGGTAAGTCGATTGCGGACAATCAGCGCTGCCCCCTCTGCGGTGACGATGCCGATGCCGTCGGGATTGGTGACGGTGACTTCGCGAAGCTGAGCGCGATCGCCTAGCACAATGGTGGCGTGCCGATGGCCGATGCCACTGTTTTGAGGCCCATTTTGAAAGCTGTTTTGACGACTATCTTGCAGCTTGCCACCCCCCTTCAGCGTCACCAGCTGCGGAGAATCCCCGGCGACCGTCACGCCATCGGGCACCACTAGGGGGAACTGCTCATTTTCTTGGTAGGTACCGGGTGCTAGCTGTACAACGCTGCCTGGACGGGCCTGTTGCAACGCTTTGCTAATCGTTCTCAATGGAAAATTAGCGGTGCCTTCGTCATTGTCCTGCCCCGATGGACTGACGTATAAAACAGACATTTCAGCAATCCCCTTTACCCATTCGTGTGATATTTATCTTACTGGCCCGTAAAATAGAGATAGCACCCGAACCCTATCTCTGTAGAAATTTTCCCCTTACTTTCCGCTGAGATTTCCCCTGACAAACTCCTAACAAAGCTTCCCCATGGCAGAGTGGCTAGAACACACCGTTCACGTAGATTTAGAAACCCCCGTGGAAGATGTCTGGCAGATGTGGTCTGACTTGACCCAAATGCCAAACTGGATGAAGTGGATCGAGTCGGTAGAAATCCTCGAGGAAGACCCTACCCTGTCTCGGTGGAAGCTGGAGACGACTGGGTTGTCCTTTTCTTGGCTGTCTCGAATTGTCAAGATAGTCCCCCGACAAATTATTCAGTGGGAATCGGTCGATGGCTTGCCCAATCGAGGCGCGATTCGATTTTATGGTCACAAAGACGGCAGCAGCACAGTAAAAATGAGCATCTCCTACGCCCTCCCCTCCATTTTGGCCAGATTGATGATGAGCAGCTCTTTTGTCGATAGGGTGGTGACCTCGACGCTACAGGCAGATTTGGACCGGTTCCGAGACTATGCGATCGCCAAAACGGCCAATACCGTTAGCGTAGATAGCTGACGGTGGATGAGCAAGCGGCAGCGAAGCAGCTGCGATCGCACCACCTTGCAGCGCTCTTCACTCAGACCCTGGGGTGGGAGCCGGTAACTCCTTCGCAAGCGAACTATTCACCCGACAGCAAGGAGCTGCAGGACTGCGTTCCCATCGCACAGCGCGATCGCACCGTTGTTTGGCAGGTATCGCTTTCACCCAGCACGCCGTTCACTTCCCATTTGCGGTACGAGGTTTATGGTGCGATCGCTCAAGAAGACCTCAGCATGCCACCTCTAGTCATCTTCGTAGATGCAAAACAGACCAAAAGTCTCTGGTGCGGCTCGCCTCAGAAAAGCGAGCTGTACGTCGTGGGGCAGCCATTAGAGCTGTGGCTGTTTCGTCTGCGCAAGCTGGCGAAGCCATCGCTGCAAGGTCAGGATGAAGGCGGTGAAACCTTCCAGCAGCTGCTAGAAGATTTGGTGGAAAACATGTCAGGCATCGGCCCTATTGCCGAGCGTAAAACCTATGCGATGCTGACGTTACGGCGATTGATCTTTATTCAACAGTTGCAGCAGCGGGGCTGGCTAAATAACAACACCTGGTATCTGCAAACGCAGTTTGAAGCGGCGCTACAGGCAGATGATCTTCTCTTTTTTGAAAAGTGCCTTCGTCCGCTGTACAAAAGTCTCTCCTTGCCAGCTGTAGAAAGGCCGCTAGCACTGCAAACGACGATTGGCGCAGTGCCTTTTATCGGCAGACTGTTTGAAACGCATCCGCTAGAAGAAAAGTGGCCAGATATTGCGATCGCAGACCAGGCATTTGAGAACGTCTTGGCTTGGCTGAGTGAGCAAGCCAGTACAGATGCACTCAATCCCTGGATGGGTGATGCGCTGGGCCAATGGCTCGATCAGTATTGGCAACGGGAGCGAGGCGTGGTTACAGGCCCGGCTATATCGATGCAGTTAGCCGGAGTGATGTGCGATCGCGCGCTCGACGCATTCACCCTAGGTAAGCTTAGGCGTTCTTCTGAACAACCATCCTTTCAAGAACAACAAACGCTAAACGACGCGCTGTTTAATGCAGATGCCCAGCTTTGTCGGCAGCTGATCCAAGAGATTTTGCCATCGTTGCGCATCTTAGATCCCAATTGCAACAGTGGTAATCTGCTAGTGGCATTTCACCAGAGACTCACCGACATTTTTAGCCTCTTGACCGGACTCATTCAGCAAAACCAAGACGCTCAGCTCAAAATATGGCGCTCTGGACTAACGGAACACAGCGCTGAGAATAGCCAAGAATCGTCGACCTTGTTGCAGGTCATTCAAGCTCGCATTCTGAGGAACAACCTGCATGGCATTGCTTGCTGTGAGGACGTTGCGGAAGCGGCTCGCTTTCAGCTACAGCTACATTTAGTTGCGATCGCACAGCGCAAAGAAGACCTAGAACCGTTAATAGATCTCGAGTTCAGCATTCTATCTGGCAACGCGCTAGTCGGATTTATCAATGTTGACGAAGAGCGCTTCGAGCAGGTCAGCAAAGCAGCGCCGGGCACTCTGCTGCAAGGAGACCTACTACAGCCGCTGGCGGCAGACAGCTACAACACCATCTTGAGCGAGAAGAACATTGCCCTAGAGCATTACCAAGCCCGCTCTCAGCTACTCGCCGAGACCCACAGCGTCCCGCCCTATGCCACAGCCGCCCTTCTCAGAGAGCAGATTGCCGCCCTCGATGCAAAAGCGCAGCACAAACTAGACACGCTCTTGCTAAGTCACATGAGCCAGCAGCTAGGCATCCGCTACCGACACTCTAGCCTGACGAGCAAGCCCAGCCGTCGCCTGCTGACATTAGAAGATATTCAGCAGCTCACCCCTTTTCACTGGGGCTACCATTTCAGCACCATTATTCAACGAGGCGGATTCGATATCATCCTTTCTCAACCCACCTGCGGACCGGTTAAGCCCACAGTGAAAGAGTTTATGCAGCAATTTCAGGACCTCTTTGAGCAAACAGGCCTGACGGCCAAATCTTTCAAAACGTCTAAGGCGGCCCTCGCTAAAGGTGACCCTGAAATTGCTGAGCAGTGGTTGGCCTATCAAGATAGATACGCATTGACTACCGACTATTTTCACCGGAGTGAGCTGTATGCTCATCAATGTGAAAGAGGGAGTGGGCAGCGATCGCGCAGTTTGCTAGCCTGGGAAAGTCTCGCAATAGAACACAGTTCAAATTTACTAGCTTCTAAAGGCGTGTTCTGTGCTGCTGTATCTGAAGCTTTTCTGAGCGATGCCAACGCCCAAAAAATAACAAATTTTTTCAAAGAAAAAGTTGAGACAACTATGTTGACAGGCGACAGAACAGACAAACAAAAGACTGTTGTTATTCTTGTGAGCTCAGCTGTCCTTGTTACACAAAACGAAATGCACACATAGAACAGAGTTCAGCGACTATGTCGCTACGCAGTCCATCAGTCCATCTATTTGCTCGAACAAGGCTTCTTTTGTACCAGAATTATCCAACACATCATCAGCAAGGGCGCACTTCTCTTGTAAATCCATCTGTGCGTTAATGCGTTCCTGGGCTTGGCTTTTGGAGAGGTGATTGCGGGCCATGAGTCGTTGTAGCTGCTGTGATGGGCTGCAAGCAACCACCCAAATTTCTGTGACAAGGTGAGTCAGCTTAGCTTCAAAGAGGAGCGGAATGGAATACACCAGTGTGGCATGGAATGAGAGCGCATCACTTTCTGTGTGAAATTTGGCTCGGACAAAGGGATGGATTTGCTGTTCTAACCATTCTTTTTCGGTAGGATCTTGAAAAACAATATTGCCGAGGGCAGTGCGGTTGAGGTTGCCATCGGTAAGGAGGATGCGTTGACCGTAGCGGTGGGCGATCGCACTCAAAATATCACTTCCCTTCTCTACCGCCTGCCGCGCATAGACATCGGCATCGAGCACGGGCAGCCGGTACCGCTTCGCCAAATAGTTAGAGACCGTACTCTTTCCGGTGGCAATCCCACCGGTCAACCCAATGATGCGTCTGGTTGAAGCCGAGGTTTGAAGAGAGGTTTGAAGCGCCTGGTCAGTCATGACCTTGCCCACGTTTCTAGCCCTGCGGTGAGCCCCGCAAGCGTGTATTTTTCGGCCTCGAAGGTGACTTTGCCTAGCTGCTCGCGGCAGTCCCGAGAAGTCTGCGGGCCGATGGAGGCGATCGCTGTCTTTTCTAATAGATCTAACCAGTGCTCGCCAAAGGTCTGCGCCATGAGCTGAGCAAAATGACGAACCGTTTTAGAACTTGCAAAGGTAATGACGTCTACAGACCGGGCCTCTAGCACCTGTTTGGCCGCTGCCGGAATACTTTCTGGGCAGGCAGACTCGTAGGCTGCGACTTCTTTCACATGAGCACCTTTGGCAGTCATCGCTTTCACCAAGATATCCCGCCCCCCTTTCTCAACTCGCGGAAACAACAGTTTTTTCCCTGCTGGATTTTCAGGAAAGTGCTCAACGAGTGCATCGGCGACAAAGGTTGGTGGGGTAAAGTCGGCAGTGAGGCCCCGCTGCTGCAAGTAGTGATGCGTCTTTTTGCCGACTACGGCAATTTTGAGAGAGGCCAGCGCCCTGAGATCTTTGCCTTGATGAAGCAACCGGTCTAAAAAGTAGCTGACCGCGTTGTGTGAGGTGAGAATTAGCCAGTCGAAGGTGGCCAGGTCTGTGATCGCACTATCCACACCTGCCCAGCTCGCCGGTTCTCGAATTTCTAGCGCAGGCAAATCAACAACCCACGCCCCCTTCGCTTCCAGCAGTTGGCTAAACTGACTCACTTGGCTAGCCGCCCGAGTCACTAAAATGGTTTTGCCTGCCAATGACAGCGCAGGCGATCGCACAGGGGCCAAAAAAGCGCGCAGCCCGACGACCTCTCCAATGATGATGACGCAGGGAGAGAGTTTGGCAGCCCCGACAATCTGCGGTATGCCCAGCAGCGTCCCCTGCCAGACTTGCTGTTCGGGCTGGCTAGCCCAGCGAACAATGGCCACCGGCGTTTCGGGACGTTTGCCATGGTTGACTAAGCGATCGCAGATTGCCCTGAGCTGCCGACCGCCCATGAGGAAAATGGTCGTTTCTAAGCGTGCGATCGCCTCCCAGTCCAAAGCGTCCAAATCGTGCGCTGTAAATACACCAAACCCCCGACTCAACACCGGATCGCTCAGCGGTATGCCCGCTAGCAACGGTGCAACCAGGGCCGAAGATAGCCCAGGCACCACCTCAAACTGGCAGCTTGCAGCCTTCAGCGCCTGAATCTCAGCCGATGCCCGCCCAAAGACAAACGGGTCTCCGGCCTTTAGCCGCACAACCTGCTTCCCCGCCTGACATAGCTGTACCAGCAGCTGGTTAATATCCGCTTGAGACGTGCTTGGCATACCGCCGCGCTTGCCCACATGCCATTGCTCACAGCTATCAGGAATCTGCTGTAGCAAAGCAGCATCCACCAGCGCATCGTAGACCAAAGCATCGGCTTGGCCAAGCAATCGCTGACCATACACCGTGAGGTAGTCGAGCTTGCCCGGTCCGGCACCAAGCAAATAAACCTTTCCCTTCGACGGGTCACCGATAGATTTAGACTTCGATTCTCCAAGCTCAGGCATGCTACGTCATACGCTTACAGCATCTATTGTGTGCCATAGCCCGTTTAACGGTATGTGACACTCTCTATAGACTCGTGAAGAAATACTCATAGTAAATCTACGGGTGGCACTGAGTTCACTACTATCAGAGTGTAGAGAGTTTTGTACAACCTACAGCTCAATACACTTTCTCTACCAACTACCGAACTGTTGTTTGAATAGACTGTCTTTCTACCTAACCTAAACAGTTTTTTGCAATTAACAGTTCTTCACCGCGCGATGAACCGTTACAGCCAAAGTTAAACCGTTGCTTTTTTAGGAGACAAGGTCATGACCTTCTTTCAAACCCTCAACAGCGTCTTCAACTATCTTGCCGAAGCCGTCTACCGGATCTTTAGCCCCCACGACGATGCCTATCCCGCGACAGGCGTTCAGCCATACAGCGGCTACGTTTATTCAAAGCGGGCAGACGCTCGATAGACACCTATCGCCATGCCGTTTGGCAAAAACGTTTTAAGGCGATCGCCCTGAAGCCTCCTGAAAAGATGCCTTCAGAGCGATCGCCTCATGCCGAGCGAGTCAAAGCACCCCATCAAGCTGAGGACCATTCACATCAAAGCCAGCAAGTCCTCACTATTTAGAGCTAAGCTTCTGCTAGCTCAGTAGCCTCACTGCGCTGCTCCTTGCCCATGGTCATTTCATCGACTACCAGGGCAGAGAGCGCAGGGATAGAGTCATCCCCTGTGATCAAGCGTGCTCCCCGCTGACTGGTGAAATATTGCCAGCCCCACTGCATCATTACCAAGAGCTTATTATCAAACTCGATCAGGTAATAGATGTGCACAAAGATCCAGATAATCCAAGCGGGGAAGCCAGAGAGCTTAGCAAAGCCCAGATTAGCCACCGCTTCGTTGCGGCCAATCACCGCCATGCTGCCATTGTCTTTGTAGCTGAAGGCGTTCACCGCCTTGTTTGCGAGCCGCCGCTTGATAGAAGTCGCTAAATATTCACCTTGCTGCATCGCGGTGGCCGCCGTCCCGGGCAGAGGGCCATCGCCCTGATGCGCGTAGTGGGCCAAGTCGCCCGCGATGAAAATATTGGAGTGGCCCGGAACGCTGAGGTCAGGCTCTACGATGACACGACCAATGCGGTCTAGCTCAGCGCCAGTTTGCTCTGCGATCGCTTTACCCAGCGGCGAAGCCTTAATGCCAGCGGCCCACAGCACGGTGAAGGCCTGCACCTTCTCAATGTCGTCACCGCTCTTCAAGGTAACCGTATCGCCTTCAATGTTGGTAACTAGCGTGCCTGTTCGAACTTCTACGCCCAGCTTTTCGAGCGATTTTTTAGCCGCTACGGAGAGGTCGCCAGGGTAGGGTGGCAGCACTCGATCCATACCTTCTAGCAGTACCACCTTGGTTTCTTCGGGGTTGATGTTTCTGAAGTCTTCCCGCAGGGTCTCGTAGGCGAGCTCAGCCAGCGCACCCGCCAATTCCACACCAGTCGGACCACCACCAACGATGAAGAAGGTCAGCAACGCCTCACGGCGGGCCGGATCCGTTTCCTTCTCAGCCGCTTCAAATGCCAGGAAAATTCGCCGACGCACTTCTAGCGCGTCTTCAATGGTTTTCATCCCAGGGGCAATGCTAGACCACTCGTCTTTACCGAAGTAGTGATGGCTAGATCCTGTCGCCATGATTAGGCTGTCGTAGTCGACCGATTCGCCATTCTTCAGGCTGACCTTTTGCGACTTGGGATCGATGCCAACGACCTCGCCCATCAGCACCTGCACATTCTTTTGCTTGCTGAGGACGGCGCGAAGCGGAGACGAAATATCGCCAGCTGACAGGCCACCGGTCGCAACCTGATACAGCAACGGCTGAAATAGGTGAAAGTTTCGCTTGTCAATCAAAGTGACTTTGACAGCAGCTTTGCCGAGCGCCTTTGCCGCGTACAGGCCACCAAACCCACCCCCGACAATCACGACGTGATGCGGCGCTTTTTTACCAGTCGTGGCTGAAGTTGAGACGGGCCGGTTCTGCAGAACTGCTGTCATGTTTCGCAACCAATAATTATGCAACTTAACTAAAGTTTATATCTATACTGTCCATTTTTCGCCACCCCTGTTAGATGGCTTTATGGAAAATTGTTCAGATTAGCTACGAAGGGAAATGGGCCAAAGCCACACCTACAGAGTTCCCGACTATTTATTTGCCATGCGAAATATTGCTAAGTAATTATGCTCAACATCGGCTAAATTATGGCCATTAGAGTGCGAGTTAGCGTATTTTTACAGGCTAAACATCGAAGCTCCCTGGCAAAGTGTTCTGATTGAACATGTTCAATCGCGCCCAGCGGTGAATCTGACTCCTAGAATCTGGTTCCCAGAATCTGGCTCCTGGAATCTTGCTTAAAGGGTTAAATCTTGATTGCTATGAATCTTGTTCGATGTAAATTTAGTCAAATATTTCAGCTGAGTGATTGCAGAGTGGGATGATTGTTAGCGCATAGGGTTTTAGGTTGCATTAAGTAAAAACGTAAACAGCACGTTAGGGGCAGTGTGAGGGCATAGGGCATGGGATTAATCGTTCAAAAATACGGGGGTACGTCGGTCGGGACGGTGGAGCGTATCCAGGCTGTGGCAAAGCGTGTGAAGGCAACAGCAGCCGCTGGTCATCAGGTGATTGTGGTGGTCTCTGCCATGGGCAAGAGCACCGATAGCCTGGTGCGGCTCGCTGAAGAAATCTCCAGCGAGCCTAGTCGCCGTGAAATGGACATGCTGCTCTCTACGGGAGAACAGGTGACGATCGCACTGCTCAGCATGGCTCTCCACGAACAAGGCCAAGCCGCAATCTCCCTAACGGGGGCTCAGGTCGGCATCGTCACCGAAGCCGATCACACCCGCGCTCGCATCTTAGAAATTAAGACGGCGCGGCTTGAGCGACACTTACAAGAAGGCAAGGTGATTGTCGTGGCGGGCTTTCAAGGCACGAGCGGCGGGATAGACGCTTTGGATGCAGCCGAGGCCCCCGGCACAGACCTCTCTGGCATGGTCGGCGAAATTACCACACTCGGACGCGGTGGTTCAGATACCTCTGCGGTTGCCCTAGCTGCTGCAATGCAGGCCGAGCGCTGCGAAATATATACAGACGTACCTGGCATTTTGACCTCAGACCCTAGAATCGTTCCAGATGCGCAGCTCATGGCAGAAATCACCTGCGATGAAATGCTGGAGCTGGCTAGCCTAGGGGCCAGTGTGCTGCATCCTCGGGCGGTAGAAATTGCTCGCAACTATGGGATCATGCTGGTAGTACGCTCTAGCTGGACGGATGAGCCGGGTACGCGGGTCACAGCACCGACACCGCAGCCACGCGCCCTGGAAGGGTTGGAAATTGCCCACCCTGTAGATGCGGTCGAGTTCGATACGGACCAGGCAAAGGTAGCCCTGCTAAGGGTGCCGGATCGGCCTGGAGTGGCGGCGCAGCTGTTTGGTGAACTGGCCACGCAGTCTTTGAATGTGGATTTGATTATTCAGTCAATCCATGAGGGAAATTCGAACGATATTGCGTTTACGGTGCGATCGCGCGCCCTAAAGCAAGCCGAAAGCGTTGTCGAGCACATTGCTCCTGCGCTACGTACCCAGTCCGCCAATCCTGCCGCCCATCAAGACGAGGCCGAGGTGCAAACCGCCGAAAATATTGCCAAGATCAGCATCGCCGGGGCAGGCATGATCGGCAGGCCGGGTGTAGCAGCGGGCATGTTTTCCGCGCTGGCGGCTGCAAAGGTAAATATTCAGATGATTTCGACCTCTGAGGTGAAGGTGAGCTGTACGGTGGCTGAGGAAGATTGCGATCGCGCGATCGCCACCCTCTGCAAACACTTCGACGTCACCAGTTCACCCGCCAGGCTCGACCAGCCCAAGGCAAGCGCAGTCAATTTTTCAGAGGACCTGCCCTCTGTGCGCGGCGCGGCGCTAGACCTCAAGCAGGCTCAGCTCGCCGTACGCGACGTCCCAGATAAGCCAGGGCTCGCCGCACGCATATTCCAAATCTTGGCTGACCGGGGCATCAGCGTAGACATGATTATCCAGTCCCAGCGCAGCCGCCCGCGTCAGGGCACAATGACCCGCGACATCGCCTGCACCGTCGCCCAAGACGACGCAGCCCTCGCCAAAGACATCCTCCAAACGGCAGCCGCAGAACTCGGCTGCGGCGACGTCTCTATCAATAAGGACATCGCCAAGGTCAGCGTAGTTGGCATGGGCATGATTCACCGTCCCGGCATTGCCGCAGCCATGTTCCACGCCCTTTCAGAAAACGACATCAACATTCAGATGATTGCAACTTCTGAAATCAAAATTAGCTGTGTGGTGCAGCAGGAGAGGGGCGTAGAGGCATTGCGGGTAGTGCATGCGGCCTTTGGCCTGGCGGGAAGTGAAACAGTAGAGGTGCCCGCATGAGCCAAGATACGGCTATTTTCTTAGGAAGCGTTGCGCTGTTGATAGGCTACCTGGTGTTTTCAGCAAAAACTGAAATGGGCACCAAGATTGAAGGAAAGTGGCCTTGGAAAAAGTGAGCAGATATCCGTATCGAGCATTCACTCTTACCGACTTGGGGGGATATCACCACTGGTGAGCACTTGGTAAAGTTGAGATATTTATTGTGCGAGATGACGATAGTTAACGTCGCTTGCAGACACGTTCTATCTCACAGGCATTCATGAACAACAATCTGATCGAGTCATTTTACAACTGGTATCGCGGCGCGCTGCGTCATCCAAAGTGGCGCTGGGCCATCATTGTTGGAACCGCCGTTTATCTTCTCAGCCCCATCGATATTTCACCAGATATTATTCCTATTGTTGGCTGGTTGGACGATGGCATCTTAGCGACACTTCTCGTGACAGAGCTGTCCTCCTTGATGATGGGCTATCTGAAAAAAGACGGCAGCACGCAAGACGCAACAACTGTTGCAGATGCTGAAGATGTCATTGATGTTGAGGCGGAAGTTGGCTAATGAATAGATTCGCGCAGTTGTTGTAAATCGATAAAAGTCATCTGTGTACGAGAAGAGAGAGCATAGTTTGCTCTCTCTTTTTATTTTTAGACATAGACAGAAATGCGCGAATCTCTTTTTAGAGAGAGTTTGTACCTGAGCGGCAGCATGGTCCGCAACATATTCAACTCTACTCCGACGACTCTGCTTCAGATGACTCTGCATCGGACGGTGCTTCAGGTGCACTTTCTGCTGATTCTTCGGGGGCTGTCTCTGTCTGAGGTACGGGAGAGCCTGTCTCCGCAGGTGGCGTCTCCGCAGGTGGCGTCTCCGCTAGCCGCCAAGTCCCAATATCCCAGGTGCTAGCATCCCAAGGCGTCGGGTCTACGCCCGTAATTCGCTCGCTGATTCCATTGGTCACCGCCCGGCGGACCAGTGGGATAACAGCCACATCCTGCATCAAGATTGTGTTCATGCGCTGGAAAAGCAGTGCGCGCTTCTCAGGATCTAGCTCTTTGCTCGCCTGTTCCCACACTTTGTCGTATTCAGGATTGCAGTAGCGAGCGTTGTTGGGCTTTTGCCAATTGTTTTTTTGTGAGGCAATTTCGTCGCAGAGCCACCAGCTCATATAAATCGATGGGTCTGGCGTGTCGCTGCCAGTCTTGTACTCCTGCATATCGGCATAAAAGTGGTTGATGCTGCGAGTCTGCGCGGGATCTGCCGAAAAGAAATCATCTACAATGACTCGGCGGTTGTCGACTTCGATGCCAATTTCGTTGAGATCAGCTTTCACCATTGCCTGAGTTTTTTGGCGCACCGGGTTAATCGGCGTCTGAAACACCACCCGCATCTCTACACCATCTTTGTCTCGAATGCCGTCGCCATCGCTGTCTTTCCAGCCCGCTTCGTCTAGCAGGGCTTTTGCTCGCTCAGGGTCGTGGCGATAGTAAAGCAGTGGGTTAGCATACTCAGCTGGAGAAGGCAGCAGTTGGTTGGTGCGTTGCCCGGCGTTGCCATAGACCTGGTTTGCGATCGCATCTCGATCAATCGCGTGGTCAATCGCCTTCCGCACTCGAATATCACTCAAAAAAGGATGGGGATTTTCCACACTAGAGCGCTCCCCCGTCTTCGTCGGCTTATTGGGGTCAGTCATATTCAGCATGATCCGCTCTACCGAAGACCCAAAAGTCGCCACCACCCGGCCAGTTCCACTATTCGAAAGGCTCACCCGATCCTCAATCGTCAGCTGCAAATTGTGCGCAAAATCCGCATCGCCATCGCGAATGACTCGCCGCGCTGCCACATAGGGTGTCACCCCGCCCTGCAGCTCCACCAAGCTAAAGCCCGGCAGCCCCTCGCGAAACTGCTCATTGGCCGCAAATGTCCACACCCCATCCGCATTCGTGATAAATCGATAGGGCCCGGTCCCCACCGGCTGCAGATTGGCCGGAGCCTGACGCGCACTCACTCCCTGCGCCGACTCAAACACATGCTTTGGCAAAATCATTCCGTTTTGCCCGGTAAAGGGCAGCGCCCAAGAGGGATTCGGCTGCTTAAATGTAATCTTCACCGTTTGCGCATCTAGCGCCTCTACCTTTTCGATGGCTTCGTAATACTTTTCGGTGACTGCTGCCACCTTCGGGTCGCTGACAAACTGATAGGTAAAGACCACATCTTCAGCCGTAAACGGTTTGCCATCTGACCACCGCACATCTGGCTTTAGCTTCCAAGTCACCGACCGGCCATCTGCAGCCAAGCCACCATTTTCAGCCGTCGGAATCAAATCTGCCAGCACCGGCACAAGCCGACCATCCGCCTCATAGGTCGCCAGCGGCTCATACACAATGCGCGCCGCCTCAAAATCCTGAAACCCATTGGCCAAGTGAGGATTTAACGTGGTTGGCGTGCGGCTGTACAGCAGTCTTAAAACGGAGCTGCGCCGCGCTTCTGGCTGCGTAGTATCCGCTTCATCCAGGACCGTTTCAGCAGATGGCTGACCGACAGAACAGCTCGGCAGCCAAAGCAAACTGCCCAGCAGAAGGGTCGCCCAAGGACTGAACTTAAGCCTGTTCATAAAATGACGGACAAACAGCAAAGAGGTCATGACAATCACACGTCAATAATGCAGCAACCTAATTGTTGGAATCTGGCTCAACCCTAGCTCACCTTGGGTGGTAGGCATTAGGCAAGCAATCCGCAGACAGACGACCTGGGCACTAGATCTACGCACTAACCGTTTTTAGAAAGGAACGGAATACGCTCAGCCACCGGATCAGAAACCTCAGTCGCCGAAAGACGCGCCCAATACTCACTCAAAAAGTGAATCTGCCTGAGTCCAACAATTAAATTAAGGCCAGGAACAATGATCCACCAGGTTACCAAAGGCGGATGCCATCCTTGTGCAACATACAGCCGATTAATCTCCTGGTACAGACGAAATTGCACAATGTAAATCCAAAGCACGCCGGTCAATGAAAATCGTGCGAACCACCCCGGAACGTCCGGATCAAACACCGCCAGCAGCAGTGGCAATGCGACCCCCAGTACGAAGGGCACCAGGCACACCGCACCAGACCAAACTCGCTGACCGTGAGCCTTCAGCTCATCTTGAATCACCCACTTGTAGTAGCCGTAGTAAAGCAATCCTGTCGCCACAGAGCGAAAAATCACTTGAGTCATAGGCCGGGGTTTGCCTAGAGACTCACCGGCAGAAGAAGTTGCAACCGTCATAGTAAACAAAAAGGTGGCAGGGAAAAGAGATACAAAACTTAATCATCTTTCTTCATCATCATAACCTGCTTCCTAATTGGCTCAGATATCGCTGATAAACCTATGGTTAGCCGCTTTTGTAAAAGTATCCTGACGCTTTTCTTATCGGTGGGTACTAGTAGTTGGTAGATGCACCCTGATGTTTCCTTGGCCGCCGTCTTTGTACGGAGGCTGAGGATTTTTCTTTTTTGAGTAGTTCGGTACAGATTTCGTCCTGAATCTTGAGCTTTGCAGGGAATAGTTAGTTGGTAGATGCACCCTGACTGTTCCCTAGACGCTCTTCGCGTCCTAGGGAATTTTTTTTTTTTATTTTTTGGAGTCGTTTAGAAAAGCCCAGCCAAGAAATCCAGTAAAAAAAGGCCACTGAACCAGTGACCCTTCCTATGATTTCAGAGATTGCTCTCTACAGCTTTCACTTATTCAATTCGCTTTGGGTGACCTATCTCAATCAACGTTTAAGCAGGCCATCCCGTAGAGTAGCAGAAGGCTTCTAAGCCTCAGCAGTATCAGCAGATCCGTCTGCAGGGGCCGATTCTGTATCTGGCTCAGCTGAATCGGTTGCGCCAGCTGCGGCGTCGGTGGCCTCTGCGTTAGCTGCTTCTGTATCAGCCGCTTCTGTCTCTTCAACCTCAGGCTCTGCGACTTTCTTTGTTGGTTTGGGGCCTCGCATCAGGGCAGGATTCATGGGTGCTTTAGGCGCGTCATCCTTGCCTCGACCCCGACCTTTGCCCTTGCCTTTCCCACGGCCCCGATCATCCCGTCGACCCTCACTGCGATCACGCTGATCAGGGCCCCCATCGGTGCGGTCGGCTTTCTTGATCGGGCGAGGTGTCTTGCGGGGTTCTGCGGAGCTAGCGTCGGTGGAGTTGTCGGTGGACTGAGACTGCTGAGCAGCGTCGCGATCGCTCTTCTTAATAGGACGATCTACCATGGGTCTAATCTGCCTGTGTGTGAATTGCCCACCAATCGTATCACGCGGTCAACTGCCCCCGATGGCCTCTCTATCACCTCGCTGCAGACAAGCCAACTAGCAGTTGCCGCAGCCCGATAATGCCAGGCTGAATCAGTGGGTCGTGCTGGTCAACTAAGTTGGCGGCCAGGCATCGACATCTTTATCTAGGGAGGGTTCGCTACCTAGCAGCGGCGTATCTGCCTCTGGTGAAGCATCGATGGTTTTCCCCACTTCTCCATTGTCCAAAACCGCTTCTGGATCGAAGTTGAGACCCAGCACGTCGATTAGCGCGTCTTCATCAGAGTTCAGCTGATAAAACGGCACCATCAGATTAGATAGCTTGGGCTCTAGGGCATTCACCACACCCAAAATCAAAAATGAAGAAGGACGACGGCCCCCTTCAGGGGTCCGCACAGAGGTGGTTGCCATCTGCACCTCTAGCCAAGTCCGGTTGGCCCGAAAGTAATCCAACCATTTGTCTCGAATAACCGAGGTAAAGTTCTCAAAAAAGGCCATGTTTTAACCTGTATGGAAATCGTATGTAGCTAGCACCCCCATAAAATAAACGAGGGTAATAAACAAGGGCTTTAGTTGGCCCAAGGATAATAGCTTTGACACGCCACCAAGCGCATCAACAATCGCTAGAGTGCTGATGTAGCAACGATGAAGTACCACGCCAGCGAACGAACGTATCCGCATTGCTGGCTATATCGCAGCAATCTAGCACCCTTCAGTCGTTCTGACTAGACCATCATCAAATTATATTTATCAATACATCCACGGTTGCATTCTGACGGCGGTAGACCGCTCTCTCAACTGGGTCAGAAAATTCACGCAATCAGACACTTGCCATGGTCAATTTCCCTGGGATGAATCGGTTCTAAAGAAAGGACTGCTCACTTCCAATTCGCCCGTTGGAAGACCTTCAGTGACATCGAGGCCGGGCTCTCTGCGGTCTTTGAAGTCAGCGATCGCTCTATTCACCTGAGCTGCAATATCTTCATGGGTTTTGGTCACAACCGGGTCAGCGGCCAAAAGCTGAAATTTGTAAAACAGCATCTCAGAAAAAGCGCCCAGGTCCCCCGAAAGAAATTCGGCGGGTGAAACGTTAATCGGTCCCTGCTCGGCTATCTGTTCAATCAGCTGTGGACTGAGAATGGCTTGAAACTGCTGAATATACGACCAGGCGATAGACTGCAAATCTTGCTGGACCGCTCGGTTATCTTCGTAGCTGGCCACGCGCTGTGCTAGTGCCACCCACTCAGGCGCCACCCATCGGCTCAGCGCCCGCTCCATTACAAAAGAACCCATCACCCGCTGAATCAGGCTGCGACCGCCCGACTTGCTCAGCGAACCGTCATTCAGCGTTGCCACCACCGTTTGCACAAGGTTCAGCAAGTCGCCCGGTTCCCAAGTCTTATCTTCTGGGGCAAACTGCTGCAGGTAGGCGCTCACAACATTGTTCACAATCGATTCTTGCTCTTGGAGCCACACACTCACCTGTTCTGCCAGTAGCTGAGCGCTGACATCTACCAAAGAAGCGTCGTTGCCAAGGCTTTCGTAGGCTGCGATCGCATCATCTATAAACGCCTCCAGCCGCCTGTTTTCTACCTCTACCGTCTTCACATTGGCCACCACGGCACCGACCACAGCCCGCAGCGTCAGCTCACTATCTGGCTCCCCAAAGGTAACGATGTAAGCCCGTAAAACGTTTAAGACCTGCTTCAACTCTTCTAAAGAGGTGTTTTGAACCGAGCGGGATCGAGTGTTAGCAGGAGTAGGCATTTCGGGTACCGACGAAGGAAGATTTTCAGGTGCGGGACTATCTGACTCAGGCTCATCAGAAGGTGAGCTATCAGAACCGGGCCTATCAGAAAGGGGACGACCAGAAGCGGGACGTTCCGGCAGTGCGGGGGGCGCATCCTGTGGCGTCTGGTCAGGCGATCGCCCAAACAGATTAAATACCCAGCGAAACAGTCGAAACACCTTGCTCTCCCTTTATTTCAAACATGCCTGTTCAAACATGCCTATTCAAACACGCCTATTCAAACACGCCTAATCAATTCAGACGACTCTACCGTACACCCTTTGCTGCGCCGCGCTCACAGGCAGCGCGAATCGTCGCGGCGACAGACTGCGCCAGCGCCTGGTAGTCGTATCCACCTTCCAGGCCAAAGAGAACTGCAGGCGTCAAAGACAAACAGGCCTGAGTGAACCAATAATAGTCCGCCGGCTGCAGACAAATTCCCGCCAGGGGATCAGCCTGAGTCGCGTCGTAGCCAGCGCTCACTAGCATCATATCCGCGTCAAATCCTGCCAAAAATGGCCGCGCTTTTTCAGTCCACAGCCGCTGGTAGTCGGGCAGGGTACTGCCTGACGGCAATGGGATATTCAGCACGTTGCTATGCTGGCCGGTCTCTGTTGCAGCGCCAGTGCCTGGGTACGCTGGCGACTGGTGAAAAGAGCAGTAGGCAATCTGGGCACTCTCGGCCACCAAGGCCTGGGTGCCATTGCCATGGTGCACGTCCCAATCCAAAATGGCGACGCGCTTTGCGCCCAGGGTATCAATGGCGTAGTGGGCTGCGATCGCCGCATTACCCAGCAAACAAAATCCCATCCCCTGACTGCGTTCTGCATGATGACCCGGCGGGCGCACTAGGGCAAATCCGGGCGATCGCTGCTGCCATACCCAATCCACACCGTCTAGCCAGGCCGTCACCGCGAGCAGCGCCACGTCATAGCTTTGGGTGCTCATAGACGTATCGCCATCTAGCTGACCGCCCCCTCGACTCGAAATCGCTTTTAGCAGCTGCAGATACCCAGCGTCATGAACGCGCTCAACCGCTGCCAAGGCCGACCGTTCTGAGGGCGTCAACCAGTCTATTTTCTGAGCCCATTCATAACCTTTCTCCGCAGACGTTTGGCAGCGGTTCAAATAGTCAACCACGGCTGTCAAACGTCCCGAGTTTTCGGGGTGTCCAACTCCGGTATCGTGACCCAAAAAAACGTCGGCATAAAAAACAGGAAACCGAGAATCCATAAGGGTTTTCGCTTATTCAAAAAAGCAGTCGACGAGGACCGTTTTAGCCCACATGAAGAAGGGTAAATATGGTAGAATGCAGTAACTGTTTAGCAACGTTTTGAAGTCTATCAATACGGTGTCATTTAAGGGGATTTCATCCAGTTTTTTTCAGGTTGTTTCATCTCTCTTGTACGCAGCTAGTATGGACGCTTGAGCGGGTATCTATCTGTGCTTTCTTTTACGCTTCAAGCAATACTTCTAACGACTTCAATATGGTCTTGAACTTCATTGTCTTGAACTTCAATATCGCCTTGAGCATTCACCTCAAATATCACTTACAATTGCCCTCGCCGAAGTCCGCTTTGGTGAGGGCATTCGGATAAGGTTTGTGTCTTTTGCTCACTTCTTGTTAAGTCGACCTGATATACACGATGTACCTGCCAGCCCCTGCAATCAATATGAGTCATTTTTAGCCGATAAGCCGTAGCAATTCTGATACGGAGCGCTGTCTAAGCGATTGCCTCGCTGTTAGGCACCATTTTAGGCAGCCTAAGCCATACGTTCATTTTTCTTTTCTCAAAAATTCCTGGAGCATTCCATATGAGCAGTCCTCAAGAGCGGATCGTCCCGACAGATTTGCGCAATGAGATGTCTCGGTCCTACCTCGAATACGCGATGAGCGTGATTGTAGGCCGAGCGCTCCCTGACGCAAGGGATGGCCTCAAACCCGTGCATCGGCGCATTTTGTACGCCATGCACGAGCTAGGACTCACCGCTGATCGGCCCTTTCGCAAGTGCGCCCGCGTAGTGGGTGAAGTGCTCGGTAAGTACCATCCCCACGGCGATACGGCAGTGTACGACGCGCTGGTTCGGATGGCGCAGGACTTCTCCATGCGCCATCCCCTGATCGATGGTCATGGCAACTTCGGCTCTATCGATAATGATCCGCCTGCGGCCATGCGTTATACAGAGTCTCGCCTGCAGGCGCTCACTGGCGCGTCCCTCCTTCAAGACATTGAGGCGGAAACCGTAGACTTTGCAGACAACTTCGACGGCTCACAGCAGGAACCCGTCGTCTTGCCATCGCGCATTCCCCAGCTGCTGATCAACGGCTCATCTGGCATTGCGGTGGGCATGGCCACCAATATTCCGCCCCACAATCTGGGCGAAGTGATCGATGGCGTCATCGCCCTGATTGATAACCCTGAACTCACCAGCTTGGAGCTGATGCAGTACATCCCGGGCCCCGATTTCCCCACAGGGGCACAAATTATTGGCAGTCGTGGCATTCGTGAGGCCTACACCACGGGCAGAGGCTCTGTGACGATGCGCGGCGTCGCCACCATTGAGACTCAGGAGCAGCGCGGCCGCCCCGACCGTGAGACCATCATCATCACCGAGCTGCCCTACCAAACCAACAAGGCAAGCCTAATTGAAAAGATCGCCGACATGGTGAATGAGCGGCGTCTGGAAGGAATTTCAGACTTGCGCGATGAGAGCGATCGCGATGGCATGCGCATTGTCATAGAGCTAAAGCGCGACGCCTATCCCAAAGTCGTCCTCAACAATCTCTACAAACAGACGCCACTTCAAAATAACTTTGGCGTTAACATGCTGGGCCTGGTAAATGGTGAACCTCAGCTGCTCACGCTGCGAGATTTTCTACAGGTCTTTCTCGACTTTCGGATTGAAACGATCACCCGGCGCACGCAGTATCAGCTACGCAAAGCTCAAGAGCGCGATCATCTCCTCCAGGGCTACCTGATCGCGCTAGAGAACTTAGACGCGGTGATTGCCCTCATTCGCGGCTCAGCCGATGCGGCCAGCGCCAAAACGGAGCTGGTAGAGTCCTACGGCCTTTCGGCGACACAGGCAGATGCGATTTTGCAAATGCAACTGCGCCGTCTGACCGCCCTAGAAGCCGAAAAGATTGAGCAAGAGCACGAAGCCCTCACCGAAAAAATTGCCGATTTAGAAGATATCTTGGCCAATCGGGAGCGCATCTTAGCCATCATCAAAGAAGAGGTACTTGAGCTGCAGGGCTCGTTTGCCAATGAGCGAAGAACCATCATCAAAGGAGATGAAAATGACCTCTCCGACATTTCTCTGATTGCCAATGAGCAAGTGGCAATTTTGGTGACAGAGCAGGGCTACATAAAGCGCATGCTGGTCGACACCTTCGAGGCGCAAAACCGGGCCACTCGAGGCAAGTCGGGCACCAAGATGAAAGACGACGATGGCATTGAGCACTTCATCACCTGCTGTAGCCACGACCACGTTCTCTTCTTTACAGATCGAGGAGTTGCCTACTCCCTGCGGGCCTACCAAATTCCAGAGAGTTCTCGGACTGCGAAGGGCTACCCGCTGGTGCAGATGCTGCCTATCCCCAGAGAGGAAAAAGTCACCTCTGTCGTCGGCGTTAACGAGTTCAGCGAAGACGACTACCTCGTGATGCTGACCCAAGGCGGCTTTGTGAAAAAGACTGCCCTCTCAGCCTTCAGCCGCATTCGCACCAACGGCCTGATTGCGATTTCACTCGAAGATGGTGATGAGCTGCGCTGGGTTCGCCTAGCGCGCCCTGAAGATAGCATTCTCATTGGCTCCCAGCGAGGCATGACGATTCACTTCAAGGCCGATCACGGACAGCTACGTCCCCTGGGCAGGCCGACCAAGGGCGTAAGGGCCATGTCTCTGAGAGACGGTGACCAGCTCATTAGCATGGATATCTTGCCTTCTCAAGTAGTCGAAGAAGTCGAGGGCGCGGCAGCGGATGCAGATGACGATGCAGACGATGAGAACGTCAACGAAGCGGACCAGGGACCTTGGGTACTGGTGGTATCAGCGGCAGGCTTAGGCAAGCGCGTTCCCGTAGCCAAGTTTAGGCTGCAAAACCGGGCTGGTATGGGGCTGGTGGCGATGAAGTTCCGCAAGGACGGGGATGAACTAGTGGCGCTGCGCATTGCCGGACCAGAAGATGAGCTGATGATCGTCAGCAATCGCGGCATCATTATGCGGCAGGCTGTCGATGCGATTTCCATTCAGTCGCGGATGGCGACGGGCGTGCAGCTGCAGCGTTTGGATGATGACGATG
>JBCBIK010000028.1:0-36484 GCA_038524545.1 Cyanobacteria bacterium J06623_4 | reverse complement strand
GTCGTAGCGAGCTATACAGTCCGCTAGGTGGTGATCTGGCAATGCGTATCCTGCTGGTCGATGATGACGAAACATTAATGGAATCTTTGGCAGAGCGCCTAATTCAGCAGCGCTACGCCGTGGATATTGCGACCGAGGGCAGTAGCGCGCAGTCTTATGCCGATCTGTTTAGCTACGACCTGATTGTGCTGGACCTCATGCTTCCCGATGGTGATGGGATTCAATTTTGTCGGGCGCTGCGGCAGGATGGCTATAGCAATCCGCTGATGATTCTCACGGCGAAGGAGAGCACGGCTGAAAAGGTCAAAGCGCTAGATGCAGGTGCTGATGATTACGTTGTCAAACCCTTCGATTTTGATGAGCTGTGTGCTCGGATTCGGGCGCTGCTCCGACGAGAGAATCAGGGATTGCCGACCATTCTCACTTGGGGCGCACTCAGCCTAGACCCCAGCACTTGCGAAACCACCTATCAAGATCAGCCCGTTCGTCTGACGCCAAAAGAGTTTTCTATGTTGGAGCTATTTTTGCGGCATCCGCACCGGGTCTATAGCCTGGGCGCCATTATTGATGATCTGTGGTCTTTTGAAGATCCGCCTGGAGAAGATGCGGTGCGCACCCACATCAAAGGGCTCCGGCGCAAGCTCAAGGCTGCAGGCGCGCCCAAAGATCTGATTAAAACGGTGTATGGGCTGGGCTATCGGCTCAACGAAAATACAGACTGGTCAGCCAACAAAAACAACAAAGCAACCGCTCAAAGATCCCCTTCACCCCAAAAACACTCGAAACAGGACGCAGCACAGAGCACCGAACGCGACCTTATCAACAATCGCGCTCAGCCCGACTTATCCCCAAACGCCCATCCACAAGCAACCAAACAACCGACAAAATCCTCTCGCCAAACCCGAGACCAGCAGGCTTTTGCCAATCGCGAACCGGGAATGCGATCGCTCAACCGCCCACAACCATCAGACTCAGACACTCAGCCCGTCAACATCCAGCCCTTAGCAACTCAAAAAAACTCCTTACCCCTCACCGACCAGCTAGCACAGGCCTGCCACCGATACCTGAGCAGCGCCAGCCAACAAATCGCAATTCTAGAAAAAGGGGCAGCCGCGCTAGCCAACGGCACCATCCAGCCAGACCTCTATTACGACAGCCGCACCAGTGCCCACAAGCTGGCCGGATCTCTGGGCAGCTATGGGTTCTTAGAAGGATCGCAGATCGCCCGCAAAGTAGAAACTCAGCTCCAGGCCCTATCTCCGAAGACCGAGCCAACACCCTTACCAACATCGCTACAGGCTAAACAAGACGCCGCGATTCGAGACATTACCAACTGGGTGCGTCAGCTGCGTCAGCGCATTGAGCGGGCAACCGTGCAAACAGCTACCACAGCACTCTCGAATGCGCTCAGAGGCGGCACTCCCCAGCTACTGATTGTCACTGAAGATAGCAAGTTAGGCTATGTGCTAGTCGCTCAGGCTGCGATCGCCCGCTTCCAAACCCAAGTTGTCAATACCCCAAACCAGGCTATCGAAGCTATCCACACCGCCGAAAAGCCCGATCTCGTCCTGCTTGATGTAGCAGCCGATCCCAGCCAATTTACCGATCTTGTTGAAATACTCAAGCAGGACTACAGCCTACCTATGGTCGTGCTAGGCGAGCGACTTCCCCTCGAACGGCGCCACCACTGGGTGAAGCAAGGCGTAGAGATTGTCACCACCCGCACCCTTGCCCCCGGAGAAATTATCGCTTCAGCAGCCCAAATCATCAAAGCAGAAACCAGCCAAATTCGAGTTGCGATCGCCGACGACGATCCTCAAATCCTCACCCTGCTCAAAACGAGCCTAGCTCCCTGGGGATTTCAGGTCATCACCTTTACCAGCACCATAGACCTGTGGCACTGGCTCATCCAGCCCGAAGCCACCGACCGACCTGCCGCCGACATTTTGGTACTCGATGTCGAAATGCCAGAGCTAGACGGCATTTCGCTGTGCCGCATCATCCGAGCAGACGCCCGCTTCCAAGAGCTGCCCATTCTCTTTTTGACCCATCACCAAGAAGCATCCACCCGGATGCAGGCCTTTCAATCTGGCGCAGACGACTTCATCCACAAAGCCGTCGCCCCCGCAGAGCTAGCCACCCGTCTTCGCAATCAGCTCCTAAGAGCCTGCCGGTTGCAGCGACTACCAGCCTAGTGCTTTGCCCAAGCTAAAAATTGAGGCAAGTAATCCAGACTGGCCCTGCTACACCAAGCTTGGCGGGCAGTAGCCCAACCCCTGCACAAACGTCGTTCGAAATTCTTCTATATCGCCTAGCCGCAGGTCACCATGAGAGACAATCACCACGTGATAGCGATTCATCACTTCGGTACAGCTCATGCCACGGTCTAGGCAGGCAAGCGCTTTATCTAACCGATGAGTCAGCGTGTAGGGCGAGCCATTTTCCCTCAAGAACGCCGTAAAGTTTAGATCCTGATGGAGCAAGAGGGATTCTCTGAGCTTCACCCGAACAACCCAGCGGTCCACCAAATAGATCACCGTGACCAAATCCAAGTTAATTGCCGCCTGATTAGATAGGTAATTCAAAAGACGCAGAACCAAGCTGGTATTGGCGAAATAGTAGAGATATTGCATGAGCCTGTAGACCGCTATATTTCTTAGCATAGGGACTAAATCTGAGTAAATTATGAAGAAACTAATCAATTCACGCTCAACTTATCTGCCCCACCCCAAAACTTTGCACCACCTTTAGCAGCCACACGCATAAATACCTCTAAAAATTACCGAGCAGCCAATCACAACAACAAATCTAAAAGTCTCTAGCGGCGAGCGCTTTAGCTTCTCTCTGAGCTTGCCGTTACAAAAGTTTTTGATCGCGGCAAAACAATCTCTAAGGTATTCTTTAGTTAGAAAAAAAGAAACTTCCGAAAGAAAGCTCAGGACGATTCGAACCCTTCAAAAAGCCACTCAAAATGCACCAGTCAGTGATGCTATTGAAGGATGACAACAGGGGATGCCCACAGCGACAAGCAAGACGCGCAGCAAGACACGCAAATAGAGGCAATATGTCTACAGGTGAGCCTTCTTCTGGGACTACTTTTACTCAGCCACCCACAGATCTGTCGCCCCACGCAAACAGCAACAGCGAGCAGCAGGCCCCCCCAAAAAAAGCCAACCGCGCTCCCGATGAGCTACCGAGCAGTGACAACTCGGCAGAAGCCATCCTCGACATCGAAAAGCTCTTAAACGCTGCGGGGAGCCTCATTGTTGTTTTTAATCGTCAGGGAAAAATAAAGCGCTTCAACCGTGCCTGCGAAACCGTCACAGGCTACTTGGAAAGCGAAGTGCAAGATCACTGCGTTTGGGACTTTTTGCTCAGCCCAAACGAGCGCGTGGCCATGCGCGGCATCTTTAGCCAGCTAATCGACGGGCAAACCAACCGATACTACGAAAGTACTTGGATTGGCAAAGATAGCGTACGACACGTGATTGCCTGGTCAAACACGGTGATTACCAACCCTTCGGGCGGGGTCGATTTCGTCGTGGCCTCTGGCATCGACGTCACCGAACAGCACCACAGCCGCCGTCAGCTTGAGCGGCAATATCGCCATAGCCACCTGCTGGTAGAGATTACCCAAAAGGTCCGCCAGTCGTTAGAAGTCGAAGACATCTTGCAAACCACGGTGACTGAAGTGCAAGGATTGCTAGGGTGCGATCGCGCCTTCATTCTCAAAGCCACCGCTAGTGAACCCATTGAGCTTGCTGCCGAGTCGCTGACCGACCTCGCCCAAGGCCCTGCACAGAGCATTCTGCGCCGCCCCTGGCCAGACAATCCCCTCCTCCATTCAAACTATGTCGACCACTACCGGCAGCAGTCTATCTCAGTGATCGATACGGTGAGCGGGCTGGGTACAGCACGTGAAATCGTAGATATTCTGCAGCGTTTAGGGGTCAAGTCTGAGCTTGCGGTTCCCATTCTCACCCACGGCCATCCAGAAGATGCCACAAAAGAAACATTTTGGGGATTGCTGATCGCTCACCAGTGCACTCAAGCCAGGCGATGGTCCCCGCTAGAAATTGACCTCATGCAGCAGCTAGCCAATCAAATCGGGGTCGCTATTAACCACGCCGAGCTGCTCGACCACCTGGAAGATATTGTCATAGAGCGCACGGCGGAACTGACCGCGACCAACCAACAGCTGCGGCGCGAAATGGAAGAACGGCAGCGGACAGAAAGCGCGCTCCGCCACAGTGAAAAGCAGCTTAGGCTCATCACCAACGCACTACCGGCCCTAGTGGCCTACATCGACAGCCATCACCGCTATCGATTTAACAACTACGCCTATGAGCTCTGGTACGACATTCCCTACCAGCAAATCAAAGGTCGCCAGGTGAGTGACATTGTCTCTCTGGGGGTGTATCAACAGATGCTGCCCTATCTGGAGCAGGCGCTGATGGGTGAAAAGGTCACCTACGAAGCTGAAATGGTGCAAAGTAGCGGTGAGCGTCTGTGGGCCAGCGTTAGCTACATTCCTGATGTGCGCGACGGGCAGGTGCAAGGGCTCTTTAGCCTGGTGAGTGATATTAGCGATCGCAAAGCCACCGAGCGTATGAAAGATGAGTTTGTCTCTGTGGTGAGCCATGAGCTGCGCACCCCGCTCACGTCGGTGCACGGCTCCCTCAAGCTTCTGGCAACGGGCCGCCTAGGGACCCTCACCAGGCAAGGCGAAGATTTGCTGGCGATCGCGCTCAAAAATACCGAGCGACTCACCCGCCTCCTCAACGACGTGCTCGATCTCGAAAGGATGAGTTCTGGCCACGCGACCTTCACACCCATCATCTGCGCTGTACCCGATCTGCTTCAGAGCGCAACCGACGCGATGCAAGCCATGGCCGATGACTACAACATCGTGCTGAAAATTAAAATTCACCCCGCGAAAACAAAGCTCAAAACAGGCAGCGCCGAGGCCAATACTGAGACAACTTCACCCATAGCCGAGCAGCCGTTCAACGTCTGGGCAGATCCCGACCAAGTCATGCAGGCGCTGACCAACCTACTCAGCAACGCCATCAAATTCTCACCCAGGGGAGAAACCGTTTGGCTCACAGCCCGCAAACTCGACCAAAAAGTAGAGTTTTCCGTCAAAGACTTTGGCCGGGGCATTCCAAGCGATAAGCTAGAAACCATCTTTGAGCGGTTTCAGCAGGTAGATACCTCCGATGCTCGGGAGCGGGGCGGCACTGGCCTTGGGCTGGCTATCTGCCGAGAAATTATTCAACAGCATCAGGGGCGCATTTGGGTCAAGAGTATCCACGGGAAAGGCAGCGCCTTTTACTTCACGCTGCCCATACCCGAGTCACCCCCTCCAAACGGTGAATGAATCGTAACATAGGTGCCACTCCACCAAGGCCAAAACAATGCACCAGAGAACAGCCAAAAAAATACTCATGATCGACGATGAGACCGACATCCAAACCGTCGCTCGCATCGGCCTCACCCTGATGAAAGACTGGCAGATAAGCACCGCAAACTCAGGCAGAGAAGGCATACAACAGGCCAAAGCCCACCGCCCTGACGCCATCCTTCTAGACGTGATGATGCCAGATATGGACGGCCTCGCCACCCTCAAAGCCCTCAAATCCGACACCATCACCCGGCCCATTCCCGTCATTTTTTTGACGGCCAAGGCCCAAGCGGTCAATCGCAAGCAATTTTATGAGCTGGGTGCTCAAGGTGTCATCCACAAGCCCTTCGATCCAACAACGCTCGCCAGTCAAATTTCTGGTTTTTTGGGCTGGTCGGATTTTTGAGTCCGTCTACAGCTCTTCACAGACAAAAGAACAACTTTTTAGCCCTCGGCAAACCAGCGCTCCACAAAACACTCACAGCCTTCAATATCGCTCATCTTCATACTTTCCTCAGATTGTTGTCCTATTGTTTTTACAGTGTCAACAGAAGGAAGGGAGAAGACAATGCTGAAAAAGATTTTGGTTGCGCTCGACCTATTCGACTCTAATGAAATCGTCTTTCAGAATGCACTGGAGCTAGCGACAGCGACTGGCGCAAGCCTGATGTTTTTACATTCTCTGACCGGAGACCAAGACGGTGGACCCAGCATGCCGGTATCTGGTGCTTGGGACTACTACGCGGTGGTGGGAGAAAGCGCTTGGGCTCGCTACCAAGCCGATTGGCAAGCATACGCAGAGCAGGGCCTCAGCATGCTGCGTCGCTACACGGAGCGGGCGATCGCAGCTGGCCTATCTGCCGAATTCACCCAGGTAGAAAGACAACCCGCCCGCGCCATTTGCGACCTGGCAGACAGCTGGGACGCGGATGTCATCGTGGTGGGTAGCCATGGCCGCAAGGGCATCAGCGAGCTGGTCATCGGCAGCGTTAGCAACTACGTGATGCACCATGCTAGCTGCTCCGTTCTCATCGTTCGCTTAGACAAATCCGCCACTACGGAATCTACAGCAGAGCCTACAGCAGCTTAGCGCTCTAGAAACCCTAAAAAAACCCGCAAGCAGCCCCACCGAGAAACCTCGCAAGGAGACCCCACAAGATCCGGTAAGGAGAACCACCATGACTGAACGCATACGTCACTGCCTGTGCTGCGATCGCACCCTGCTCAGGCATATCGACCACACCCACATTTACTGGTATTGCCCCCACTGCCGTCAGGCAATGCCCAGTGCGATCGCCCTCGACCCGCTACTGCCCCAACCGGCACTACCTGTGCCCCTTTCCTCACTAAAATAGCTCAAGCAGTAAAATAGCCCGAGCAATCGCCTAAGCAATAGCCACAGAGGATAGCTAGAATGTACAGTTGGTGAGGTGACCACTGCTACACAAACATCAAAAAAAGTCGGTGTTACCATGCCGATAAGCCCCATCTGCTAGCCTTACCTGCTTTGGCCCCGTAAACATGCATATCGTCCCTTCGCTGAAGGCCTGTACTCATCTACTTGCAGTGTCTGTTTTGCTCACTGCTTGCAAGCCGACAGCTCCTTCATCTACCTTCCTCTCTATCGCTGCAGCCAATGCAGCCTCTACCTCACCGGCCAAGCTATCGGCTGACACCTATCGACTCAAAACAGAAGCGGCACCCGGAGAATTTTTGGGACCGGCCATCGACTGCGATGGCGATGGGCTCGCAGATGATTCTCGTATTGACTTCAATGGTGACGGCGTCTCGGATGAGTGCGTAGAGGGCCGCGAAGAAATTCCTGAGCCCCCTTTTCAGCAAGCCTACACCCCCACCACACAAACCTTTTACGACCTGCTGCCAGAAGTGGGCTGGAGCACTCGCTATGTCTGCGGTGATGGCCTCTATGAGGTGACGCTCAGTCGCCCGACCGCCGGCGAAATGGCCTACAGCGCTCAAGGCCTAACGCTCAAAAGCCGCATCATTTACGACGACCTCGACCCCAACCTCAATCAGCCGCTGATTATCCGCGATCCAGAAGAGGGCATGCGCTACGTCTTTAACCAAGAGCAAGACGGCGAATTTTATGAATATGCGATCGCTGACTACAACGGCAACGTCGGCCTGTACATTTACCAAACCGGCGAGCAAATCGTCGCAGCCCCCTGCACAAGCGACTCCACATAGCTCTGTCACACAGCCTTATAGATAGACAAAGTAAGTACTACCGCATCAGCAGCCAAAGCACCGTCGGCAGGCTCACGAAGCTCATCAGCGTAGAGAGCACAATCGTTCTGGCCACCCGAGCCGTATCGCCGCCAAACTCAGTGACCCAAATCAGCGTATTCACCGCAACCGGCATCGCAGATTGCAGCACCAGCACAGCCAGGTCCAACCCCTCTAGCCCCAGCAACCGACCAATGCCATAGGCGCTCAGCGGCGACACCACGAGGCGCAAACTCGCCGCAAATAGCTCATACATCCCAAAGCGAAAAGACACCTGCGACAGCTGAATACCCAGCGTCAGCAGCGCGATAGGAATAGCAGCATCGCTGAGCAGCGCCAGCGCCCGATCAACCGCCTCTGGCACCTGCAGCGCCCAAATCTGCAGCGCGATTCCCCCCAGCGTGGCCCAAAACACCGGCAGATTCACCGTTACCTTTAGCCCAGCCTTGAGCCCAGCATCCTTCAAAAACACCGGCCCAATGCTGGCAATAAACAGTGCCGAAGCGATCAGGTACACAATCGCCCGTGCTAGCCCCGCCTCGCCTATGGAAAACAGCACAAACGGCAGGCCAATATTGCCAGAATTGGCCAGCAGAGTTGTTGCCACGAGGCTTTTGCGCGTATCCCGAGGCAAGCTCAGCCGACCCGCACAAAAGTTAGCCACCCCGTAGAGCACCCCGCAGTTCAGCAAAAAGCCAGCCACTATCTTCACGGCGCTGCCCAGCGCTAGGGTGCTGTCATAGACGCCCGTAAGCACCAGTGCAGGCAGCAAAACGTAGATGTTCAGCCGAGCCAGCGTCTTGAGGTCGAGCGGAAATAAGCGACCGACCCACACCCCCGAGAGCGCTACCAGCGCAATCGGGACGACCGCTCCGATTAATACGCCCATTCATGCCACCTCTCAATCCATCCCTCAATCCGCCCACTCCATATACCTCTAACCATTCAGCCCCTGCGCTTGTCCTCATTTGGTTATGCTTAAACGGTATCTAAAAACACACGATCACCCGCTTCTCTCATGGCTTCACCTGACGCGACTCCAGCGCAAATCCAGCAGATGCTCACCTCGGAAAACTTTGGCGATCGCATCAAAGGCATCAATCTCCTGCGCGACATCGAACCGGCCACCGCCTTTGAAATGATTACACCGCTCTGCGAAGATGCCAACACTCGCGTTCGCTACGCGGCTGTCAGCCAGATATCTACCCTCGGAGCGCAAGACAAACCCACCGCGCTCAGTCTCCTAAAAGCCGCCCTATCTGACCCTGAGCCCGACGTTCAGGCAGCTGCCGCCGACTCCATAGGTGCCCTACAGCTCACCGACGCCCTCAGCGACCTACAAACGCTTTACAACAGCACCCCAGAATGGCTCGTAAAAATGAGCGTCGTTGCCTGCCTAGGTGAAATGGGCGATCCAAGCGCCTTCGATTTTCTTGCATCCGCCTTAACTGCAGATAACGCCCTCGTCTCTGTCTCTGCTATGGGTGCCCTAGGCGAACTCAAAGACGAACGCGCCATTCCGCTGCTACTGCCCTACGCCACCGACGCCGATTGGCAGGTACGTCACCGCATAGCGCAATCCCTCAGCAACTTTGTAGATAATGCCGACGTTGCCACCGCCCTCGAGCAGCTGGCCAAAGACGACACCGAAATTGTTGCCGAAACCGCAAAACGAGCCCAGCCCAACTAGCCTACAAAACTAGCTCAGACAGTTGGCGCAGATCCCCAACATACATAAAGTCTTAGCAAAGCAGCAGGCAGCCCGAGAAAAGGGAATTGGCGGAAAAGAGAGGTTGCACACTGTTTATTGCAACCGTGTTTATAATGAGCTCCCATGTTCAGGACTAAAAACAAAAGCACCGCAGCCCCTCACTCGAAACATTTCTTTACAAAAAAGCTTTTGAGCAGGCAGTCATCGCCTTAAGCTCAAAAGCTTTCTTTTTTATCAAAAATTGCTCGTGTGTATACGAGACGCTTACTATCAATTCCGGAGCTTTTTACAATTCGTCAATATAAATACCAGGATGTAGATGTGTACTAAACAACAAACAGTTACTTAAGTAATCACTCAAGCTGGAGAAACTATTTTTCTCACGTTGAGAAGATATTCTTTCTGCTGTTGAACAAAAAAGAAAACTTAGTGTACACAGGAAACTGAATTCACAAAATAAACAGCCTTCTTAGCACTTAACAAAATCCCTTTCAGCAGTGTCAGCGCTGGCAAGCCAAGCGTTTTTACCATAAGTGAAAAACCCTAGGCTCCCCTACTGGCAAAGAATTCGGAAGATAGAAACAGACATCACCCTACTTTTAACTGTTAGCTTTCGCGCCAAAAACCCACACTTAAATTGATATGTCTGTGACAACGATCATAGGTTTAGAATTTTCTGCCGAGCAGGTTCTACATAGTATTACTGAGAGTCAATATTTTTTACACTAGAGACATCTCATTAGATGTTCTGATAAACTGAAGATATATCAAAAACCATTAAATTAATAACAGCTTAAATCTGTATTTCTGATCACACTCTTCTGATCATATTTTTTTCGAGTTGCTCGCTGCAGTCGCATCTTTGTTGTCTCCATTTGGTTTGTGCTCCATATATCCATATAGAGAACGACCTCTGGCCAGCCTGTAGAAAATTAGCTGAGTCTGCAAAGGTTTCAGATGCCTACTGTCTCTATAGCGATGTAGCCCCAGTGCCTACGCTGCGCCATTTTCTGAAAAATCGTCTATGACTAAGCCATCTTTCATCGACTCAGCGCCGACTAGGAAGTGGGAAAGCTTGAGCTTTGCCTCTACGCTGTATCTTCATCCTGTGTTAGATGCGCTGCTGGCCTCTACGCCCGATTTGCACCGTGACGAAATCCGTTTAGGCCTTCAAGAAGCCCTTGTCAACGCAGCCAAGCATGGCAATCATCTTGATCCCCAAAAAGTCATCTCCGTCCGCTACGCCAAAGTAGATGGCTACTACTGGTGGATTGTCACCGACCAGGGCAACGGGTTCCAGCTACCTGCTACCTGCACCTGCCCCGCTGTCGACCATCCCTTCGTCAGCGAATGCGGTCGTGGTCTTTACATTCTTCACCAGGTATTCGATCAGGTTCGCTGGAGCGATGATGGCAAAGAGGTGCATCTGGCCAAGCAAGTCAGGTCTACCGCTCGCATGAATTTGATGAATCCAGCCTTTTTCATCCGACTGATTGAGTCTTGGTGGCGCCGCTGGTCAGCGCCATCTGCTCACAGCGTCTAGTGCAGCCTTAGGTCATACTTCCTCCCAGCCTTTAGCCTGAGCCTGACGCTGTATTCGCTCAAAAGATTGAAGGCTTCAGCATCCATGCTACAGATTCTTTGATGTGCGCTTTTCCTTTCTCTCTCCATGAGTGGGACAAGGGGGTGCTTTGATTGTTTTGTCTAGCCAGCCTACTGCTTGAGCGAGCCGGGGTAGGGCCTCTTCTGGGCTGTCTTTGAGCAAGTATACTAAGGCGGCGGCGGCCTGCTCCTGGGCGCGTACGGTGCGGTTGGAGCTGAGTCGGTGCCAGTCATTGGGCGCGATCGCTAGCTTTGCGGCCAGGGCCTCCGCCAAAACGTCAGGGCTTAGCGTGCTCAAAAATTTTCGGGTTTCAGCAGCGGCAGCGGCTTGCTCATCAGCCTGCTTAGCAGACTGAACGTCATCAGCTTGTAAGGATGGGGTTACCAAGATAGCGATCTCCCTATAAAGTAGTGGCCATCTGCATACGCGACCTTATGTCATGTCGCATGCAGCTAGCTGACGGCACTGTTTAGGGGTGTCCCCACACATACATGCGCCAGCGCTAGCGATGTATCTATATTATTAAGTTGCAGCTCATATGAAATTATTTCGTTCGGCGTCCTCAGCATCCGTGTCTTCTAGGCGTGCTCCTCACTTGCCCAGTGATGGGGATCTGGCCAGCTTTGAAGCTGAGCTTAAAGATACCGCTGATGAGTTTTTATTACTGCGCGATCGCTTCTTTGCCATCCGCCGGGCCAAAGCCAAATACGAGCAAGCGACCTCAGCCGACCTCAGCCAGCTCCCCGCCGAAGAACTCGCCCAGCTACAAGACCGTCTCGAAGCGCTCAAAGTCACCCTCGAAAGTCAGCTGCTTTCCTGGAAAGAAATGCAGGAGCCCTTCTGGCAAATCGTTCGATTTGTGGGCTTAGGCCTGGTTATCGGCTGGTTTCTGCACAGCTGGCTAGGATAATAGCCATCATCGGCATCAGCTCATCCTTAAAATATTTCATTTCTCTAGCGTTCATCCCCAGTATTTATCCTTCATGGCCACACCCCAGCGCATAAAACACATTCTCTCAGCAGGAGAACCCGGCGAGACCCTCACCATCCAGGGCTGGGTAAGGACAAAGCGGTCTGCCAAAAAGTTCACCTTCATCGAAGTCAACGACGGCTCCTCTATGAATGGCCTTCAGGTCATCGCCCCTGAAGACATTCCAGACTACGCCGCCCACATGGAGCGCATCAGCACAGGCGCTTCTATAGAAATTAGCGGCACCTTGGCAGAATCGCCCGGCAAAGGCCAGCGTGTCGAACTCCAGGCCGAGCAAATTACCGTCTTTGGCGAATCCGACGGAGAGACCTACCCGCTACAAAAAAAGCGTCACTCCTTCGAGTTTTTGCGCACAATTGGTCACTTGCGGAGCCGCACCAACACCCTCGGAGCTGTTTTTCGAGTTCGCAACGCCTGCGCCAATGCCATCCACGAATTTTTCCAAGCCCGTAGCTTCCTCTGGATACACACCCCCATTCTCACCGCCAGCGACTGCGAAGGCGCTGGTGAAATGTTCACCGTCACCCGCTTCAACCTCGACGATCTCAAATCCCTCCCCAAAAACGACAGCGGCAACACCGACTTCAGCCAAGACTTTTTTGGCAAGCCCGCGTACCTCACCGTCAGCGGCCAGCTAGAAGCTGAAATCATGGCCATGGCCTTCAGCAATGTCTACACTTTTGGCCCCACCTTCCGTGCCGAAAATTCCAACACGGCGCGTCACCTAGCCGAATTTTGGATGGTCGAACCTGAGATGGCTTTTTGTGACCTAGAAGGCAACATGGATTTGGCAGAAGCTTTCCTCAAGCATGTGTTCAGCCGGGTGATAGAAAACTGCGCTGACGATATGGAATTTTTCAACCAGCGCATAGACAATACCGTTCTCGAAACCGCCGACAACATCATCAATAGCGACTTTGCCCGCATCACTTACACAGAAGCGATCGCCCTGCTCGAAAGCACCATCAAAAAAGGCGATAAAACCTTTGAATTTCCGGTCAGCTGGGGCATCGACTTGCAGTCTGAACACGAGCGCTACCTCGCCGAAGAACACTTCAAAAAGCCCGTTATCGTCACGGACTACCCGGCTGAGATCAAAGCCTTCTACATGCGCTTAAATGACGATGGCAAAACCGTCGCGGCCATGGACGTGCTCGCTCCCCGCATTGGAGAAATCATTGGCGGGGCTCAGCGCGAAGAACGCCTAGACGTACTAGAACGTCGCATCGCTGAGGCCGGACTGCCCAAAGAAGACTACTGGTGGTATCTAGATTTGCGTCGCTATGGCACGGTTCCTCACGCTGGCTTTGGCCTTGGCTTCGAACGGCTGGTGCAGTTTATGACCGGCATGGCAAATATTCGCGATGTCATTCCCTTTCCGCGCACGCCAGATAATCTAGAGTTTTGATAGGAGCGTTCACTATCTGAAAGCAGGTTGGCCGCAGGCGTAGCCCGTCGTAACGGAAATCAACAAAATGTCCAGCTCGCGCCAAAAACGCTTATTCTTAGTCTCGTTGGCCGCGCCCGCCACCCCTCGGCGACCTCTCCCATGCCCACCCAAAAGCCCCGCCAAAATCCTCCCAAGATTTTAGCCATCTTCAACGGCAAAGGCGGTGTCGGCAAAACAACGACCGCCGTCAACCTCGCTGCCATCTTCGCTGAAACCCAGTCTGTCTTACTTATCGACGCTGATGCCCAAGGCTCTGCCAGCTGGTGGGCAGATCGCTCAGACAGCTCCATCGGCTTCGATGTCAGCAAAGAAAACAATCCAGCATTGCTTGGTAAACTAAAAAAGATAGAGGGCTACGATCTTATCGTTGTCGATACGCCGCCTGCTCTCAGCTCCGAAGCGCTTGCCGCAGTCATCCCCATCGCCGACTGCCTACTGCTGCCGACGCCACCTGCACCTATGGACATTGCCGCCCTAGTGCAAACCGTCAAAAAAACCATCGTTCCGTCCGGTGTTATGCACAGAGTGTTGCTTACCAAAGTCGACTCTCGCAGCCTAGGTGAAGCCCTCGAAGCTCAAAACATGCTCCTCGAACTAGACATTCCTGCTTGCGATGCCTTCGTAAGAACCTACAAAGCCCACGAAAGAGCCGCCCTAGAAGGCGTTGCCATCACCCAGCTAAACGGAAAAGGCGCCGCAGAAGCGCAGGCAGACTACATCAGAGTCGCGGATGAAATTCAAACAGATTGGACATAACTCATGACTAAAAAGCGGATTGCCGACCTGCTCAAAGAAGAAGTCGAAAAACCAGCCGAATCTACCAGTGGCGATCGCACAGCCGCCCCTAGCAGTCGCACTCGCAAGCGCACTTCCGCCAAAGCCGAATCTTCTACGGCCAAATCCGCTTCAGCGAAGTCTGCATCAACGAAGTCTGCATCAACGAAGTCTTCCACAGGCAAATCTTCCACAGGCAAATCTTCCACGACTAAATCTTCCACGGCCAAATCTTCGGCTACTAAATCTTCTTCAACAAAATCTACTGCTGCCAAGTCCACGGCTAAATCTTCCACGACTAAGTCTTCCTCAGCAAAAGCTCAGCCCAGCACCACAGCCCTCACCAAAAAAATCGCCTCACTAGAGAGCGATCTCCAGCACTCGACCAGCCAGATTGCTGCCCTACAAGAAGACATCGAAACTCACCAAAACCGCATCTACGAACTCAAAGACACCTTAGAAACCGCCAACAAAGAGAGCAGTCAAAAAGACACCACCATAGAGAAACTCAAAGCAGAACTCAAAGAAGCCAAGCAGACTATTCTCCAGCTCAGCAAGGCTAAGCAAACTGCCCAAAAGGCGACCGATACCAAGTCTGCTACCAGTCAAACCGCTAAATCTAAACCCGAAAACCCAGCTGAAAAGCGCAGCGGCCTTAGCCTGCGACGCCCCTACTCCAGCTACAAAGCGATTCCAGAATACGCCATTCAAAGAGGCACGCCCACTCCCGGACAAAGCAATAGCATGTTGACCGATGACGACATTGGCTGGGTCGACTAGGCCGGCAGTCGACCCAGCCTGCAATTGTCTAGAATGGCGACAGTTCATTTTTTATTCAACTTTTAATTCGACCTGTTTATCCATTTAGCCATTGCTTCGGAGACTGTTATGAAATTGGCTACCCAAAAGGCTTTTTATCGTAAGTGGACCAACATAAACAAGGCTACCGCTGGTAGGGTGCTGGGTGCGATCGCACTCACCCTGTTTGGCCTTACAGCCTGCGCTGCGCCCCCCACAGAATCCGCAGCAGATAGCGCCCCTACCGAAGTCCCCACTGAAGCAGACGCCGCACCCACCGACGCCGCTGCAGAAGAAGCCGCGAAAAGGGCCGAGTGGGAAGCGCAAATGGCCACCATTCGCGAAGTTCTAGATGGCAAAGACCGAGCCGATCTCATCAGCAATGCGGCGACCAAAGGTCCAGCGGATGCAGACGTCATCCTGATCAAGTTTTCCGATTTTGAATGTCCTTTCTGCGCAGTTGCTGCTGCCGACATGAAGGACTTCACCGAAGCGCACAGTGATGACGTGCTCTACGTGTACAAGCATTTCCCCCTCACCAGCATTCACGACGAGGCAATGCCTGCCGCCAAGGCAACCTGGGCAGCCGCCCAGCAAGATCAGTTCTGGATTTATCACGATGGCCTCTTTGCCTACCAAGAAAAGCTTGGCGAAGACTACTACGTGGAGCTAGCCGAGCAGGTGGGCCTAGATGTCGAACAGTTTAATCGCGATCGCAATAGTCCAGAAGCCCAAGCCGCCGTCGAAGCAGACCTCGCCCTCGCCAAAGATCTCAACCTCAGAGGCACCCCTAGCTTTTTGATGACGAACTTAGCTGATAGCATTTTGCTGCCAGGAGGAGCACCTCAAGAGCTATATGCCGAAGCTCTAGAAAGGCTCAAAGCCAGCGCCGCGCAGTAGATCCTGGCCAAATTTGGGCTAGATCGGAGTACCCCCTTTGCCAAAGCGCCCACTGCAGACATCAGCCTGACTTTTTTTGCGCTTTTTTGGTACGGTGACCATACTGGCAGCTCGGCAGTAGTTCTATGGCATACGACTCAAAAACCTATGGCCAAAGCCCCTTTGGAAATCCCCAAAAGGCAGACAAAAAGGCAGACGAAGAGCGTACGGCCAAAGACTCGCCCAAAACCATAGACACCAGCTTTGAGCCAATTGACGATGGCCTCGACCAGAGCCCTTTTCAGCCCAGTCCAGCGCCAGCCGGACTGCCCAGTCAGCCCACCACCAATCCGCCCACCCACCGATCTCCAAACAGCCCGCCAGCCAGCCCACCCATCAACCCGCCAGCCAATGGCAACACCGGCGGTGGCCCCATCGACAGACTCGCGGGCCGGCTAGGTCTCAAGCGTACAGATGCACCCAGCGCTACCCCAGACCTCAGCAGTCCGCTAGGCAAAACAAAGCGAAAATCACGCACAACAACGCCCTCAGCCCCAAAACCCACCACCAGCACACCCAAAAAAGCCACCAAATCAGCGCGCAAGAGCAAAAAGGCGAAGGCGGCAGAGGCGGCTCAGGCAGAAGCAGAAGCGGCCCAAGCTGCCGTTGACCGTCGCTTTCGGGAAGAAGACCAGAGCGCCTACTTTTCGCTGATCTACAAAACTGGCATTTCGGCCTTGGTGTGGGCGGTGCTCAGGCTGCTGCGCCATGAGCTTTCACAGGATGCGATCGCCATTATCAATATCATCATTCACCCGCTGCTCGTCTCGGCCTGTGCCCTAGTCGCAGTCATTGGCCTCACCTTTTGGCTACGGCACCTGCTAAATGACCTGGCCCGCCACACCCAAAAGCTCACCGCTGACGCCGAAGAGCCCGACGGCAAAAACTACCGGCCCACCCTAGACATCGTAGGCGACTCGCTAGAGTACAATCCCAAGCTCCGTAAAAACTTCGCGCTACTCTTCGACGCAGCCTCTATACTGATCTGCACGCTGGTGAGCTATCTGATCACCAGCGCTGTGCTGCCCTGAGCAAACCGATGATGCCCCAATCCGCCCCCACTTCGCCCGCCAATCCATCCCAAGCAGTTCCCAAAATCATCGTCTTAGACGACGATCCAACCGGGTCGCAAACTGTGCACAGCTGTCTGCTGCTACTGCAGTGGGATGTCGATACCCTCGTTTTAGGCCTAGAAGATGCCTCACCGATCTTTTTCGTACTGACCAACACGCGATCGCTCTCCCCCCAAGCCGCCACCGCCGTTACCACCGAAGTCTGTCAAAACCTCAAGCAGGCCCTCACCCGCACAGGCATTACAAACTATCTACTCGTCAGCCGTTCAGACTCCACCCTGCGCGGCCACTACCCAATAGAAACAGACGTCATCGCCAGCCATCTCGGCCCGTTTGATGCACACTTTCTCACGCCAGCCTTTTTTGAAGGCGGACGCGTCACCATCGACAGCACCCACTACATCGAAACCAACGGCCAGCGAATTCCCACCCACGACACCGAATTCGCAAAAGACTCCGTCTTCGGCTACAGCACCAGCTACCTCCCCCGCTACGTAGAAGAAAAAACAGCCGGAAAGATCCCAGCCAGCGCCGTCGAACAGTTCACCCTGCAAGACATTCGCACTGGCACCCTAGAGCGATTGCTGGCACTCTCCAACAATCAATGTGTTGCCGTCGATGGCGAACAACAAAGCGACTTAGATAAGTTTGCCGCCGATTTGTTGTCTGCCGCCGCCCAGGGGAAAAAGTTTCTGTTTCGCAGTGCAGCAGGTCTCCTCACCTCTCTGGCAAACCTACCCCCGCAGCCCACCCCTGCAGAGGAAATGTATCTCAGAAGCCGAGGTCCTGTCGGCGCAATCGTAGTCGGTTCACACGTCAAAAAAACAACTCAACAGTTAGAACAACTCTTGCAGCTGTCTGACATTGTTGGCATCGAGATAGACGTCGCGCGAATCAAGTCAGAAACAGATAGTCAAACAGACAACACTCTGCAGGAAAGAGAATTTACCCTATTAGAAAGCACGCTTGCAAAAGTTCTCGAAGCCCAAGCAGCAGGCAACACCCCAGCCATCTTCACCAGTCGCACAGAGCTAACTTTCCCCGACAAGCAAGCCCGCCTCCGCTTCGGAGAAGCCGTCTCTTCACTTCTGATGAACCTGATCAAAGCCCTACCGGCAGACTTGGGCTTTCTCATCAGCAAAGGCGGCATCACTTCCAACGACACTCTAAGCAAAGGGCTAGCGCTGCGGTCAGTACGCTTACTAGGTCAAATCATTCCCGGCGTCTCGGTCGTCATCACCAGCGCCGACCATCCTCAGTTTCCCAATTTGCCTGTGGTTCTCTTCCCGGGCAACGTCGGAGATGAGCAGGCGCTAGCAACGGCTTATCAGCGTTTGCACGGGCAGTCTGAAGAGGGCTTGTAAAAGGGGGTTGACCCAGCCTCACATCACTTGCTCTAGCGACATTTCTCGAATCAGGGTGCCGCGATCGCTCAAATACTGCCGCGCTTCGGCTCGCTCTGGCGGCGACAAAATCACCTCAGCTTCAATCCGCTTTAGCAGTAGCCGCACCTGCTCATGTAAAGAAACCTGCTGCAGGGTGTAGGCAGGCGTTTGCTCAATCACAGACCAAATCGTTCTCAGCAGCCTGGTTTCCATGGCGTTCTCCATCGGGTGCGGGGCAACTCAAATCACCCATGAACACCTTAGTCGTTTTCTTTATTTTTTCTTAAGTATTTGACAAAAAGACACGTTCCACTCGAATCGTTAACTTTTCGCTGACCAATTAAATTCGAGCGTTCCAATTTAGCACTGCCACGCTCACGAACTTATCAAACCGATTCAGCCGTCATCTCATCGATCAGCGCTTGTAGCTGGCTACTGCTGGCGTGGTAAACCTCATTGCAAAAGTGACAGGTGGCTTCTGCCCCGCCGTCTACAGCGATCATATCGGCCAGTTCTTCGGTGCCTAGGAGCTTGAGCGCACCCAGCATGCGATCGCGCGAACAAGGGCATTGGAACTGCACCAGCTGCGAACCCGGCAATATCTCTAGGCCCATATCGCCCACTAGCTCATCAAATATCTGCGGCAGTGTCTTACCGGCTTTAAGCAGTGGTGTGAACCCCGTCAAAGTGCCCAACCTCGACTCCAGCTGAGAAATCAGTGCTTCATCCCTAGCCGACTGGGGCATCACCTGCAGCAGCAATCCCCCCGCAGACTCCACATCTGCGCCTACAAAGACGCCGAGCACCAGCGCCGAAGGCGTCTGCTCAGAGCGTGCAAGGTAGTGGGTCAAGTCGTCGCCAATCTCCCCGCTGACCAAATTCACCGTACTCGAATACGGGTAGCCATAGCCCACATCCCGCACCACATACAAGTAGCCCTCTTTGCCCACTGCAGCGCCCACATCTAGCTTGCCGTCTGCATTGGGGGGCAGTTCTACCTGGGGTTTTTCTACATAGCCCCGCACCGTACCGTCTAAACCTGCATCTACCATTAGCCCCTGCAGCGGGCCGTTGCCCTTGATGCGAATATTCACCCGCGACTCCGGCTTTTTCATACTAGAGACGAGCAGTAGCCCTGCAGTCATTGCCCGCCCTAGTGCGGCAGTCGCCACGTAGGATAGCTCGTGCCGCGAGCGAGCCACCTCTACCAGTCGTGTCGTGGTTACCCCCACTACGCGAATGCCTCCGTCTGCGGCGGTTGCTCGAATTAACTGGTCTGCCATGCTGGTCTCGTATCAGGTGCGCTTTACCTATTGTAATGCGTGTAATGCGGCAGCTGAGTGTCTTACAGAAAGCGTCGAAAGCGGCTAGTACAACCGCAGAGGCGACCCAAAAGATAAAAAAAGCGCCGCCTAGTCATGCCAGACAGCGCTCGAAACAAAGAGAATAACGCAGTTAATGAATGTAAAAGAGAGCGCTTCACACTCTCTTTTCGGCTGTTTTTCTTAGACAGCCTGTAGGCTATCTATCTTGCTAGGGGGCAAGGGCGTATCCTCGTAGCAAGCTACCGACCGTTTTGGCCGTAATTTTCATCTGGGTGATGGGGTTAGCAGGTACGACGGTTTTGTAGAGATAGCTGTCGAAGGTAAGCTTCTGGACGTCAATATCGGAGCACATTTCGACAAAGGCTTCACGGGATGCGTCGCTACGGTAAAACACACGCTGCAAAATATCTAGCACTTTGTAGGTCAGGCCGTACTCCTTATCCCACCGCTTGATGTATTGCTTCAGCTCATCTTCTGTGAGAGCGCGCTCACCAGCATTAGAGTATTTAACAATCGTCTCTGCGCACATGCGAGCCGACTTGGCAGCAAAGTAAATGCCTTCACCAGAGGACTTGGTGACCGTACCGGCAGCATCACCGACGAGAGCAACGCGGCCAACCACACGGCGCGGTCTGGGATGCTCTGGAATGGGGTGGGCTTCTACCTTGATGATTTCGCCACCTTCGATGCGCTTAGCTGCGCGGGTGCGAATGCCCTTTTGCAATTCTTTGATGCGGGCCTGGTTGGGTCGCATGGTGCCCGTACCGACGGCAACGTGGTCGTACTTAGGAAATACCCAGGCGTAGAAGTCGGGAGAGACATCGTCACCGACGTACATTTCGGCCAGCTCCTCGTAGTAGGCCATTTTGTCATCGGGGATGCGGATGCGCTCTTGGAAAGCGATCGCATAGTTGTAGTCGCCCGCATCAATCGCACGAGCCACCCGGGAATTGGCACCGTCAGCGCCAATCACCATATCTACTTTCAGGGTCTTAGCTTCACCCTGCAAACCTTCTTTGGAGTGGTCTGCATAGTGGAGAATGTAGGGGTCTTTGTCGTTATCGGGGAGCTGCAGCTTGTGGACAGTGCCGTTGATGATTTTGGTGCCGAGCTTTTCTGCTCTGTCACGCAAAAACCCATCCAAAATCTCCCGGCGACACATGCCGATGTATTCGCCATCCTTCAGGGTAGAGCCGATATTCACCTCAATATTTGAAGGCGAAATCATCTTCATCTTGCGCACCCGCCGATCAATGATCTCAGGGGGCAGGTCAAATTCATCCACCATGCACAGCGGAATAGCGCCACCACAAGGCTTTGCATTATCGAGCTTGCGCTCAAACAAATACGTTTCAATCCCTGCTTTTACCAGTGTTTCTGCGGCGGACGAACCTGCTGGACCACCACCTACAACTGCGACCCGAAGTGCCAAGGGCTTATGCTCCACAAAATAAAAAACCTATGACAAAAATCCTATCACTCTCCCCTAGGGAGGATTACTTACTCATTAGATTGTTAAGCACATTGAAACACTGGTTAACATTCTGAAAGGAACGACGCGCCTCACGACACATCACCATTGATTGGTCAGTTCTGCAAATATGAGCTAGAACAGCTGTCTTAAAATAGAAACTCAAAGCTCAGCTTCAGTAAAGAAATCCTCATCAATGCGTTTAATGTGAAAGGTTTCATGAATGCTGACGCCAACATCATGTTTAATCATCAGTTGAGCTAGTTTTTGTCCATCGATTAGGACAATTTTACTATTAACAAGTTTTTGAGCATAAGCATCGGCATTTTTAGTAAAACCAGAGGTCGTTATAAATACACCTTTACGAGCACCTACGCCTGCCAACGCTCCAGCGAAGGCCTGAATTTCTTTCCTGCCAACGTTATCTCCCGTCTGCCAGCACTTAGCCTGAATATAAATTGTCTCTAGACCAAGCTTGTCTTCTTTGATAAGTCCGTCAATCCCCCCATCTGGCCCTCGGGGAACACCTTCCACATCTTCTATACTGCCGCCATAGCCCATGACATGTAGTAGCTTCAGGACAAGCCACTCAAAGGCGCTTGAATCCATATTTTGGGCTTTGTCCAGGATATCGTCTCTAAGATTGGCTTCGATAGTCGCGTAAGCCTCACGAATACGCTCATCTGGAGTGCTTTTCGTCGCACTGATACTAATATCAGCGATTTTCTTATCTGCGCTCGTAGGTGCCGCACGGTCACTAAACTCCTGATATTCTTCAAAACGCAGCAAATACGCCTCGTTAATTGCAGGCGGGTTATCATCAACAACAACGGCTTGACCGCGAGGTGTAATCCTCACATATCCTCGATGAGTACTTTCTAGCAGCTTTGCCTTACGTAAATGAGTTGTTGCCCAACCTGCACGATTATCGTACGTTGCTTGCCGCCCGCTTGGTAACTTAAGTGCCCTTTGTTCAGGTGTGAGCTGAAGCTGATGTGCAACACGATTTCGTAGCTCGCTAACTGCATGTTCCTTACCATCTTCCGCAGATAATTTTAGTATTGGCAGCATTAACTCATCGTAAGTGGGCAGAAAAGACATGAAAGCAATCAGGGTGACAAGATAGGGTACTTACAAAAATCTTGACGCAGTTGAAATCACAGAGATTTTGGGGCCTAACGATCGTATTTTTTCAGAAAGATCTTTTTGAACTCGCAAGTGCTTATTCTTCACTGTGACCAGCCCACTAATGAGAGAAAATCGTTTTTGGCATACTTATTTGAAACTTAAAGCATTCACAGAAATATCACTTGTTGCGATTGATGTCATCAGTAGCCAAGTGTTCTAAGTTATTAAGAGCTAAGACGGTTATGAAAAGAACGCGATCTGTCTACACCTTCTTTCAGCAAGTCAGCCACTAAAACCTTTTTTAGAAATGTTTCGTATGGGTACGCTACGATTCAGCGTTTGATAGAGGTACATAGCTTGCTCACACAGCAACAGTCCAATAAAGCCGTATTCATTTGCCAGTCATTATCCAGCATGTATCAAGTCATTAATGTTTTTCGCTACGATGAGAGGCTAAGATCTATCTACATTCAGGGTGGGACAAGCGACGAAATTGCCATAATAGTAATGTCGGATGGAAACTGGAGGTTCGTCTAATGAATAGCGAATTGAGCAAACTGACCAACGATGAACTCAAAGCCTACATTTCGGCCCACAGAAACGATGAGCAGCTAGCGAGTGCGGCCCTTGAACTGCTTTTGAGCCGCCAAGACCCTAATGCGCCGGTCTATCCCTATGATTTTGGACTAAATGGCTCAGGAGAAGACCTGCGAGCCGTGTTGGCCGAAAAGCTAAAAGAGACACAGTAACCGCTTCGCTATTTATCATTCCTCTCTTCGTGCCGATTGCTGCACGAAGCAACTCAGCCATCGTCTTCCACACCATCCAAATCGAAGTAAAAGGTGCTGCCGCTACCCGCCTCCGACGTCACGCCGATGGTTGTCTTGTGCTGTTGAGCAACGCGCTGGCAGAGCGCAAGACCAATGCCGCTGCCCTCTGCTCGGCTTTTCCCGGCACGGTTGAACATGTTGAATATTTCTGTCTGAATCTCGGGGGCTATGCCTGGGCCATTGTCAGCGACAAAGAAAAACCACCGGCCCTTTGCTGATAAGACAGGTAGCCCGTCTTGGTTAGCCTGCTGACTATCGGACTGAGTGATAGGCTGAACGACAAACTGCTCAGTGGGCCTAGAACCAGCCTCAGTTCCGAGCTGAGCACCGAACTGAATATTGGGACCAACCGCCGAAGCAGGTTGTGCTGAAATGACGACTCTGGGTACTTCTGCCGTTGTGTTGTGCACGATCGCATTTTTGATTAGGTTGCTGATCAGCTGAATGAGCAACTGGCGATTGCCGCGTATGGTCGGTAAGGTGCCCCACTGAATATCCGCATGGCTTTGGGCAATCAATACCTGTAGTCCGTCGACGGCTTCGTGGACGACTGTCGTCATATCTACGGCGGTGAGCTCGTCTGCAGCGGTTTGTATTTTGCTGTACTGCAGCAGAGCAGCAATTAACTGGTTCATCCTGGCGGTGGTGCGCTGTCCCATGTCCACCAGTTTTTGCTGCTTGGGGTCGAGCGACGTACGGGCCAACAGGTCAAAACTGGTTTTAGCGACACCCAGCGGATTACGCAGCTCGTGGGCAGCTGTGTAGCTAAAATTCTCCAAGGCTTTGTTGCTCTCTTGCAGCTGAGAGAGCGTGTCGCGCAGAGCGTATTGACGCTTTCGGTTTTGCAAAGAAGCCTGCACCGCGGTGGCAAAGGTCACCCGTTTGAGCGGCAGCTCCAACAGCAAAATGCTGCGCTGATGAGTCGTTTGCCCTAGGAGGGCTAAGCAGTCACCGAAGCGCTGACAGTCGCTCAATAAGATAATCACCGGAATATCAGACCAGCTGGGCTGCGCGCTAATGCGATCGCCCAACTGCTTGGCCAAGTCCTCATTAGTCAGCACTTCTTCGGTCAGCACCACCAGCGCAGCATCCTGTGCGATCGCCACAGAAACCGCCTCGATTGTCGGCGGCTCAATTTGCACCCGCGCTTCTGCAGCCAACACCTCACGTAGCACCGTGGCATTTGCGCCTAGCCTAGCGGCGAGCACAATATGTCTGCCGAGCCGAGGGCTTTCCGGCACCCTGCCGGTCCTATTTTCAACGTCAGCCTTCAACATCACTCTCCACGCTATCGACCGCGATCACGTCTTTTTCTATGTAGCGAGGCAACCCCGACAAAATGCCAGCAAACTCACCTAGGGCTTCGCTAATTCGGATGACACCAGGCTGCAGCCTTACCTCACAAATCTGCTTTCCGTGGGTGCCGTAGCGATTTTTATAAACGCTGATAGCCTGCCGCAGCTCTCCTTCAGCCTCAAAGTGGCGAAACAGCAAAACGGTGTCAGCCAAGTAGCTGATGTCTACTGAAACATTCATCGATAGCCCGATCACGCCGTGCTGAGCCACCATTAGCAGTGTCAAGACACCTCTTTGGTTGAGCCGTCGCATTAGCTCGTGCATCTGTGAAATCAGCCTGGCCTTTGTCGGCATAGCATTGAGATAACCTGTCAGCGTGTCGATAGCAACAATTCGTGCCCCCCACTTTTCGACATCGTGATCAATCAGACTAGCGAATTTACCGGGGGTGATACTGCCAAAGCTCAGCTCGTGCAGGTGAAGATTGTCCGACTCGATCAGCGGCGCGAGATCCATGCCAAGCCCCTTTGAGCGCCGCAGAAAAGTATCGATAGATTCATCGAATAGAAAGATGCTCGCTTTGCCACCCGTAGTGGCCAGCCGGTAGGCAAACAAGGTGGCAATAGAGGTCTTGCCAGTACCCGATGGCCCCATCATTAAGCAAGTCGTCCCAGCGTGCAGGCCGCCGTTGATTAAGTTATCGAGATTTGCTATCCCCGTATCTCTCAGCTGAGGTGCAGTGAGCGTTATCGACTGCTGATCGGCGAGCTTGACGCCTTCGGTATGGCGATGCGATTGGTAGACCTGTAGGCCACCCTCGTCGATTTCAAGATCGTGCATGCCAGGCTCGTAGGCACTCGCCCGCATCTTAGAAACTTTGAGATAGCGATGGGCACTGCCGTGGGCGGTAGTTTCTACCATCAGCGTAATCACACCGTGTGCCATCGACACCAGCTCCCGGTCGCCCGAGGCGGCATCCTGAGAGTCAGTGAGTAATACGGTAATCTCGCTTGTGTTCATGTAGTCGCGCAGCATAAATAGCTGCTGCCGATACGTGAGCGGGTTGCTAGAGAGCATCCTCAGCTGCGAAACGCCATCAAACACAACACGAGAAGGGCTCTCAGCTTCAATGGTTTCTACGATGGCCCGCATCGTCTCGACTAGCTCAACTTCCGACGTATCGAAAATGGTTTGCCGCTGAGACAGTTGCTCAAGCGCCGACATCGTACTCAGATCGCAAAAGGCAACGTTTGAAATATCTAGACCGACCGATTTTGCCGTTTGCCTGATACTGTCGACGCGTTGCGCTAAGGCTATACAGAGGACTTTTTCACCAGCGATCGCACCCGCCTGCAAAAAATGCAGCGCCAGCGTGGTTTTCCCCGAACCTGGCGAACCGTTCACGACGTAGAGTTCACCCGCCGGTAGCCCGCCATGCAAAATTTTGTCTAACGTGTCGAGTCCAGTCGACAGTCGGCTGTAGGCTTCTTGTGGGGCCACAGATTGAGAAGTCATATAGAGGCGCTTTTGGTGATAGGGAATCCGGCTGTTGGCTGGGCCCCTGCAAATGCAGATTTTACAAGCAGCTTTTATTAATTTTCACCTCAATGTTCTGACGGTTGCTGCATAGTGTGGCGATGGGATTATCACTACAAGCAATCGAAAAAAAATGTCGTAGGCTGCACTGCCGTAGCAATGCTGGGTTAGCGGCACTATTTTCAGTGTTGGCACGCGTAGATTGATGTGCAAGACCGAAGTAAGCGATGCCTGATACTTCAATCTATCACCCTATGCTGCCTCTTGACTGTCGTCGCCTGACTGCTAGATTTCAACGTCGAAGCTTTAACGTCGACTTTTTGACTTTACTTTTTGATTTCACTTTTTGATTTCATAGTATTCTTGTTCTATTGTTTCGTCGTATAGTTTTACTGCCCAACCGCTCTGGTGATTCATGGCTATCAACCCCTCTCAGATTCAAGCGGTTCTAAATAGTAAGCGCGTCGACTTCTCTAGCTTTCAGGCCAGCGCATCTGGCTATCTCACGCAGTATCAGGCAGCCTGGACAGACTGGGTCACTCAGTCTGAGCGGCAGCGCGATCGCTGGACCCAATCCCAACAGCAAGCGAGCGACACCTGCCCCGCTGCGCTTGGTGCCCTATACCTAGAGCCCATAGAAGCAGCTGATACGGGCATCATCCGCAGCCACCTCGCCTGGGAAAACCGAGAGCAAAGCCTCACCTGGGCTCACCAGCAGCTAAGTGATGTCACCACCTTTGCCGTCGATGGCTCCCAGGTATTTCCCCAAAAAGACTTTTCGATCCCCATTGCACTGGTACAAATCGGTTGGTTTGAAAATCATCACTGCGGCGAGGGCACCTACGAAAAAGACATTTTGCTCGATGTGATGACGCCCAAAGACCTGGTCGCCGACCGCTCACAGCCAATGGACCGCTGGATCAACATGCGGCGGTTTTCTATGGAAGTGCAGCGACTCCTCACCTACATCAAGACAGCCAAAAAACGCGCTGCCGACAGGGGCTGCGATCCCGAAAAATGTCTGGCTTTTTTCGATGGCTCACTGGTGCTCTCGTTTGCCGCCATGCTCGATGAAAACATCCGCACGCCCTATGTGGAGCAGATACTGAGCCTATTGCAGGCGAGTGAAAAGCACCGGGTGCCACTAGTGGGCTACGTCGATACGGCCCAGTCGAATGATATTACGACGCTGCTACGCAAGTTTCATACGCTAGAGAGTACGCGATCGCTGCACGATGCCAAGCTGCTGAACCACTGGATGAAATGGGGCGATCGCACGCCGCTCATGACCTGCGATCGCGGTGGCATTTTGCACGACTATCAGGACATGTGCGATCGCCTCACCTTCACTTACCTCAAAACTAACGCCAACTATCCCGCCCGGCTAGACCTACCCAAGTGGATCTGGGAAGCTGGCCTAGCCGAAACCGTCATTAACCAGGTCAGAGCCGAAGTCATCGTAGGCAACGGCTACCCCTACGCCATCGAAACAGCAGACCAAACGGCTGTGCTACAGAGCCGCGATCGCCAAATCTTTTACCGCATCCTACAAGACTGGGCAAAACAAGAAGATCTCCCGCTACGGCTCTCACAAAAAATGATGAGCAAAGCAAGACGGCGATAGAGGCCGTTTGAGAGCGTTTCAAGCGACAAACGCAAGATCGTTGTGATGGAATCGTCGTGATGAAATCGTTGTGATGGACTTGTTATGTAAAGGGTTGTTGTTCAAAACGCCGTAGTTTCTCCGTATACGCATAAAAGTATGTAGCTGTTAATGCCCTTGTCAGCGTAATTACCACCCTTGTGTAACCCTCTAGACACCGCTAGATTAGGATGTCATCGCAAACGAAACGCTAGAAACAAATTAGCTGGACATGGCTAGTCGCCTGTAGTTTGTTTGTCGCACTACCTGGAATTGAGGATAAAAATCCTCAATTCTCTTTCGGCATATACGGACGATACATCCGGATTTTAGCTGTGGCCAGTGTCATATAGAGATAAGGAACCCTGCATTTACAGTTAGCGTAGGAGGCCCGTCTCCAGAGAGATAGGTCTTGCCACCACGCGCTTTCTTAGGCTTTGCTTCCCAGTTCAAGGGATAAGTCCAATGGGCGGTTTAAAGGGCTGCTCTATCGGAATACCTGTAACAAGGGCCGCAAGATTATTTTGTTTCGTTTGCGTACTGCTTTAGCCTCCCTATTTCGAGGTTTTACGATTCAGAGCTTTTGAAGCTAGTTTCTGACATCTTCAGCTGCATTCTGATAAATCTCATCTCAACAAATCGGCAAGGCAGTTAATGCCAAGGCTTGTTTTCGCCTGCTCAACAAGGATGGAAAGCAAGTCATTCAGTATGGCTGCAACATGTTATTTAAACGTAAAACGCCTAGTGCACCAGTATCGATAACCCACGCCAAGCAAGCCTACGATGCTTGGTTCAAACGATGTTTTAATCAAAGACGCCGGGGAGAGCAACAGGTTGCAGCCAATCGGCTTGGCCTACTCTCTGGCCTCGTGGTTTCGGCTATTTCTGTTGGGTTTTCGGCCATTGGCGCCTGGAATGTCCTCGAGCAGCAGAGCTACAATCTCTTGCATCAAGCTCGCCGAGAGTTTATGGGCGCGCCCCAATGGGATGACCGCATCGCGGTTATCACTATTGATGACTTGAGCGTAGAGACCTTAGGGCCCTATCCCTGGACACGAGATCGCTACACAGACCTCCTCGACAAGCTAGCGGGCGTGCAGCCAGCCGTGGTCGCTTTCAACGTGCTCTTTCCGGATACCAGCGAGCAAGATCCTCAGCTCGCCCAAGCCATCGTCGACAATGCCAACGTTGTGCTCTCTGTCGGCACCAACCATCGGGGTCGCTATATCGATGTGGCCGACACGCTAGCAGCCCCCGCTGAAGGCTTTTTCCTCCGAGGCGATGCAGGCATCCTGACAGACGATGATGGCGTTAGCCGCCGCTTAAGGCTCTATGGGGCCGGGGGCAATCCTTCCTTGGGAGTCGCCACGCTGCAGGTCTACGCAGAGGTGATGGCAGGCACGCTCATTGCAGAAAGCAACCTATCAACGCTTTCCCACCTTCAGTTTTCACCTGACGCTTTGCCTGCCAGCGTTCAGCAAGGGGAGGTTCCAAACATTGCGATACCCGGTACAGACGCTCCAAATATAGACACCCCCAGCACCCACTTTCAACAAACCAGTAGCACCACCTTTATCTCTCCCATTGATTCGTCACTTCTAGAGCCCCAGCCATCCCCAAAAACATCTGCCACTGGGCCTACTCAGACATCACAACCCACCGCTTCGGCTCACAACGCGACCCAGCCAAAATCTTCCACCCGGCGACATTTTCCCTCCGCCTTCGAGCAGAGCGCCCTCAAGCAGTTGTCAGATATTAGCAACCCCTCTGAAGTCTCAACGTCTCTCGTCATCGATCCCCAAACCGTTATCAAACGTCTGCTGCCAACCGAGCAAACGGTGTGGATCAACTGGCCAGGTGAAGTGACCGCGCCTTACGAATCGAGCCGTCCAGGCGATTTGCAAACCTATTCCTATGCCGATGTTGTAAACGGTCAGGTAGATGCCAGCGTCTTTCAAAACAAAATTGTGCTGGTCGGCGCAACGCTAGCGGGAATTGATCCCCTGCGCACACCTTTTCAAAAGTCTCCCCCGGTCAGTGGCGTATACCTCTACGCAGCCACGATCGATAACTTGCTCAACCAGTCTTATCTGCGGCGGCTGCCCCAGTGGCAGGCCCTACTACTACTGGTGGGGCTGGCCATTGGCGGCAGTCACCTACTCAGACGGCAAGACGCATCTGGTCGGCTGGTGGCGGTTGTCGGGTTTCCGCTGCTGTGGAGTGCGATCGCCTACAGCGGATTTACCCTTGGCTGGTGGCTACCCATCGCCGCTCCCATTGGTACCGTCTTTCTCAGCGCCCTAGCCGTGCAGCTACACGAACAGCAAGAAAAGCAGCAGCTCATGGCACTGTTCTCTATGAACGTATCCCCGGGCACCGCCGAACTCATCTGGCGGCACAAAGGCGAAATCCTCGACCAGGGAGAACTCGCCGCGCAAAACCTCACCGCGACTGTGCTGTTCATGGACATTCGAGGCTTCACGGGCATCGCCGAGATTTTGCCATCGCAAAAGCTACTGCCCTGGCTCAATCAATACTTTGAAACCATGACGGACTGCATTATGGAAAATGGCGGCATGGTCGATAAATACATTGGCGATGCGATCATGGCGGTCTTTGGTGCGCCCGTTCCTAGAACCCACCCAGATGAAATTAAGGCCGATGCGATCGCCGCACTCACCGCAGCCATAGAAATGCACGACCGGCTAACCTTGCTAAACTGCCAGCTCACCGCCCAGCGGCTCCCCACTATCAAATTTGGCATCGGCATTCATACCGGGCCCCTCGTCGGTGGCACCGTGGGCAATCGCAACCGGCTAAACTACTCCCTGTTTGGCGATACGGTCAACGTAGCCGCTCGCCTAGAAACCATGACTAAGTCTCTACCCGACACGGCGGACTTCAACGTTTTAGTCAGCGCTGAAACGCGCGTCCACGCGAGGGAGAAGTTTCCCCTCAAGCCCTTCACCGTTGCCCCACTCCGTGGCCGCAAAGACCATGTCGAAGTCTATACCCTAGCTGCCAAAACCGATTTTTACAGATATCAGCCAACCGCTGTAGAGACCGTTACGCCCATGGACGCAGAGAGGACACAAATGACGCCTGCCCTTCATTCGTAGGGGTTTACCTGCCGTAGCTCTAGCGAAGCAGCTTACCCACTAGCGCAGCACCTTGCTCATATAGCGTCCCCACAAGTCGGCAGCCTGGGCACTACTGCCATAGGTAGGGCTATTGTCATCGTTGCCGAGCCAAATACCGCTCACCAGCGTATCCTGCGGTACATAACCGATAAACCACAGATCTACATTGTCATTGGTCGTGCCTGTCTTTCCGGCCTCCCCCCGACCCAAAAATGCATTGCGTCCCGTGCCGCCTTGCACTACGCCCTGCATCATGCCGACCATCGTATTGGCAATGTAAGGGTCGAGCACAGGCTGGCTAGCGTCCGCACTCTGTGAAAAGTCGTAAATCACCCGGCAGGTAGAAAAGTCACTAAAATCTTCGCAGTCGCTACTGTCAATCACCCGCTGAATCCCGTGAGGACGATTCCATACGCCTTGGTTGGCTAACGCCCCAAATGCCCCCGTAATTTCTAACGGCGTCACTTCGCTTTGCCCCAACACAAGCCCTGGCAAAGCCTGCAGCTCTGAATTAATACCCATTCGCTTAGCTAACGCCACAATCGAATCCAATCCAGCTGCCTGGGCTATCCGCAGGGCCACGACGTTTTCTGAGCGGGCCATCCCGGCGTACATATCCAAAGCGCCCCCGCCAGAGCGACAGCCTGCAAAGTACTGACCGCCCCAGTTGAGATCGCTGCATGAGAAGGTTTCACCCGCAGAAATTCCCTGCTCTAGGGCAGACGCGTAAGCAAAGACTTTGAACGTCGAACCTGGCTGCCTTAGAGCCTGAGTCGCGCGGTTGAACTGGCTTTTGGCATAGTCGGCACCGCCTACCAAGGCTTCAATCTCACCATTTTGGGTGTTGAGCGTGACAACTGCGCCCTGAGAAAATCCATACTGAGCACCTTGATTGCTGACGGTTTCGCGCAGGGTGTTTTCAGCTTTGGCCTGCATCTCCAGATTGAGGCTGGTTTCTACGATGAAGTTGCCTTCTCTGGCGAGGCCTTCTCCCAAGACCTGATCTAGCTCGTCGAATATATAGCTATAAAAATAGGGGGCTCTGGAGCTTTTGAGCTGTTCGCGGGCTTTGGGACTAATTTCGATGCGCGATCGCCGAGCCCGCCGACCCTCTTCGGCGCTGATCATGCCGAGGGCGACCATCCGCTCAATCACGCGATCGCGATACTCTACCGCCGCCTGATAGTCCTGCACCGGGTTAAACGCATTCGGCGCAGGCAAAATTCCCACCAATGTCGCCGCCTCTGCGATGCTCAGCTCCCCGGCAGACTTACCAAAGTAAAACTGCGACGCATCTTCAAAGCCATAGAGATTGTTGCCGAGATACACCCGGTTGAGATAGAGCAGCATGAGCGCATCTTTGCTAAAGAAGGTCTCTAGCTTTAGGGCCACCACCATTTCTCGAATTTTGCGAGCCGCACTGTCTTCTGTGCCCACGTAGTCGCGGTAAGTATTGCGGGCCAGCTGCTGGGTCAAGGTACTGGCCCCTTCTCGAATCGTACCTTCAGCGACATTGGTTTTCAGCGCTCGGGCAATTCCCCAGGGGTCGACGCCAAAATGCCAGTAAAACCGCGTGTCTTCTGAGGCGACAACGGCTTGGGGCAAGTAGGGGGAATAGTCTGCCAGGCGCTGATTTTCCCGGTGAGTAATATTGGGCAGCTCGTTGAGCGGTGTGCTCGTACCATTCTCCTCGGCAGTCACCAGCACCGGCCCCTGCACCGATTCAGGGAAGGGATTGATCGTTATTTTCGGCCACTGCAAACCCACAATCCAAAAAGCCAGCAGTCCCGTCAATCCGGTTGCACCATACAATCCATAGCGAATTGTGTTGATATACCAGGGCGGTGGGTCAATGTAGCGAACGGTGACCGCGTCGGCCAGTTCCTTTGGGCCGAGGGTGAGCACATCGCCGTGACGGAGCGGCAGCTTAGAGAGGCGCTTTTTGTTTCGGTAAATGCCATTGGTAGAGCCCTGATCTTTTAGCACGAAGGGATTGCCCGGACGGTTGCGATCGCGCGTCAAAGACAAATGGGTCTGACTCACAATCGGACTGCGCACCACAATGTCGCAAGACTTAGAAGAGCGGCCCAAAATATAGTGCTCACCCACCAGCGGATATTCACTGGCCTGACTGCTCGACCCCGCTTCGACCACTAGCTTCGGCACCCGGGCATTCGGCTTCAGTGGAATTTTAGAAAAGTCCACATTGGCCTGAACAGTTTGAAACGCCTGAGTAATGGAGCCCAAGAAAGTTTTAGGCCGATTTGAACGTGGCTTTTGACCGGAGCGCTCAGGCCTTTTGGGTGGCTGAGGTGGCGGAGAAGTCATAGGCTAAAAAAAAGACGCAGACAAATTAAGTAAGGCGACCAACTCTTATATACAGGAGTGTCTGCATAGTAAGCGATATCTCAAAAAGCGTGTCCCAGGAAAGGGCACTCTTCTGAGAGTAAGAGTCGACAATTTTGCAGGTAGCTAGTGCTTAGTTGGCAACTGGCTGGCGATGTGGCAAACGCTCCACCTACCAAGGGTGATCAACAAACTGCTCAAAAGACATTTCGGATGCCGCTACCCTCGCCTGCGCCCTCCCTGGCTATCACTCGACTGCGGATCGGGAAAGATAATCGCCATTACCAACAGGCAAATAATGCCCACGTTTATCCAGATATCCGCGAGATTAAAAATTGGGAACCCCGTCACCGGAAACACCTGCAGAAAATCAACGACCTCACCCGCCAGCACTCGGTCAATTCCATTGCCAAAGGCACCGCTCAAAATAAAGCCGTAGCCGAGCGCCTCCCAGCGGTTAGGAATTCGCACAAACCAGCCATACAGGGCCAGCGCCGCGCTCACCACCATCGACAGCCACTTCAGCCACTCACCATTCTCACTAAAGAGGCTCCAAGCCGCGCCGGGATTAGTCACATAGGTAAAGTTCAAAATACCGGGCAGGAGCGTCACGCTCTCTCCGAGGTCAAATTGCTGCACCACCCACCACTTGCTGAGCTGGTCAAGAATGACGCCGACAATCGCCACAAGCCAAAATAACGCGTTCTTAGGTTTCATCAATAAAAAAGTAATCTTCGCAGGCCCCAGGCAATCAGCGCGATCGCGCAGCTCACCATCCCTTGTCCCAAAATCTGATCCACTGAATAATCCATAATTGCCACCCCTAAGGCAGGCGTGGGCGGCATCCACCGAAACAAATGTCCCAACACCAAATAGGTCAGCCCGCACAGGTGCACCACCAGCAACCCACACAAACAGGCGAACCCTAGCCGCTCTAGCGATCGCTTAGCGCGAAAGGCCAGCAAGCCACACAGCCACCCCCCGGGTGCAAACCCTAGCAAATAGCCAAAGCTAGGCTCACGCAAATAGCCAACGCCTGCCCCCTGAGAAAACACCTCAAAGCCAAACCGCTCATACAGCACAATTCCCAGGGTAATGTAGGCAATCTGAGAAAACGCAGCAGCATTTTTGCCGCCCATGCAGCCAGTAAACAGCGCCGCACCCACCTGAAACGTCACCCCCAGGGAATACACCTCAAGCCCGCCACCGCTACCGCTCCACCATGCGCCCCACGGCACTTTGAACATAAATGCTTCCAGCCAGGTACTGCCAATGGTCAAAATCAAACCGATTAGCGCCCACAGCGGCTCAGAGGGAGCAAACACGTAACACCTTCTCTCGTCTGTTTAACCAGTTTACAGCGTTGGCCATCCGCCTCATTTTTTACAGAACGTTACTTTTACGCAAATCTACTTAATTCAGTCCAAGCCAGGGCCTACACTTATCTTCATCCGTACCCGTTGATCTCATGTTTCCGACCCACAGGCCCCGCCGTTTGCGATCGCACGCCAACCTCCGCCGGATGGTCCGCGAAAATATCGTCACCACCAGCGATTTGATCTATCCGCTCTTTGCTGTCCCCGGTGACACTTTCGCCCAAGAGGTCAAATCTATGCCCGGCGTCTACCAGCTCTCCGTCGACAAGATCGTCGAAGAAGCCAAAGAGGTCTACGATTTAGGCATTCCCGCCGTGATCCTATTCGGCATTCCCACCGAAAAAGACACCGAAGCCACCGGCGCCTGGCACGATCACGGCATCGTTCAAAAGGCCACAGAAGCCATCAAAAAAGCCGTACCTGACCTGGTCGTCATCGTCGACACCTGCCTGTGCGAATACACCGACCATGGCCACTGCGGCTATCTGCAAGTGGGCGACCTAACGGGCCGCGTGCTCAATGACCCCACGCTTGACCTGCTGAAAAAGACAGCCGTTTCCCAAGCCAACGCAGGCGCCGATATCATTGCCCCTTCTGGCATGATGGACGGCTTCGTGCAGGCCATCCGCACCGGCCTTGATGAAGGCGGCTTCGAAAATATTCCCATCTTGTCCTACGCAGCCAAATACGCCTCTGCCTACTACGGCCCCTTCCGAGATGCTGCCGAGTCGGCCCCCCAGTTTGGCGATCGCCGTACCTACCAAATGGACCCTAGCAACGGCCAAGAAGCCCTCAAAGAAATCGCCCTCGACATCGCAGAAGGCGCCGACATGCTAATGGTGAAGCCCGCACTGGCCTACATGGACATCATTTGGCGAGTCAAAGAAGCGACAAACCTACCCGTCGCAGCCTACAACGTCTCCGGCGAGTACTCCATGGTGAAGGCGGCTGCGCTAAACGGCTGGATAAACGAAGAAAAAGTCGTCATGGAAACCATGACCAGCTTCAAGCGCTCCGGCGCAGACCTCATCTTGACCTATCACGCCAAAGACGTCGCTCGCTGGATCGCGTAAATACTGGAGCGGGTAAATAAAAGAGTAGATAAAAAAGCACAGGGGATGAGCACAAATCTTTGCCTATCCCCTGTAAACGATCTAAAAAGCTGAAACCGAGCGTTTAGTAAGCGCCAGACCGCTTAGAAATCAAAGTCACAACCGTCTGAACCAGTAGCTTAACGTCGTACAGCGGCGTCCACAGCTTCTGATAGTCCAAGTCCAGATTGACGATTTCTTCAAAGTCCTTGATGGCCGAACGACCGCTTACCTGCCACTGACCGGTCATGCCGGGGCGCACATCCAACCGTCTCCAGTGGCGATCGCTGTAGTGCTTCACCTCATCAGCCGTCGGCGGGCGCGTCCCCACCAGACTCATGTCACCTTTCAGCACATTCCAGAACTGTGGAAACTCATCCAGACTGGTCTTTCGAAGAAACTGACCAACCCGAGTAATCCGAGGGTCAGCAGTGTTTTTGAAAATTAGGCCCTCAGCTTCGTTTTTTACGGTGGCCTTCAGCGCATCAGCGTTGCTCACCATAGAGCGAAACTTATAAATTCGGAAGGGCTTGCCCTGGAGGCCAAACCTTTCTTGTGAATAAAAAACAGGACCTTCAGAATCCAATCGGATGGCGATCGCAATGGGCACAATCAGCACGCTCAGAATAGCCAGCCCCACCAAGGCACCTACAACATCCAGTAAGCGCTTAAAAGCAGAGCGAGTCGAAACATGGGGCAGACGGTAAAACGGCGGCTGATATACCTGGTTCCTAATTCGCGGGTATGATAGAGCGCTACGTGACATCAGTCTTCTCAAACGTGTGACTATAACTGGAAGCTAACCGTCCCAGACACCTGCTTTACTGCCAAAAGCCCTCAGATTTGGCCCAAACACCAAAGCAAGCGGTGGAATCAGTACATCCACTTAACGAGACTACGTTGAATTATAGTTAGTGCCCTGATTTTC